>NZ_CP016353.1:345833-691666 GCF_002240355.1 Prauserella marina
CGAGGCCATCAGCGGAGAACCACTCACCCCCGCCGCCTAACACCAACCGCCGCAACTCGTCCGGAAGGGAGGCGAACCGCGATGTGCGCCGAGGGCTGCTACAAGCACTACGACAAGGCCACCGGCACGTGGATCTGCTGTAAGTGTGGTCACTAGCGAAACAAGGGGCGGGACGGGCCAGGGACTAGCTGGCCCGTCCCGCTTTGTCAGGTTAGACAGGCTCGGCCTTGTTCAGCGCCGGGCTCTGGCCCGTAGCTCGCTTTCGGCAATGCCTGCTCGACTGCCTGCCTTCGGCGGCTTGGCCAGCGTGATCCCCGCGTTCGTGAGCATCGTCAGGTCAAGATACCAATCCATACGTGATCGCTGCGCCCACACCTCGAACGCGGCACTGACGTGCTCACGCGCCTGCGGAACACTCATACCGGTCACCGCGCAGAGATGCTCGAACGCTGAGGCCTCTTGCCCTTTGACCTGGGCGAGCCCGTAATGAGTCGTCCGATGGCAGTCCGAGCACAGGCAGATCAGACGCATCAATTTCTGGGTTCGGGTGGCTGAATCGAAGGACCAGCGTTCGTGTGCCTCCAACCAGCGCCGGATCTCGCGGTCTTCGCCTCGCTCACACGCCTCACATCGCTGCTGCGCGCGGCCCAAGAGCATCCGACGAACCCGCTCCCAATCCCGCTCGGTGATGCAGTACCGAACGTTGGTGAACCAACACGAACTCGGGACCAAATCTACGAACAACCCTGATCCGAAGCCCCGGTCCTCGCCGGGCAGGAGCTGCGGCACGTCCGGGCGAGCCGCCCACCGCTCCAACTCCGTCATCCCCGGCCTGGGCGCGTACCAGCGCTTCGCCGCCGGATCCCAGCGCGCCCCGGCTGCTTTCGCCGGGTCTTTCTCCCGATAGGGAACGTCCAGCCAGATTCGGTCCTCCGCCACCAGTCCTCCAGGCTCAGGCGTTACAGGCTCCTAGCCCAAGATGCCGCCACCCACCGACGAAAAATGCGAGTAACGGACATCGCTAACTAAATGGACTAATCCACTAACAGGTTGTAATTGGTGGCTGCTTGCGATGCTGGGTGCACTGAACACGCGAGTGCAGCCGCTGGCGTCATGTCGTCTGGCCGGCAACTTGCCGCCAGCACGGACACTGACCGAATATGAGGGACGGGCCAGCTGATGACTGGCCCGTCCCTCTGCAACTCGGGGCTTTAGCGATCGACTCGGACGTGGTGCACTGGCTATGGTTGTTGCGCGGTGAGAGCGGATACAGCCATGTGCTTGAGTTCCCTAGGGCTGAGCGCGCCGTTGACGCCCTCAGCTTGAGCGATGACAACAGTGTTGTGGTCGACCTTCGAAGCGTAATAGAGGCCGGTGAACGTTGTGCCGTCAGTGAGCTCGTCGAGGTTGCCGGTTCCATCGCGGTCGATTAGCTGACGGAGCTGGTGGGCGGTCGTCGATGTGGGCATGGTTGTCCAGGAGACTGAGATGGCGGCCTTGGCTCGTTGCTGTGTTTCGCCGTAGAAAAGACTGCGGGCGAGTCTGGTGCAAGGACGTTCGCTGAGGAACCGTGATGTCTGGCCATAGGCGTGGCCGTTGCAGGACACTGAGACCTCGGACTTGATCGTGCGGTATTCGATCCCGCCAGTGGTCCAGGACGTTCCTGACTGGGTCTGAACGTTGTCGGTCGATCGCTGGTTGGCTAGCCCGGCGACACCGAGGATGGCTATCACAAGCGCAATAAGACCCACGGGACTGTTGCCTGTTTTCCCAGTTCCGGGGTTGCGCCGCGTGTAGGAGCGGACACGGCTACCGCTGCGCACGTGGGTTTTGACGTGGTGAACCAAGAGCTTGTCTCCGAAATCTCGTGTAGTCCGGCCGGAGCTCGAACTTCCGGCCGGTCCGGGGCTTTCGCGGGACTTGCTGAGCGCACAGCGGGCTAGACGCCATCTGTGCCGGTGGTTCGAAACGCGAGGGGGTTCTAGGCTGCGAGGTGCCAGTGCCGGACGTAGCCGGAGGCCATGGATCGGACCAGAGCGTCAAGGCTTCGTCGGTTGGTCCGAGCGCCGAGCTTGTATCGACGCGCATGCCTCGTGTCGTAAACGACGGCCGTTGCCCCAGGCAGAATTTCCGGAATGAGCGCGTCCATGAGGTGCAGCAGGACGTCAGCGACCTCCTGCGACAGCTCGGGTTTCTTACAGTAGGGAGCGACGAGAAACTTGGTGTCGTCGCGCAGACGTAGTCCGAGCATGTGCCGCAGCACGATCGACAGGTCACCATCCCGCCACGCCGCCTGGGCGACAGGCACACCGGTAGCACCGCGGGGGAGAAGTCGGAGGAACCCGTCCGACGCACTCCGGTAGGCGACTGGCTTGCTGAGTTCACGACCTTGCGCCGCCTTGGCGACGACTCGGTCGAGAACGGTGGAACGGTCAGGAGAGCTAACCGCCCGCCGGAAGCCGGCGAGCAGCGGAGCGTAGTACGCCACGGCGCGGGCGTCCGGGTCGAGATACCGGCGCTTCTGCTCGGTCACCATGGCCATGGTTCGACGTGGCCCGGCGAGGGCGTAGTCGAGCCACTGGAGTCCACCAATCGTCACAGAGGGGCTGCTCAAGCGTGCTCCTATTCTTCTGTGGAGCACCGCGTGGCCCGGATCACCGGGTTCCACCGCCTCGGTTGGGTGATTAGGTCTTGCGCCCACCCGATCGGCCGACTAACGTCATGAGTGTCAAGTTACTAGTTAGCCGTACGGTGCTGGACTGTGTTTACAGTCCATTTCCAAAGCTACACGATCGCCGCAGCTTCTAACAAGCTCGCGGCGATTTTCTATGAGATCTTCACCCGATCGTCGGAGCGGTTGGCGGGCGCGAGTGCCTGGGTGAAGTTCGGTCATAGTCCTCAATGGCGAGTTATCTTTGACAGTTTGATCTTGCATACCTGCAGGTCAGCAGTAGTTAAGTGAGCCGTAGTCGGCGAGCTCATCCCTTCTGCTCAAGGCCTGGCCGGCCGGTGCGGTCGATCGCGGCGCTCACCCAGCAAGTCCGCCCGCCATAAACGCGCTACATCGGAAGTCCTGTTCGGCGGTGATCGTCTAGGTCAGCCATATCAAGAGCGCTAGGGCATCGCTGAGGGGACGAGCTGTGCACCCTTGGCGCTGGTCTCCGAACGCTCACGCGTTCGCGGGAAACGCCCATGGCGTACGCCACCAACCACGCTCAACAGACCACACGACGGCTCCGTGAGTACTCATCGAACCAGCGACCCACAGGTGCTCAATACCCTGCGGAAGAGACGGAGCTGGTTGCTTGAGAAGGGCATCCCTCCCTCGTTGCTCCAGCAGGGCGTGCACCGCAAAGTCGCTTCCGACGGTCGCCCAGATGAACATGTGGCGTTCAGCTGCATCCTTGTGAGCAAGCAGTTTCCTCGCCTTACTCTGATGTCGAGACATCACACCGTGCGCCCAGTCGGCTAATGAGACAGCTCCGGCGAACCCTGACCATCCCGCGGCGCGAAGATAAACTTTGCCCGGAGCCACACCGTCCGCGACATACGCCATCTGCACTCGGAGGAAACCGGCCTGTTCGCAGAGCGCCGCAGCTTTGCCCGGACGAGTCTTGCAGGTGTCGGCGACGTCCTCCTGCTCGAGGCGAACCAGCAGGGAAGCTCCTCTCGCACGCGACGAAGGTTCGCTTCGTGTCGGAGAACTGCAATCCATCCGCGCGACAAGCCCTCAACCGACAGTGAGTGTCCGGTCTTCGTCAAAGCATCCCAAATCTCGTTGAAGGCACGATCATGATCGGCCACTATCTCCATCGCGCCCACCCGCCCGTCCGGATAGCGAATGAGCGCGTCTACCATCCCCGCCTGCGAGTTGTCGTCGTGACACATCACAGGTACGCCTAATGCCTGGGAGACGATCTCTCGTGCAATCCGTTCATCCATGCGCTCCTGCTGCGTCATACCCCGCCTATCGCGCTACGCAGTGAAGTGCTACAGGAACTCGACCGACTGGGCTCCCGAAGCAGTGCGTGCGGCGGTCTTCGAAGCACGAGTTGAGGTCCGCCTGGAGGTGTCCAACGTGCGTGCCGCTGGGACCCATGATGGGCGAAAACCAGGCGTTCAGATCCGGTCAGTAGCTGGTCTACCGGTGCATTTGCAAGGCGGGTGTGCAGTTTGCAGGTGAGCCTCGCGCAGCCACAAGCTGGGCGGCCGTTGGCCCGCCTACCGTCGACGGCCGGAGCCGGGTGAGCCTCCCTGTACAAACGTCACTCGTGGTCGTGGTGATCGCGGTGCGTCGTATCGCGCGTATGTCTTTGTGGGGACGAACTTCCGCTTGCCGTCTCTGCGCTTCAAGAAGGTTCGCAAGGCCTGACGCACCCCATCGAGGGTGGAGAAGCCCGTGAGCTCAAGAATCTTCCGTCGCAGCTGCTGCGTCTTCGCCTTTTCCCTAGTCGTTGGGCTTCGCCCACGTAGGGAATTCAGCTCTGCCAGGAGCTTCTCAACCGTGGCCGCCTTGTTATCGTCGAATGCTGGCGCGACCTTTCTGCCGATTGGAGCTGATGCCGGCTTCGCATTCTGATCACCGGGTTTGAGTGGCGCTCTCGACAGATCCTGAGATGCATCGCGCGCGATGAACGACACGTTATGCCGGGTGAGTCGCCGGGCTGCATCGGTAGCCCCGCTGATCGTACTCATGCCGGTCACTCGGCACAGCCACTTTTGCACCGTCGCCAGGTCCGCGTCGCGGGCCGGTGAGACTGGCTTCCCAATCAGCTCGTCGTATGTATTGACCAGCCACATGATGTCGTCGCGCCGACGCTCGTCAAGCACCCGAACCTCCAATTGAGGCAACTGCTCTGGCGGAGTTTGACAATGCCACACGTCACCGACAACCAGGTCGAGAACGAGGCCCGCTCGCGGCCGTCGTCGGTACAACGTAGTCCTAGCCAATAACGTGCCGTAGCAACAGACGCAAGGACGTCGTAGTCGGCCCGGCGCGGCGGTAGATGACTGTCGGTGCTCGCCTCTACTCTCACCGTTATGACGGCAAACCCCTACGAATGGACTCCGACTGGGCTGCCCCGGTACCGCTCGGGCCGCGCTCCTGCGTTTCTGCAGACGGAGGCTCAACTCGCTGGTATGGGGCTGGAGCCCGGTGGTGACGTGAGAGCGTACGTCGATTCGCAGTACGAACCGGTTCGGCTGTATCTGATCACGGAGGCGAGGCTTAGCGACCCGGCGGTATGGCCTCCCCAACGCTCTCAATGAACCGCGTAAGCCACGCCTCCGGGTGCGGCCGACAGAGCCCAGCGGCGACGCGTGGGCACGAATCTGGGCACGAACTAGTCACCGGAGGTTCCGACTATGCCTAGTTTGGTGCCCAGGATTCCACAGAAACCCCAGTTGAACAGGTATGAGTAGGGAAGCGCTGCCACTACGGATCAGAAGGTTAGGGGTTCGAATCCCTTCGGGCGCGCATATTGGCTGGTAGAGAAGGTGTGGAGTGAGGGTCGCAAGATCATTTCCACACCTTTCCCGCACTTTATGAACTTTCTTCTCCGATCACGCTGAGCAACTTGGCGACCTTCGGGCTGGCCTGCTTGCGCCCGAAGTAGGTGTCCTGCGTCATGCTCACCCGCTTGTGCCCGAGCTGGTCGGCGATCTCCCGCACGGTCAGCCCCGCGTCGTCGAGCAGCGTTACTGGCCGCGATGGCCACTGTGTTCAGAGTTTCTTTACTTGTTCAAGGCGGGCGCCTGCGGCGAGGACAGCAGGGAGCGCTGAACAAGAGAAAAGAACATGTCCTCGCCGGACGGCCAGGCTCCGGGATGGCCGGGGAACGTAGCCGCGGTGCGGTGGGCAGGGTGGGCGCTTGGTGGTCATCCGTCGCCTGACTGATGGCTATCACACCGCGCCAGGACCGCGAGCCTGGCACATTCGGCCGACGGTTGGCGAGCACAGGTCGCGGCCCCGACACGGCGTGATCGAGACGCAATCAGGCGACGGGATGACCACTAAGTGGACAGCAGTGGTCTGGGGTGTCCAGGCGAACCTGAAGCCGGTATATTTCCCGGCATGAAATCGTTACCCAGTGAGGATGAAGTCCGAGAAGACCTCGGTGACAAGGTGATGGAGGGCTTTTCTTACGCCGTCGACCACACACGCGCTGACCTGGCAGAGTACCGAGGTATCCGGCCAGACTGGGTATCTCAGCACAGCGAGCGTGGACTGGCGAACTGGTTGCATGACCGACTGTGGCAACACTTGATCGTGGCGCTCGATCCTCTGCCCGAAGTGCACGTCACAGATGGCGGGGTAACGCGAGAACTGACCGTAGGGCACCGCTATCGTTTGCGGGCAAAGCGGCACGACGAGGCTGGCATGGTTCAGACTTACCCGACACAAACAGCGTTGGCTTTCATGCTTCAACGGCCCGAAGAGCCCACGTTCGAGGGATTCGAAGAAGTTCGGTTGCTCGTCGGGTATGCCTGGGATCGTGAGACGCGGAACGTCGGTGCCGGTCTGCTGTCGCTTCGCGCTGATCGCGAAAAAATCATATGGCAGATCGAGCTGCCGCCATCTCAGAGCGGTGGAATCGCCCCACCTGTCGGTACACCACTGCCGCCTACGCAGCCACAGGCACCCGAAATTCAGGTTGGCGAGGGCGACGAGGAACAGAATTCAGGAGCAGGATCAGCATGATCGAGTTCGGCGAGGTGCTGGTAACAGCGCGTCGCGCACGTGGACTCACGCAGGAACAGCTCGCAGAGAAAGCTCAGGTTACTCAGGCCGCGCTCTCTCGCTACGAGAACGACCTGCGTGAGCCCGACGACGAGATACTTGAACGGTTGGCTGAACCGCTCGGTGTGACCGCAGCTTTTCTGAAGTCGGCGGGCCAGGTGCGTGGGGGTATGGCTTTGGAGGCCCACATGCGTCGCCGCCAGACCGCCAAGCCCACTGTATGGCGGCAGCTCGAAGCCAAGCTCAATATGTACCGGATGCATGCACGGCTTGTGTACGAGGATGTTGCCGTCCTGGCCGAGCAGTCAGTGCCAAGACTTGATCCTTTCGAGGTGTCGCCCGAGGCGGCGGCGCGGATGGTTCGTATGCAATGGCGTATGCCGCTCGGTCCTGTGCGCAACTTGACTCGTTGGATTGAAGCAGCGGCTTGTGTGGTCATCGAAGAGGACTTTGGAACGGCACGAGTTGATGGTTTGTCCCAGTGGGTTGACGACTACCCCGTGATCCTGATCAACCGGCGTTCTCCTACAGACCGTAAGCGCTTGACTCTGGCGCACGAGCTCGGCCACCTGGTCCTGCATTCAGTGGACGTCTCGCAGGACATGGAAGCAGAGGCCAACAACTTTGCTGCTGAGTTCTTGACACCAGCGGATCTGATTAGACCGCAGCTGCGTACCGTGACAACTGGTCGGCTCCACGATCTGAAACGGGAGTGGGGCGTGTCCATGCAGGCGCTGGTGGAGCGGTCGTACCAACTTCGGACGATCAAGGCCACGCAAAGGACCAACCTGTACAAGTCGTTCAGTGCGAAAGGCTGGCGTATCAAAGAACCACTGAGCGAGGAACTTGCCCCCGAGGTACCCCAGCTTGTGAGCGCGATCGGGCAGGCTCTGGCGGGTAAGGGATATAGCGCATCAGACGTCGCCCGCCTGGCTGGGTTCTCTGCGGAGACCGCGAATCATCCCTTCAGCCCGCCGAGTCACAGGCTCCGCGCCGTGTAGAGCGTGTACCGAGACCGTACGGAGAAGCACGGGAGCCGCAGTCGTCGATTGATTTGCCACGAAACAGCTGTAACCGATGCGGAAAGACGGCAAGCGACATAGACGCCATGCCCCGAATGTCCCAGTTGACCTGGCATGTTGATCGACACCGCCAAGTGTTGGTGGTCATGAAAGTGACATCAGAAGGTTAGGATTCTGGGCGGTCGCCGCGCTCTGTCTGGTTCGCGCGGTCTTGTGAGACGCGGAAGAGTTCCCCCGCAGTGGTGATCAGCATCCGGGCGGCAGTGTCGAGCTCTTGGTGTTGGTACGGCCGTCCGGAGGAATGCAGGCGTAGGAGGCCGTCGATGGTCAGGCGGCATCGTCGGTCGATCCAGGCATCCTCGTGTTGGTCGTAGACGGCGAACATGGCTGCCAGGACTTCCGGGAGGTCACGTACGTTGCGTGGCGGCTTCCGCCTGGTCATGCGGTCCCCGAATAAGGTCAAGGGACGCCTGTTCAACAGGGCATCGTCACGTGGACCATGGGTTATCGTGTGTGCATGACTGCTGCCGCTGCTCATGGCGGCCCGCAGCCGGGGCGGGAACGCTTCGACTCACCTCTGGCCATCCGGGCTGCGCTGTTGCCCGAGGAGGTCGCAGCGTTCGACACGGCGTGTCAGCAGGCGTTGCGGAACGCGTCGGAGACGTTGAGCCTGGAGGCGCTTCAGTCGACACTGGCCAACTGGCGACGCATTGCGCGGATGACGCAGGCCGACCCTGCCGCGCACCGCAGGATGCTCCAGCAGGCTGCGCGCACGCGGCGAACCGGGCAGCCACCCGAGAATGGGACCGACTGGCAGCAGTTGCGGACCGAGCTGGGCGTTTGACCCCTTCCGTGGCTTATCGCATCGTGACGGACCCGCAGGTCCGTGACCAGATCCGCGCCATTCCTGTCGACGCGCTCCCCTCACTGGCCGACGCGATGGGCGTCCTCGAACTGACTCCGTGGAACGGACGCCCTACAACGAGGCGGACCCGGACGGCTGGATGCGGCAACTCGACTTCGCCGACGAGCGCGGGTTGATTACGTACCTCGTCCTCGAAGACCAAGATCGGGTCGACGTGCTGAACGTGACCTGGTTCGGCTGATCGACACCAATCAACAGCAAAGACGACATTCCGCCACGGTCAATGGTCGTCATTCACTTCGCGAACATCGCAGGTGCGGGTACATGTTGACCGTCCATAGAAGACACTAGCAATCGTGCCGTCGTAATCCTTCGCGTAGTAGGTCGTCGGCTCGTTCGGCGATGCTGATGCCGTCGCCGGGGGCGCTTGCGAAGAAGGCGGGTGGCCAGGGGTGCGCGTCGACGGGGTGGAGGTGTTTGCGCATGTCCGATAGCGCTTGGGGGATCTGTTCGTCGGGCAGTTCCCGCACCAGGCGCATGAGTTCGTCGCGGTCAGCGCTCATGCCGTCAGCGTACGGTGCACGACCTGATCTCGGTGGTCCTGGGCGGCGTCAGGGCTCCTGACGGTCGCCGCGTTCTGCCAGACGAGCCTGGAGGAGAGCGGGGAGACTACCGGCCGGGGTGGACCGCGCCGGTCTCGTAGGCCAGGACCACCGCCTGTACGCGATCGCGGCAGTCCAGTTTCATCAGCACGTTGCCGACATGCGTCTTTACCGTCGACGCGCTCAGCACCAGCCCGTCCGCGATCTCGTTGTTCGACAGGCCCTTCGCGACCAGCAGGAAGATCTCACGTTCGCGGTCGGTGAGGTTCCGCAGCGGGTCGGGACCCGGGGGTGGTGTGGCCGACACCTTCGCGAACTCGGCGATCAGCCTTCTCGTGACAGTCGGCGCGACCAGTCCGTCGCCGCTCGCGATGACGCGGACCGCCGTTACCAGGTCGTCCGGTTCGGTATCTTTCAAGAGGAATCCGCTCGCGCCCGCGCGCAGGGCCGCGAAGACGTAGTCGTCCAGGTCGAATGTCGTGATCACCAGCACCGGCAACGGATCCGGCACGTGCGCACCCGCCAGTCGCCGTGTCGCGGAGATGCCGTCCGAGCCCGGCATCCGCACGTCCATCAGTACCACGTCCGGTACGCGCGCGCGGGCCACGGTCACCGCGTCATCGCCGTTCGCGGCCTCACCCACCACCTCGATGTCGCCCTCCGACTCCAGGATGGTGCGGAAACCCGCCCGCACCACCGCTTGGTCGTCGGCGACCACCACGCGGATCACGCACGCTCCTCGCGGGCCGCGGGCAGCCGCGCGGAGATCCGCCACCCACCCCCGGTGGCCGGGCCCGCGGACAGCTCACCGCCGCAGTGGCGGAGGCGCTCGCGCATGCCGACGATGCCGTATCCGCCGCTGTCACCGTTCCCCGGCGCGGCAGGGGGTCCGTTGTGGACGGTCAGATGCACCTCTGCGGCGCGGTGCTCGACGGTCACCACCACCTCCGCGCCGGGCGCGTGCTCGCGTGCGTTGGTGAGCGCTTCCTGCACCAAGCGGTACGCGGCGACGTCCGCGGCGGGGGACAGGCAGGCCCGGGTGCCGGTGGTGTGCAGGGCGACCGCCATCCCGGTGTCGCGCGCCTTGGCCACGAGCGTGTCCACTCCGGACAGCGTGGGCTGCGGCGGTGCCACGTCGCTGTCGGGACAGTCGGGAGAGCCAGGGAGTTCCTGGGGCTCGCGCATGATCCCCACCAGCTCCCGCATGGCGGTCAGCGTACGGCGGCCCTGCGCGCGGATCGAGCTCAGGGCGTGCCGCGCCTGTTCCGGGTCCCGGTCGACCAGGCGGTCCGCGGCGCCCGCCTGCACCACGATCGCGGACAGGTCATGCGCCGCGACATCGTGCAGCTCCCGCGCGATGCGGGTCCGCTCCTCGGCGGCAGCCGCCGCAGCCCGCAGCTCACGCTCGCCCTCCAGCCGCGTCACCCGCGCCGCCAGCTCGGCGGCATAGGCGCGGGTCGTGCGGACGTAAAGGCCGATGAGACCCGGGATGGCGAGACTCGCGAGCGAGGCGAGTGTGAGGTCGAGCGGCGAGCCGTCCTGGTTTCCCCAGAACGTCGCCACGAGGTGGGTTCGCCCGCCGAGCGCGGTCGCAACGACCCCGCCGGCCGCGTGCGCGGCCGCGGCCACGGCCAGCACCACCACCGCGGTCCTGCGCGGGAACAGCGTGGCAACCGTGTACGCGCAGACGAGCACACTCACCCCGGTGAAGGTGTACGCGGCTGGCAGCCCGGTCGCGCCCACCACGACGAGCACCGCCAGCGCGAGCGCCGCCCGAGGTGTCCTGCGGCGCAGCGCGATCGCCGCGAAGTCCAGTGTGGACGCGGCGGTGGCCCCGGCGACCACCCAGGCCGGCGAGGGCAGGTGACCGTCGCCCAACCACAGCGCGAGGGGAATGCGCGTGAGGCCGAGCATCGCCAGCACGACCGCGGCGACGGTGTCACGGCCGACGGGCGTGCGCCCGCCGAGCCGCGCCGCGAACCACCGCCACCAAGTCATGCCGCCCCTGCCTCCCGGTGGATCGGGATGCGCCGCCAGTACGTGACCGTGCGCCACAGCCACTCCAACGGACCATAGCTGAACCGCCGCAGCCACAATGGGCTCCAGACTGCCTGCACCACGAGGATCGCGGTGCCGAGCAGGGCCGCGGTGCCCCAGTCGTCCGAGCCGCGCAAGCCCAGCACCGCGCCGAAAACCACGAACAGCGCGGTCGCGGAGAGGTAGTTCGTCAGCGCCATCCTGCCCATCGGCGCGAATACCGCCTGCAACACCGGGCCCGCGGGGCCGCGCAGCAGCACCAGGAACGCCGCCGCGTACGCCCCGGCCATCGACATCGAGAAGACGAGCCCGAGCCACCGCCCGGCCAGCTCACCGCCAGTCTCGGCGACCACCAGCAGGTAGGAAGTGATCGCGACTACCGCGAAGACCGCCACCGCGGCCGCCAACGCCGTGGTGAGCCGTTCGAGCGCCTCGACGAGACCGGCCTGCGCGAGCGCGAAGCCCAGAACGAACAGCCCGGGCAGGATGCCGAAGCCGCCGACCCCGGCGAGGACCCCCGCGACCGTCAGCACCGCGCCGACCCACAGGTTCACGCGGGCGGGTGCGTAGCTCAGCGGCAGCAACACGAGCAGCCCGGTGATCGCGAACGGCAGCAGCACCTCGCCCGGTTGCAGCAGGTGGTGCAGCACACCCAGCACGCTGAGCGCCGCGAGCCTGCGTGCCATCGGCACCCGCGGACGGTCCGTGCGGCGCGTCGCCGAACGCAGGAAGAGCCCGAAGCCGAGCCCGAACAACAGGTAGAAGATGGGGTAGAAGCGACCGAGGACGAACAGCCGCACCCCGTCCGGGGCACGGCCGAGGTCGTTCATCATCTCCATCGTCTGCGGGATGTTGATGAAGATGATTCCGCACAGGGCGAAGCCGCGGAGAGCGTCCAGGGCCGAGATGCGCCGGGTAGTCGGAGCCGCGCCCGTCGCGGTCGTCGATGCCGTCATACCGGCATCGTCGTCGCCGGAGGCGCCCACCACCTCCCCCTGAGTGCCCGGATCGGACCGGTACCAGGGGAGGAGGTGCCCGGCCGGCCGCCGAGGCCGTGAGTGGCACAGACGCTCTGTTGAACCAGCCCTACAGTCACTTTGCCTTCGTGCCCTCCCCGCTTCCTGGGGAGGTGGCCTTGTCGTCGGCGACTTGATGCCCGCGTAGACCACCTCTGCCGAACCCTCAGTTGCTGGTGCATCCGTCAAGATGCACGGAGTATTTGTGCATCTGGTGAGATGCTTTGCGTCGGGCTCCGGGTATCGCGCTGCGCTTCGGCCCCGTCATGCCTCCAGCGCTTGGCAGGTGGGGGTTCGCTGACCCGCGTAGTCGGCGACACGGCCTTCGAAAAGCACCGCCCCACCGTGCCTTCCCGGGCCGGGGCCCAGGTCGACCAGCCAATCGGCCTGCCTGACGACCTCCAGGTTGTGCTCGATGACCACCACCGTGTCGCCCTGCTCCACGAGGCGATCCAAGACGTGCAGCAGCGTGTCGATGTCGGTCATGTGCAGTCCGGTCGTCGGCTCGTCGAGCACGTACGTGGTCGCCTGCCGCTTCCGCCCGAGTTCCCTGGCGATCTTGACGCGCTGGCATTCGCCTCCCGACAACGTGCTCAGCGATTGCCCCAGCCGCAAATATCCAAGACCGACCTCGGCGAGCTTGCGCAGCGCTCCGGCGATTTCCCTGTCGGGGAGCCGTTCGATGGCGCTGTCGATGGTCAGATCGTCGACGTCGGCAATGGACAATCCGCTGACGGTGTATGCGAGGACTTCTCGCGTGAATCGCTTGCCGTCACAGGTGTCGCAGACGGTTTCCTGACCGTCCATGAACGCGAGATCGGTGTGGATGACGCCGAGCCCCTTGCAATCGGGGCACGCTCCTGCCGAGTTGGCGCTGAAGAGACTCGCCGCGACGTTGTTGTGCCTGGCGAACAGCTTGCGGATCGCCGGTGCGATGCCGGTGTAGGTGATGGGAGTCGAGCGGCGGTTCGTGCTGACCGGTTTCTGGTCGATGACGGTCGCGTCGTGCTGGGCGACCAACTCGTTGGCAAGGCTGGACTTTCCGGAACCGGCGACACCGGTCAGCACGGTCAGCACTCCCTTCGGCAACCGCACGGTGACGTTCCTCAGGTTGTTGCGGTTGGCATTGGCGACGGTGAGGTGCCCGTTCGCGCCGCGCGGAGTCTGCTTGGTCCGCGGTCGCCTCGCCAGTGCGTTCCCTGTCGGCGTACCGGATCCGGCCAGCTCGCTGAACGGCCCCTGAAAAACGAGCTGCCCGCCGGCCGACCCCGCCGATGGCCCGATCTCGACGATCTGGTCCGCGTGCGCCATGACGGCTGGATCGTGCTCGACGACGAGGACGTGGTTGCCACTGTCGCGCAGCCGCTCCAGCAACGTGATCATCGAATCGACATCGGTGGGGTGCAGCCCGACGGTCGGTTCGTCCACGACATAGGTCATTTCGGTGAGGCTGGAGCCGAGGTGCTTCACCGTCTTGATCCGCTGCGACTCCCCGCCGGACAGCGTGGGCGTCGACCGCGCGAGGCTGAGGTAGCCGAGCCCGATCGTGATCATCGCCTCCAGCCGGGCGGTGAGCGCCGCGACGACGGGGGCGACGCGGGCGTCGGTGATCCCACCGACGACGTCGAGCAGTTCGGTGATCTCCATGCGTGTCAGCTCGCCGATGGTGTGGCCGAGCACCGTCGCCATTCGCGCCGCCTTGTTGAGCCGGTCGCCCTCGCATTCCTCGCAGGTCGCCGCTCTGGTGAAGCGACGGATGGTGTCCTGTTTGCGCTCGGAAAGGTTGTCGGAGGTGTGCAGGTAGATTCGCTCGAAGCGCTCCGCGACGCCTTCGTAGCCCTTCGGCGGCTTGTTGCCCAGCTTGGCCGCGACCTCACCTCCGTACAGCAGGGCCTCGCGCTCGGCGGCGCTCCACTCCCGCAGCGGGGTGTCGACGTCGAAGGTGCCGATGTCGGCGTACTGCGCGTACCAGTAGCCACCGTTGCCGAAGCCGGGAAGCAGGATCGCGCCTTCCGCGAGCGATTTGTCGACGTCGAGGAAGCGGTCGACCGCGCTCACCACCACCTCGCCGAGCCCCGAGCAGCTCGGGCACATCCCCGCCGGTTCGTTGAACGAGAAGTGGGTCGACTCCCCGACGAACGGTTCGCCGATCCGGGAGAACAGCAGCCGCAGGTAGGTGAAGGCATCGGTGACCGTGCCGACGGTCGACCGGGAGTTGCCGCCGATCCTGCGCTGGTCGATGACGACGACCGGAGTCAGCCCCGCGATGTGCTCGACGTCAGGGCGGGCCCACTTCGGCAGCCGGTTCCTCGCGAACGGCGGGAACGTCTCGTTGAGCTGGTAGCCCGCCTCGGCGGCGATCGTGTCGAACACGAGCGACGACTTGCCCGAACCGGAGACGCCGACGAAGACGATCAACTGATTGCGAGGGATGTCGATGTCGACACCGGCGAGGTTGTTCGTGCGCGCTCCGCGCAGGGCGATGGCTGGGTTCGTCATATCCGCAGGCTATGGCGAGATGTGGCCGGATATTGGCCGCGATTGGTGCGAGGATGAGGCGATGGCCGACGTCACCGAACGCATGCTGGCGCTGCTGTCGACCTTGCAGACCGGCCGGTCGTTCAGCGGAGACGAACTGACGAGGCGGTTGAGCGTCAGCCCGCGAACGCTCCGCCGCGACATCGACCGGCTGCGTGGCTACGGCTATCCCGTCGAGACCCAGCCGGGGCCTGGCGGCTTCTACCGGCTCGCCGCGGGGAGGACGATGCCGCCGCTCGTGCTCGACGACGACGAGGCCGTCGCCACCCTGCTCGCGCTCGCGTCGCTCGCCGCGGTCGGAGCGGCGGAGGACGGTGGCATCGACGATGCCGCGACCCGGGCGTACGGCAAGCTGGACCAGTTCCTTCCTGCCCGGCTGCGCCCGCGCGTTTCCTCGATCCGCGCCAGCCTCGAAGCGAGTCCGCAACCAGCGCCCAGCGTGACGGCGAAACAGCTCGGCGTTGTCGCCGAGGCCATCGCCAGGAGAGACACCGTGACGTTCGGCTACACGAACGCGGCAGGTGAGTCGACGGCGCGGAGGGTCGAACCGTATCGGCAGGTGCATCACCTGCTGCGGTGGTACCTGTTCGGCTGGGACGTCGATCGCGACGATTGGCGGGTGTTCCGGCTCGACCGGCTCACCGGGCTCGCCCGCACCGGCGCCACCTTCACCGCGCGCCCGCTTCCTGCCGATTCGGCGACGGAATACCTGCGGCAGGGGCTCAACAGGGGCAAGCAGCGCGTCGTGCTCGTCGTGGAAGCCCCGGTCGCCGAGGTAGCCGATGCGGTGAAGTTCCAGGACGCCGAGATCCAGGCCGTCGACGAGGAGCGCACGAGAGTCGTCGTCGCCGTGGATACGTGGCAGTGGCTCGTCCTGCACCTCGCTTTCCTCGACGCGGACTTCCGGATCGAGTCGGGAGCTGTCTTCGCGAGCGCGTGCCGATACTTCGCCGACCGATTACTCGCCGCCACGGAGGATCGCGAACAGTGACCGCGAGCCGGTCCACAGTGGATCTTCATGACGGTTCAGGGCGTGCGGCAGGGAGGTGAGTCTGCGTAGCCTCGACGGCATGTGCCGAAACATCACCATCCTTCGCGGACTGGAGCCCTCCGCCACGTCGGAGGAGATCGAGGCCGCCGCGCGGCAGTACGTGCGCAAGATCAGCGGTGTCCAGAGCGTTTCAGACGCCACGCGTGAGCCGTTCGAGACGGCGGTCGCCGAGATCACGGCCATCTCGACGAGGCTGCTCGGCGAGTTGCCCGCGCGGCGCCAGCCGCCGACGACCGTGCCGCCGCTGCGCAGGCCCGAGGTCCAAGCCAGGATCGCGGCCAAACAACAGCGGTAGGACCCTCAGCCCTGCCTGGCCGCGCCCGCGCCCTCCGTGGGAAGTACCGGGTGCGCGACCCGGATGCCCGCCTGGTCGAGGCTGCCTTTGAGATGCGCGCGCAACGCCCTGCCCAGCGCCCACTGCTCGCCGGGCTGGGTTGTCACCATGATGCGCACGGTGACCGCTCCGTTGCCGATGCCGACGACGCCCGCGATGCTCGGCTGTTCGAGTATCTTCGCGGCGTTGCGCTGTTCCTGGGCGAATTCGTCGATGCTGCGCTGGATGATGTCCTGAGCGTGATCGACGTCGACCGAGTAGTCGAGTGGAAGCTCGATGACGGCGTTGGCCCAGTCCTGGTTCATGTTGCAGACCCGCATGATCTCGCCGTTGCGAACGTGCCAGAGCCCGCCGTCGAGATCGCGGATCTTCGTGATGCGCAGGGTGACCGCCTCCACGGTGCCGACCGCGTCGCCGACGTCGACGACATCGCCGACCCCGTACTGGTCCTCCATCATCATGAACATTCCGGCAAGGAAGTCCTGCACGAGGCTTTGCGCTCCGAAGCCGATGGCGAGGCCGACGACGCCCGCGCTCGCGATGATCGGGCCGATGTTGATTCCGACCTGGCTGAGCACGGTGACGAACGCGATGCCGAGAATGAGAAAGGTCGAGATGCTCTTGAGTACCGAGGCGATGGTTTCCGCGCGCTGCCGCTGACGTTCGGTGCGGCTGACCGCGTCGGGGCCGGCCTGCTTGACGATCCTGCTGGCTACTTTGGACTTGGTCAGCCGTTCCCTCGACTTGACCATGCGCCTGGCGAGTTGGTCGATGACCCTGCCGACGACGGCACGGAGCACGAGTGCCACCACGATGATGATGGCGATGTTGAGCGTGCCGGAGATCAGTCCGCTCGAATTTTCACTGAACCAGTCGCCGACGGGGTTCGCCATGATCATCGACACTGCTGGCCCTCCTTCCACACCGGATTACGGTCTCTCGCGAGGGTGCCTCAAGCGAGAACGCGAATCACCGCGCCGGGGCTACGGGTGGCAAGACTCACGGGCGCATGCCGCGCAGCGAGCGCGTCATGAGGTCGAACCATTCGTCCCTCACCCGTTGTTTGTCGGCTTCGGCCGCACCGGCCAGCGCCAGCCCCGCTCCGCCGAGCATCCAGAAGAAGAACTGGGTCGTGGTTTCCCGCGCCTTGCGTTCGAGGTGTCCCGCTTCCATGAGCAGTTCGATGAACCGCTCCACGACGCCGTAGGCGTAGTGCTCCTCGATTTCCTTCCACCGCTGGTGGCCGAGCGCGGTCGGAGCTTCCTGCCAGCAGAGCTTGCTGTAGACGGGTTCGCATGCCCTGTCGAGGAACGCGCCGAGCGCCTGTAGCGCGGCTTCGAGGGGGTTGCTCGCCGTCGCGGCTTTCTCCACCGCCGCCATGGCCGCCCTTTCCTGTTCGATGAGCACCGCTTCGAACAGCGCGAGTTTGCCCGTGAAGTGGTGGTACACCGCGCCTCTCGTCACCTGCGTCGCCACGGCGACGTCCTCAAGTGAGGTTCCGTTGTAGCCGCGCTCGGCGAACAGCGTGGTCGCTTCGTCGAGCAGCGCGGCCCTTGTCGCTTCCGAGTACATCTCGCGGCGGCTCTTGACAGGAGGCATACGCTGAGCCTAACCACATACACCGTGTATGTGACCAACAAGGTGCAGGTGAATCTGACGGGCCGCACCGACGGGCCCGGCGACCCGAGGGAGCCCGAAATGACGAGCGCGAGGAGCACGAGTACACCGCCCGCCCAGGAGTCACCGCTGTTCAACCCCTTCGAGGACGGTTTCGTCGAGAATCCCTACCCGCAGTACGCCGTGCTGAGAGAGACGGCGCCCGTCTACGAGCATCCGCTCGGTTTCTGGGTGGTGGCCAGATATGAGGACGTCTCCGCGCTGCTGCGGTCGGGGGCGTCCGTCGAGGTTCGCAATCTCGCCCCGGCGACGGGGCCGCTGGCCGCGCTACAGCAGCAGGTGTTCGGGGAGCGCTCTCCTCGCATGGACGGTCTGTCCATGTTGGACAGAGATCCGCCCGATCACACCCGGCTGCGCAGGCTGGTCTCCAAGGCGTTCACGCCGAGATCGGTGGAGGCGCTGCGGCCACGGGTCACCGAACTCGTCGACACGATGCTCGACAAGGCCGCCGAGCAGCGCGGAGCCGTCGACTTCGTGTCCTCGTTCGCTTTCCCGCTTCCGTTCGCGGTGATCGCCGAGATGCTCGGCACCCCGCCGACCGACCACGAGCGAGTGCGAGAGCTGAGCGGGCTCATCGTGCGCTCGCTCGAACCGGTACTCGATCCCGAGTTGATGCGCGCCATCGACGCGGCGGACGAGGAACTGCGAGGCATCGTGGGCGAGATGATCGCGTGGAAGCGCAAGAATCCAGCCGACGATCTGCTCACCGCGTTGATCCAGGCCGAAGAGGGCGGCGACGTGCT
Source organism: Prauserella marina (assembly GCF_002240355.1). Taxonomy (GTDB): domain Bacteria; phylum Actinomycetota; class Actinomycetes; order Mycobacteriales; family Pseudonocardiaceae; genus Prauserella_A; species Prauserella_A marina. The sequence goes on from NZ_CP016353.1 coordinate 364,458, forward strand.
CGACGACGAGGAACTGGTCGCCCAAGCGCTGCTGCTCTACATCGCGGGCCACGAAACCACGGTCAACCTGCTGGCAGGCGGAATGCTCGCGTTGCTGCGAGAGCCAGGTCAGTGGTCGCTGCTCAAGAACAAGCCCGAACTGGTGCCAGGCGCGGTCGAGGAACTGTTGCGTTACGACAGCCCCGTCCAGCAGAGCAGAAGGATCACGACGGAGCCGGTCGTCGTCGGCGGGACCGAGATCCCGGCGGGAGTCTTCGTGTTGACGTTGCTGGCTTCGGCCAACCGCGACGAGCGTTACTGGGGAGAAGACGCGGAAGAGTTGAGGGTGGAAAGGGAAGGGGCACGCCACCACGTTTCCTTCGGTGCCGGCGTGCACCACTGTCTCGGCGCCTCGCTCGCGAGGCTTGAGGCAGGGATCGCGTTCGAACGACTCGCGGTTCGCTTCCCTGGCCTCGCGCTCGCTGGAGAGGTGACCTGGAACGGAAGGATCAACCTGCGTGGTCCGGCCGAGTTGCCGGTTGCGCTCGCAGGCGGCTGACGGCGGTTCGTACTTCGGAAAGCCGGGTCGGCCACGACTCCGTGATGGCTTTCCACGCCGCTCGCAACGAGACCTGTTCGGCGAGCACCAGTAGCGGACCTTCGCCCCAGCGGGAAGCGACCACCGTGCCGACCCTGTCTTCTTCGGCAGGGCTCGGCGCGCCGCCGGGGAGGAAGTCGATGGTCAGCGAGGCTTCGGTGCCCGTCACGTCGTCGGTGATGCCGTTCATCGCAGCCTGGTAACCCCTGAGGTTGTTGCGGCTGGTGGGATCGGCGGGGAATGCGCAGTCGGGGAAGGCGGCGTTGTAGGCCTCCACGGACGCGAAACGGTGCGGGTTCACGGGCCCGAATCCTACCTTAACGTTAGGGAAAGGTACTCGACACGACAGCTTCGGCCGACGTCGGACGATGTCCACTGTGGACGACAAGTGCGGAGCGGTATTCGCTGAGCACGCACAGCCACCGAGCCTGTACCGTTTATGGCACCGGCAAGGCGGAAGCGAGGTTGTCGCGGTGGTCGAGCACATGCAGATCGGCGAGGTTGCCGCCCGCACAGGTCTGTCATTGCGCACCATCCGCTACTACGAAGAGGTCGGGGTCGTCACACCGAGCGCGCGAAGCCAGGGCGGTTTCCGGCTCTACACCGAGCCGGATCTGGCTCGGCTCAATCTGGTCAGGAGAATGAAGCCGCTCGGTTTCCTCCTCGACGAGGTACGGGAACTGCTCGACCTGCTCTATCCGGAGCCGTCCGAAGGCGCGTGCCCTACCGCGGTTCGCGAGGACCAGCGGGAACGACTCAGGGAGTTCAGCGTCGTCGCCGAGGAACGCTGCGCCGAACTACGAGACACCCTGCGCACCGCCGAAGCGTTCGCGGCGACGTTGAGGGAACGGCTCGGCGAGCCGCCGCCGCGCACCGCGCGGGCGGGGTGAGGTACCTCGGCGCACTTCGCGGGAGAGTAAAGTCCACTCTCTATGGGTAAATTCAGGGGTGGATGGACGGCGTGGTAGAGGTAGTGCGGGAAGCGACGAGGCGACGCTCGTTCGCTGTGATCAGCCATCCCGACGCGGGAAAGTCCACCCTCACCGAGGCGCTGGCGCTGCACGCGAAGGTCATCTCGGAGGCGGGCGCGGTCCACGGCAAGTCGGGAAGGCAGGGCGTCGTCTCCGACTGGATGGAGATGGAACGCGCTCGCGGCATCTCCATCACCTCGGCCGCGCTCCAGTTCTCCTATCGCGACACTGTGATCAACCTGCTGGACACCCCTGGCCACGCGGACTTCTCCGAGGACACCTACCGCGTGCTGTCCGCCGTGGACTCGGCGGTGATGCTGCTCGACGCCGCGAAAGGTCTCGAACCGCAGACACTCAAGCTGTTCGACGTCTGTCGGCACAGGGGCATCCCCGTCATCACCTTCATCAACAAGTGGGACCGGCCCGGTCGCGAAGCGCTCGAACTGTGCGACGAGATCGTGGAACGCATCGGACTACAGCCAATGCCGTTGACCTGGCCGGTGGGTTCGGCTGGGCATTTTCGCGGTGTCGCCGACCTTTCCGACGGCTCGTTCGTGCGTTACCACCGGACTGTCGGCGGTGCGACGGCCGCGACGGAGGAACGGCTGGACGCGGAGACCGCTCAGGCCGCCGAGGGCGCAGAGTGGGCGCAGGCCGTCGAGGAATCCGAACTGCTCGCGGCTTCCGGCGGCGAATTCGTGCCAGAGCGCTTCTTCGAGGCGACGGCGACCCCCGTGCTCTTCGGTGCGGCCGTACTGAACTTCGGGGTCCGGCACCTGCTCGACCTCCTCGTCGACCTCGCCCCCGCCCCGGCGCCGAGGGCGGACGCCGACGGCGACATCCGCCCGCTGGACGCCGAGTTCTCCGCGTTCGTGTTCAAGGTGCAGACCGGCATGGACCCCGCGCACCGCGACCAGGTCGCGTTCGCGAGGGTGTGCTCAGGCATGTTCGAGCGAGGCATGGTCGTCACCAACGCGACCACCAAAAAGCCGTTCGCGACCAAGTACGTCCAGCAGGTTTTCGGGCAAAAGCGCTCGACGGTCGACATCGCCTACCCCGGCGACGTCATCGGCCTCGTCAACGCGTCGGCGTTGCGCGTGGGGGACACCCTGTACTCGGGCAAACCCGCCGTGCGTTTTCCAGGTCTTCCCAGCTTCGCGCCCGCGTTCTTCGCCGTCGCGCGGCCCGCGGATCTCAGCAGGGCCAAGCAGTTCCGCAAGGGAGTCGAGCAGCTTTCCTCGGAAGGGGTCGTGCAGTTGCTCCGTTCCGACCTGCGCGGTGACGCCGCCCCGGTGTTCGCGGCGGTCGGTCCCATGCAGTTCGAGGTGGCGGCGCACCGGCTTGAACACGAGTTCTCCTCGCCGGTGCGACTCGACCGGCTTTCCTACAGCGCGGTGCGCAGACTGGGCGATTCCCGGCAGCGCAATCTCGTCGACTCCGGTCGGCGCAGCGAGGTGCTGACGCGCTCGGACGGAACTGAGCTGGCGCTGTTCGAGGATGAGATGTCCATGCGCATCCTGTTGCGCCAGCACCCCGAACTCGAACTGGAGCCGTTGGTCGCGACGGGCCAGTGACGCCTGCCTACTCCCTGCCTCGCACGATGGTGGGCGCGTACTCGTCGTCGTCGGCAAGCTCGGCCGCGACCGCCTCGTCAGCGGGATCCGTGCGGTCCACACTGTCCACTGTGGCGGGTTCGGCCTCATGGCGCGTCGTGGTGCTCTGCATGACGTCCTCCCAATTTCCTTCCCACCGGGTCTATCGCGAGCAGACCCGGGGAGTTACCGCCATGAGCGGTCGATGACCGTCCTGTCACGTGACGTGGTCACCGCAGTGGGGTTCCCGAGGTCAGGCCGACCGGATTGTGCTCGGGCAGCACGCCGCTCGATCGCACCGCTTCCGCGATCGGTGCCAGCAGCTCGGCCAGCCGCTCGGTGTCCGTGCCGCCGAGTGCCTGCCACGGTGACAGGGCCGCGTCGTCGGTGCGGCGCTCGATCTCGTCGTGTGCGGCCCTTCCCGCTTCGGTGAGCCGGTCGGCGACGTTCAGCCACCCGCGAGCGCGCAGCTCGGCGGTGCCGTGCGCCCATTCCTCCTCACTCCAGCGCCGGACCGTCCGCTGGGTTTCGGAGTCGGCCTCGCCGACGTGAGCTTTCAGCAACATCGCTTCGACAGGGCCGACATCGGCGGCGACGAGCGCGGCGACATGACCGTCGCCGCGATGTTCGCGCAGCGTGGTCAACGCCTGCCACAGCGCGAGAATCGGCTGGTCGGGCCGGTCGAGTGCCTGGTTGGCCGCGGCGAGCACCCTGCCTCGCGAATCGGCTGACTCGGCCGCGCGCCAGGCGAGGTCCGCGGCCTCGGCGATACCGTCGCTGTCGGCGGCTTCCCCGAGGATGCGCCGCAGCGCGGCCCCCGCACCCGTGAGCCGCGCGTCCAGCGCGTCCTGAGGGCTCGTCCGGTTCCAGGCATCAGGCAACGCCCTCGCGACGCGGTCGTCGTGGAAGACGTAGAAGCAGCTCGTCACGACGGCGGGCGGTACCTGGCCGAGCGGCGCGGCCCGCATCGCGAAGTAACCCATGTAAAAGCCTTGCATGCCAATGGTATCGGCGGCGGCGCGTGCTTCCGGTGAGAAATACGTGACGTCGTGTACCGGTTCGTAAAACTCCCACAGCGCTCGTGCCGTACGCCTGTGCATCGCATCCTCCTCGGTGCCGCGCCAAGCTTAGCGATCTTTGCCCGAGCCGGGCCAGAACTTGATTCGGCTCCGAGCGATGAGTTTCCCGGTGACGGCCGGTCTGACTCCACAGCATCGGTTGAACCACAAGGAGAAGTGCCATGGGAAAGCTGTACTCGTTCATCGCGGTCAGCGCGGACGGCTACCACGAGGCGCCGGGAGGGGACATCGGCTGGCATCACGTCGACGAGGCGTTCGACCGGTTCTCGGTCGAACAGCTCGATGCCACCGGTGCGCTTGCCTTCGGCAGGGTGACCTATGAGCTGATGGCCTCCTTCTGGCCGACGGAACTCGCGGCAAAGGAGGATCCCGAGGTCGCGGGACGCATGAACGCGAAGCCGAGACTCGTCGTGTCGACGACCCTGCCGAAGGCGGAGTGGGAGGGCACGCGCATCGTTCGCGACGACCTTCCCGGTGCTTTCGCGGCGCTGCGGCGCGAGTTGGCCGACGGGGACAGTAAGGACATCGGCATCTTCGGCAGCTCGGTGCTGACCGCTCACCTGCTTGCCGAGGGGGTGCTCGACGAGTTACGGCTCATGGTCATGCCGGTGGTGCTCGGGGCTGGAACGCCGGTGCTTGCCGGGCTGCCTTCTCCCGCGCGCCTCGATCTCGTGGCGACAAGGTCGTTCGAGTCGGGCAACGTGTTGCACACCTACCGGCCCCAGCGGTCCTGAATGGGCATCTCGATGTCCTGAGTGCGGATCTCGGCGTCCTGGGCGGGGGACTCGCGGGTGATGCGAGACTGCTGGCGGGAGGCTCGATGCGACCGACAGTGCAGTGGTTGTTGAACCGCGGCGAGCTGGGCCTGCGTTCGCTGGTCGACGCCGACCTGGCTCGCCCCATCAGGTGGGTTCACGCCAGCGAGCTCGCAGACCCGACACCGTTTCTCTCCGGTGGCGAACTACTGCTCACCACGGGCCTCGACCCGTTGGAGTGGGCCGACTACGTCCCGCGGCTCACGGAGAGGGGAATCGCGGCGCTCGGGTTCGGCGTCGGCTTCGGGCACTCCGAGGTACCCGCCGCGCTGGTGGCCGCTGCGCGTGCGCACGAGCTGCCGCTCATCGAGGTCCCCAAACCGACCCCGTTCATCGCTATCGGCGAAGCCGTCGCCGAGGCGATCGCGAGAGCGCAGGAAGACGCGCTGGCCACCGCGTTGACGACGCAACGGGAATTGATCACGGCCGCGCTGTCCTCCGGCGGCCCCAGTGCTGTCGTCGGCGAGCTGGCGAAGGCACTCGAAGGCTGGGTGCTGCTGCTCGACGAGTCGGGGACGACCCTGCACAGCGCGCCGCACGGCGCGAGGAAGCACGCCGCGAGCGTGCGGACCGACCTCGGCAAGCTCGCGCCGGGATCGCCGCTGCACGCGGCTTCGCTCGCGATCAGGGACGACCAGGTCGCCGTCCTTCCCATCGGAACGAAGGGCGGCGTCGCCGGCTACCTCGCGGCAGGGCGACCGAGCCCGCTTCGCGCGGCGGAGCATTCCGTGCTGGCCAGCGCCGTCGGGCTGCTCGCGCTCGACCTGGCCGGTCAGCAGCAGTCGAGGGAGGCGAGCAGGAACGCCAATCTCGCGGTGCTGAGGCTCGTCGTCGCCGGGCACGCCGACCTCGCCGAGGCCGCGGCCGACACGCTTGGCGTCCCGCTGCCGGAGGGGACGGTGAGGGTCGCGATGCTCAGTTGCGAACCCGGCGACCTGCCCGTCTTGCTCAGGGAAGCCGAACGACACCACGGTCTCGACCAGTGCGGTGCGCTCGTCGCGCGCTACGACCGGCACAGCGTCGTCGTGCTGCTCCCCGTCGCCGAAGGCGACCTCCAGGCGGTGGAGGAGGTCCTGCACAAGGTCGCCGGATCGAGGGGCGTCGCGAGCGAGGGAGCTTTGCTACCGGATGTGCCCGACGCGTTCCGCAGGACGAGGTCGGTCTTCTTCGGGACGACCCGAGGTACCGAACGACTCGTGCTCGCGAGGGACATCGCGACGGCCGGACTGCTCGCGCAACTCGATCATCCCGGCGCCCGTGGCTGGGCCGACGCGATGTTCGAACCGCTCGAACGGCACGCGACCAGGTCCAAACTGGATCTGATCTCCACGCTGAGGGTCTTCCTCGGCAACAACGGGCACGTCGACGCGTCGGCGACGGCGCTGGGCATCCACCGGCACACTCTTCGGTACCGGTTGCGGCGCATCACCGAACTGCTCGACGCCGACCTCGACGATCCGACGGCGAGGGCCGAGTTGTGGCTCGCGCTGCGGATGCGGGAAGCGAGCTGACCCGGTGAGCACCGTCATCGAAAGGGTCGACGGCAAAGGAGGAAGGCCGTCAGCGACCTACCGGCAGGCAGGTGAGCAGTACGTGCTCGTGGAGTACGGCGAGCATGAACTTGATCTGCGGTTGAACTTCTTCGTGGTGGGAGCGCTCGGCGCGCTCACCGACGACCCGCCGCCGGGGTTCGCCGAGGCCGCGGCGGGGTTGCGCTCGATACTCGTGCGGTTCGATCAAGGGCAGGCCAACCGGGCCGAGGTGGTCGCGCATCTCGTCGCGCTGCACGAGCGGCAGCCGGAGATCTCGGAACTGACCGTGCCGAGCAGGCGCGTCGTGTTGCCCATCGCCTTCGACGATTCGGCGACGAGAAAGGCCGTGCACAGGTATGTGACGACGATCAGGGGCGACGCGCCCTACACCGGGGAGGACGGCAACATCGGCTACCTCGTCGAGCAGAACGGCCTCAGCGGCCCGGAAGCGCTCTACGAGGCCATTCTCGGCACCGAGTGGTGGGCCGCTTTCAACGGCTTCTCTCCTGGACTGCCGTTCCTGTTCTCGCTCAGCGGGCCCGCCCTTTCGGCGCCGAAGTACAACCCGACGAGGGCGTGGACTCCTTCCGGCGCGGTGGGCATCGGCGGTCCGTGCGTCGCGATCTATCCCGTCGATTCGCCAGGTAGTTTCCAGCTCTTCGGCCGCACCCTTCCCGTCTACGACCCGCTCGGCAGCAACGAGGTCTTCGTCAGGGATCCGTTTCTGCTCAGGGCGGGTGACCGCGTGGTGTTCACCAGGGTCGACGAGGAGGAACTGCTCGCCGCACGCAGATCGGTGTTCGACGGCAGCTACGGCTACCGGGTGGAGGACGCGCCGCTGACCATCGCCGACTACCTGGGGTCGCGATGACGGAGTCGGCGCTGGAGATACTCGACGCGGGTACCCAGGTGAGCGTGCAGGAGTACCCGGGCAGGGTGGGATTGCAGTCGATGGGGGTCTTTCCTTCGGGGCCCTTCGACAGTCTTGCCTTCCGGATCGCCAACGTGCTGGTCGGCAACGAACCAGGCTGCGCGGCGCTGGAGATTCCCGCGGGCCGCTTCACGGCGAGGGCACACTTCACCGGCCTCATCGCCATGTGCGGCGCCGAAGGCGCCTCGCCGACGCTGGGCGGCGCGCCGCTGCCGCTGTGGGAGAGCGTCGAGGTGCGCCCGGGCGACATCGTGTCGGCCGGAAGTACGAAGGGCAGGGGATTCCGGCTCTACCTCGCGGTTTCCGGCGGCGGGTTCGACGTGCCCACGGTGCTCGGCTCGCGCGCACTGCACACCGGCGGTGCCATCGGAGGGCTGGAAGGCAGGGAGCTCATCCGAGGCGACGTGCTGGCCACCTCGGCGGAACCGGGACCGCGACTGCGCCTCCCGCAGGTGTTGCGGCCCGCGTACCACCGGCATTGGGAGCTGGAGGTACTGCGTGGTCCACACGCCGACCCGGAATTCCTCACCGCGCGGGATTGGCGGGATTTCACGTCACTCACCTGGCGGGTGAACCTGACCTCGAACCGGCTCGCGGTACCGCTCAACCGCCACCGGTTCGCGTGGGCGAGAAGTGACGGCGGGGTAGCGGGCGACCATCCGTCCAATGTGCTCGACGGCAGCTTCCCGTTCGGCGGGGTGATCGTCAACGGCGACGTGCCGACCATCCTCGGCCCCGACGGAGCGACGTCAGGCGGATTCACCGTCGTCGCCACGCTCGCCCGCGCGAGTCTGTGGAAGGCAGGCCAACTGCGGCCGGGCACCGACACGGTGCGGTTCAGGGAAATCGACATCGACGAGGCCGGTGCGCTCGCCCGCCTTGTCGAGTATCCGCTGGACCCGAGGCACCTCGAACGCCTTTAACGCCCGGAAAGCACCTCGCGCATGGGGGCGATGCGCACACCCTCGGCTGCGAACCGCTCCCTGATCGCCGTGGCGATCTCGACCGCGTTGGGCCGGTCGCCGTGCACACAGATGGTGTCGGCATCGACGTCGAGCCAGGTTCCCGAGGTCGAGGCGACCCTGCCCTCGACGATGCCGAACGCCTTGTCGGCGCACGCCCTGGGATCCTTTGGCAGCGGGTCGGGTTCGATGATGATGTTGCCTTCCTCGTCGTATTCGAGGTCGGCGAACGCTTCCCTCGCGACGCGCGACCCCCGCGCGGCGACCCGGTCGGCGGTCGGACCGGCGAGCAGCACCGTGATCAGTTCGGGGGACACCGAGGCGACCGCCTCGGCGACCGCGTCGGCGACGGCGGGATCGCGCATGGTCAGGCCATAGAACGCGCCATGCGGTTTGACGTGCGTGATCTCGGCGCCGATCGCGTCGGCGAAGCCGCGCAACGCGCCGTACTGGTACAGGCACGCGTCGGCGGCCTCGCTCGGGGAGAGCGCGAGCGCCCTGCGCCCGAAACCGGCGAGGTCGGGAAGGCCGGGGTGGGCGCCGAGCGCGGTACCGGCCTCGGCGGCAAGCCGCGTCGACGTGCGCATCGTCGCCGGGTCGCCCGCGTGCCAGCCACAGGCGACGTTGACGGAGCTGACCAGCGGCAACAGTGCCTCGTCATTGCCGAGCCGCCAGCGCCCGAAGCTCTCTCCCGCGTCGGCGTTCAGATCGATCACCGTCTTCATCTCTTCACCCTGCGGTGTCAGAGCGGGCGCGGCAATTCATCGGTTTGGACAATGGCGGGCAGGGTCGCTGTCCAAACCGGCCAATAGGCGCGGGGCGCGGCCGAGGTGAAGGTGTTCCAAACCCGCAACATCGAGGAGGGTGGCTCGAGGAGGCGCCCGCCGCCGATCTTGGTGACACGCTCCGCGCCGCGATCACGTCGGCCGCGGTCCGGCTCGCGGAATACGTCGGCTATCGCAACGCGGGCACCGTCGAGTTCCTGCTCGCTCCGGACGGCGAGTTCTACTTCATGGAGATGAACACCAGGATCCAGGTCGAACACCCGGTCACCGAGGTCGTCACGGGCGTCGACCTGCTCGCCGAGCAGTTGCGCATCGCGGGTGGTGAACGGCTTTCCTTCGCACAGAGCGACATCGCGCTGGAGGGCGCGGCCGTCGAGTTGCGGATCAACGCCGAGGATCCCGGCAACAACTTCATGCCGACCCCCGGCGAACTCGCGCGCTTCGACCTTCCCGGCGGTCCCGGGGTCAGGGTGGACAGTGGGTTCGTCGCGGGCGACCGCATCAGCCCCTTCTACGATTCGATGCTGGCGAAGTTGATCTGCTGGGGCGCCGACCGGCGGCAGGCGCTCGCCAGGGCGAGGCAAGCGCTTGCCGAGCTGCGGATCGAGGGCGTCAGCAGTACGGCGAGTCTGCACGGCGAACTGCTCGGCGACCGGGAACTCATCGGCGGCCCTGTACACACGCGATGGCTGGAAGAACGGCTCGGCTAGATCGGAGCATTGACCGTCCCCTGGGAAAGGTCGAAGCTCGGTGCATGCCGGGTGATCTTTCGTTCGAGCCGCTGACCCCCGTCTCGTTTCTCGATCGGGCCGCATCGGCTCACGGTGACCGGGTCGCCGTCGTCGACGGCGACCTGCGCTGGACCTACGCCGAGCTGCGTGAGCGCTGCCGGAGACTCGCCGGTGGCCTCGCGCCGCTCGCGGATGGCAAGCCAGTCGCGGTACTCGCGCCCAACACCCACGTGCTGCTCGAAGCGAACTTCGGCGTCCCGTGGGCAGGAGTGCCGCTGGTGGCGATCAACACCAGGCTCGCGGCGGCCGAGATCGCCTACATTCTCGACCATTCCGAGGCCGGGGTACTGATTTACGACCCGGTTTTCGAAGAGGTGGCCGGTGCCGCGCTCGCCCTGTCGAGCACTCGGCCGAAGACGGTGTGCGTCGGCGAGCAGTACGAGAAACTGCTCACCTCCGCCTCCCCGCTCGCGCTCGCCCCCGACGACGAGCGCGCGCTGCTTTCGATTAACTACACATCAGGCACGACCGGCAAGCCGAAAGGCGTGATGTACCACCATCGCGGTGCTTTTTTGCAGGCGCTGGCCATGGTTGGACACACGGGACTCACCCCTTCTTCGGTTCACCTGTGGACGTTGCCGATGTTCCACTGCAACGGCTGGTGCTTTCCGTGGGCGGTGACGGCAGCCGCCGCGACGCACGTGTGCCTGCCGAAGGTCGAGCCGTCCGAAGTGTGGCGGCTGCTCGGCGACGAGGGTGTCACCCACCTCAACGGTGCTCCCACGGTGCTGTCGATGCTGGCTTACGCGAAGGAAGCCGAGCCGCTGACGCGCACGGTGCGGGTGGCGACGGGCGGCGCGCCGCCGAGCCCGGCGATCCTGCGGCGGATGGGGGAGCTTGGGTTCGACGTGACCCATCTCTACGGTCTCACCGAGACTTTCGGGCCCGCGATGATCTGCGATTGGCGGCCGGAGTGGGACGGCCTTTGCCCTGGGGAGCAAGCCAGACTCAAGGCGAGGCAGGGAGTCGGCAACATGATCGCCTGCATGGCGAGGGTGATCGGGTTCGACGGTGAGGACGTGCCTGCCGACGGTGTCTCGATTGGCGAGATCGCCTTGCGCGGCAACAATGTCATGCTCGGCTACTTCAAGGACGAGGAGGCGACGAGGCTCGCCGCGCCGGACGGCTGGTTCCGGACGGGCGATCTCGGCGTGCTCCACCCCGACGGCTACGTCGAACTCAAGGACCGCAGCAAGGACGTGATCATCTCGGGAGGGGAGAACATCGCCTCAGTCGAGGTGGAGCAGGCGATAGCCGATCATCCCGCGGTGCTGGAGGCCGCCGTCGTCGCCGTTCCCCATGAGCACTGGGGCGAGGTACCCGCCGCGTTCGTGACGCTCCACGAAGGGGCCGTCGCCACCGAGGCGGAGATCATCGAGCACGTTCGCGGCAGGCTCGCGCGCTTCAAGGCGCCGCACTCGGTCGAGTTCACCGAGCTGCCGAAGACGTCGACGGGCAAGGTCCGGAAGTACGTGTTGCGGGAACAGGCGAGGGAATCAAGCGCCCGATAGCGCGGCTCGTCCTCTCAAAAAACCGCTGCAAATCGGAATGATATTCCCGGAGGCCGAGTGAGGTACTTCCCGGTTCGAGGTCGGCGCGTTTCAGGTGGTCGCTTCCCGTTCCACCCATCCGAATAGTCGCCTGACGAATCGGAATAGGGCTCGCACTCGCGTTCGTGGCTGACGACAGGGCCGGGCAGACAGCCCTCAAGAGCGAGACACGGCAACCACGCTGAACCGTCACCGGTTGACCGGAGCGCCCTGTCGCAGCGAATCGAGGTACTCGGCCAGCGCCTCGTAGGATTCGTCGACCTGGGTGCGTAGTGTCGCCGTTTCCCCTCCCGCGAACTGGAGCGCGACCTTGCCGCCGCCGGTGAAGAACTTCTTCTTGTCGCCACCGAGGATCGTCGTCGTGGCAAGCCACTGGACGCCCTGCTGCTGAAAGAGCGCCGGTGCGCCGAGTTCGAGCAGTTCGGTGATGCGCTTGCGCAGGGCCTGCCCGCCCTGGCCGACGAGCCCTGCCAGATTCTGCCCAGCCATCTTGCCCGTCTTGAGCGGAACCAACAGCAGGCCCGCCTCGGTCACGAACACGTCCCAGTTCTTCTTGAACGCGGTGATGACCGGCGCGACGGCAAGGAGTTCGGGGAAGTTCTGTGCCGAACCTTGCTGTTGCTGTGGCTGCTGGGGTTGTGCGTCCGGAACCCTCACGAAGTCCAGCGGCACCCCCATCGTCGTGAGGTGCTGGACGAATTGCGGGATCACCGCCGGGTTGGCCACGGCTGGCGTCACGAGTTGCCTGACGTCGATCACACCCGAGGGCCCCACGACGCGCCAGCCGCCGCCCCAGTCGAGTTCGTGCCTCGCCTTTCCCTGTGAGATGAGTGCGCAGACGATGACGTCACCGAGCAGTTCGGTAAGTCCCTCACCGATCGCCTGCCGCATCTGCTGCGGGTCGCCGCCGCCGTTCAGCAGCGGCTGCATGATGCGGGGTGCTTCGCCCCGGTGCACAGCTTGCAGGATCTCGCCGAGAGTCCCGCTCGGCGCCGCCCCCGACGCGTTGGCGGCCTTCGCGAGCAGCTGTGCGCCGTGCTCGGAATCCTTGGCACCGGCGAGCCGCACGATTTCCTCCCAGCTCGCCTTGGGGCCAAGTTCGCCGTTGATGTAGAGCAGCGTCTCGGCGGCAGGGACCACCTGCGCGGCATTGGTCAGGACCATCCACGCCGGGCGGGTGTCGGGCATGACGGGGACGTCGGGAAGCGCCTCGATCGCGGCGATCCTGCGCCGGATGGTCGGGTGCGAGTCGAGCAGCGAGCTCGGCTGGGAGTCGAGTACCTTCGGCTCGATTTCGGCGAGTGCCCGCTGCTGGTTGGGGTGGTCGAGGAACAAGCGGAATCCGAGCAGGATGTCCGGAGTGCGCCGCGCCGTGCTGGGCAGGCGAAGATAGCGCTCGGCGAATGCCTCCCACACGAGATCCATGGTGGCGATCTTGCGAAGGGCCGATGCGGCCGTCATCCGTCCGGCCGCGGCGACGGAATACGCGTCGGCCTGCAATTCCTGAGCGCGGTTGGCCGAGCGTGAAAGCACCGCGTACAACCACGAGTAGACGTTCAGAATCCATCGCGCGGGTCCACTGTCGAGCCGCGAGACGGTGCGCCCCAACGTTTCCGCGCCCCGGTAGCTCACCGCGAGCAGCCGGGTGTGCCCACCGCCGTAGTGCCCCAGTTCGTGGGCGAGTACCGAGCGCAACTCCGACACGTTCAAGCCGGCCAGCAAAGGAAGGCCGATCATCATGTACCGCGTTCCCGGCTTGAGACCGAGTGCTCTCGCGTCTTCGGAAACGGCGGCGTTGATCTCCGGAACGAGCACGATGTGATCGGGCGGCCGGGTTTGGGCCCGTGCGGCCAGTTCGTCCACGAGCCGCCACAGCCCCGGCTGCTCGTGCCGGGTCATGACGGCACCCTCCGGCGGCTTCATTTTCGTGCGCAGCGCCTGTACGAGTGCGAGCGAGAGCGCCAGCATCATGCCGAAGCTCAGAATCGCGATGTAGATCCCGGTCCGGTGGCCGGTGACGAAACCGAAAACGATGCCGGTGACGCCGAGCCCCACGACGAAGAACGGGAACAGGACGAGTAGTGCTATAGCGAGGAATGCGCGTATCGAGCCACGCACGCCGACCTCCCAAGGCCAGGTTCAGACAAACGGACACCCCTCGGCCGTAGGACGGCCAAGGGGTGGCGATGGTTCCTCAGCGTGCGTTGATTTTGGCAATTGTGGCTCTGCGCAACCAAAACACAGCTCAGTGTTGTGTCCTGTGCCGGCGGCGCAGATTGTCAAGCGCCATCGAACCAGGACCGATCACCGCGATCAGTAGGAAGATCCAACTGTATAACGCGGCTTGTTCGCCGAGGTTCTGCAGGGGCAGCAACGCCATCGGCTGGTGCACCGTGAAATAGGCGTAAGCCATGGCGCCCGAGCACAACAGCGCGGCAGGTCGCGTGAAGAGGCCGAGGCCGACGAGCGCTCCCGCGACGATGTGCAGCAGGCTTCCCCACCAGCCTGGCCACGAACCGAACGGGACCCCGGTACCGGCTCCGTCGATGCCGCCGAAGGCGCCGAATCCCTGTAGCCCGTGCAGTGTGAACAGGAACGACACGACGATGCGGGTCGCGGCGAGCACGGCACTCCGCGCCCTTTCCGGCGTGCGTGGCCGCACTGCCGTGGCGTGCTCCGAGTTCGCGGTGCCGGGGGTCCTTGTCGTGAGGGCTGTCGCGTTCATCGCCGGTGTCCTTCCCAGTGGATTCGGTTGTCATCCATTCGTCGAACGGATGACAGCCGGATCGACATCGCGGGAAGCGATTTCCGGGAAACTTCAGTGAGGCTGCTTCTCGTCGACATCACGGGAGGGGCGGGCCGCCGCGAAGCCGCAGCCGATCGCGGCGAGCGTGAGCGCGACCGCGACGGGCACCGGCCACCATTCGGTCATCGAACGGGCGAGCATGAGCTGAAGCGCCGCCGTCGCAGCGAAGGTGAGCGCCACGAGCGACAGGATCAGTCTTCGGGCGAGCGACGACTTGCCGGCACGGTCCACCATGGGGCACCGGCCTCCTCGGTACGAAATGTGCGGAACAAAAAAGGGGTTCGCACTGGTATCGCCATCTTGCGTTGTTCAGTTACTGGTCCACAGTGGATTTAATTGTTCCGCTTCGCGTCTGCTTGGCTGCGCTGCGTGAAAATGATCTTGTTTGCGATTGCGATGAACTTGCTCACCATGCGCTAGATCACGCCCCGCCGACCTGGGCATGGTTGACCAGCGGTTGAGCATGATCCGTGCCGGAAACCTCCTGATCGGCCGGACGGAGTAGCGATGTTGACGGTGTTTGTGACGCTGCCTAATCTCCCTGACTAAGCGGTGGCTTACGTTTTCCTCAAGCGAAGCTTCAGCTCCGGGTTTCGGGGGCCCACACCGATTACCACGAGTCGTTGTCGAAAGGGCCTTGGAGCGCTGTTGTCGAAGAAAAACCTCGGGTCGCGCACCCGGCGTTCGTCGATCAAAGCCAGGGTGCTCGCGATCGCGTTCGTCCCGAGCATCGTTCTGCTGGCCGGCGGCGCCGCGCTCGCCGGGTACCTCGTCTACGACGCCGTTCAGGCGCGGGACTTCTCGACCAGCGTCCACGACGCCGCCGAGCCTGGGGCCCGCTTCTTCGCCGCGGTGCGCGAGGAACGAAGGCTGACGCTGGAAGACCTGGCAAGTGGCGGTGACCACAGACCGGAGCTTGACGAGCAGCGGGTCGAGACCGATCGGGCCGCGGCTGGCATCAGCGCCGAACTACAGGGCATGGTCGACAAGGTGCCCGACAACGTGCGGGCCAGCATCGTCTCGACCACGGAACAGTTCACCAGACTGCCCTCCTTCCGCGAGCAGGTCGACGCCGGAGGCCCCTCGTTGCAGGAGGCATACGACTTCTACAACCGGCTCATCGACCAGTTCGCGACCGGGCTCAACGGTGTCGCGCAGGAAGCACCCGACGCGGAGACCGCGTACCTGAGGGTCACCGCGATGCCGCTGTTCAACAGCGCTGACGGGATGTCGCGCGGTGACGCGCTCGCCGCCGCGGGGCTCATCAGGGGAGGGCTCACCGAACAGGAGTTCCGCACCTACGTCGGCCAGATCGGCGCCTACCACGCACAGCTCGAAGCCGCCGTCCCCGAGATGATCCCCTCGGTAAGGCAACAGTACGAACAGCTCATCGGCAGCGAAGCGTGGCAGCGGCTCACCGCCGTCGAGAACGCTTTCCTTCGTGGCAACCAGACCGACCTCCCGATCGGCGACGCGGAATGGCGCTCCGCCGCTCGCGAGGTCGGTGGCGCGCTGATGATGATCTACATCCAGCAGAGTTCCAACGCCACCCAGGTCGCTCTCGACGACGCCGACCGGACCCTGGTCACCTCGATCGTCGCCGGTGCGGCCGTACTCATCGTCTCGGCCGGTGTGTTCGTCGTCGCGTGGCGGCTTTCCAACCGGCTCGTGCGGCGGCTGTCGCTGCTCAGACAGGAAACCCTCGACATAGCCGACAAGAAGATGCCGGAGATCGTCGAAAGGGTGCGCGAGGGCGAGCAGGTCGACCTCGACACCGAGGTGTCGTTGCTCGATCACGGCAACGACGAGATCGGCGAGGTCGCCGACGCGTTCAACAAGGCACAGCAGACGGCGATCGCCGCCGCTGTGGAAGAGGCGAAGACGCGAGAGGGCACCAAGAGGGTGTTCCTCAACATCGCGCACCGCAGCCAGGTCATCGTGCACCGGCAACTACAGGCGCTCGACGCGGCCGAACGCAAGCAGGAAGACCCCGATCAGCTCGACATGCTGTTCCGGCTCGACCACCTTTCGACAAGGGCGAGGCGCAACGCGGAGAACCTGATCATCCTCGGCGGCGAGCAGCCGGGAAGGCAGTGGCGCAACCCGGTCGCCGTCGACGACCTCGTGCGCGCGGCCACGGCGGAGACCGAGGACTACACCCGCGTTCGCGTCGGCGCTTTCCCTTCGACCGCCGTCGCGGGGCCGGTCGTCGGCGACCTCGTGCACCTGCTCGCCGAACTGATCGACAACGCGACGTCGTTCTCCCCTCCGCAGTCGAGGGTCGAGGTGCGCGGCGAGATCGTCGGTCGTGGCGTCGTCATCGAGGTCGAGGACCAGGGCATCGGCATGGAGCCAGAGCAGGCCGACGACTTCAACGAGATGTTGCGCAACCCGCCCGACTTCAGCTTCATGGCGCTGTCGGAGGAGCCGAGACTCGGCCTTTTCGTCGTGGCAAGGCTCGCGTCGAAGCACGGCATCATGGTCACGTTGCGTGATTCGGCCTACGGCGGGATGAGGGCGATCGTGCTGGTGCTCAGCGATCTGCTCAGTCCGCTTCCCGAACCCGACGACGTCCCGCCCGTCCGCGAACCTTCCCCGGTGCCTGCCGCCGTACCTCCGGCGGCGCAGCCACCGCAGGCGGCGCAGGGTCAGGCAGGCCAGCCCGCACTACCGGTTCGGCGGCGGCCGAGGCAACTCGACCGGCTCGAAGGTTCCGGCGACAACGGGACGGCCACGCACAATGGGTCAGGGGCCCAGAACGGGGCAGCCGCGCCGCCGAGCCATCCGCGCTCGCCGCAGCACCCTCCGCAGGAGGCGCGGCGGCAACCGGAGCCGAGACAGGACCAGTTCGGCCCCATGTCGCAGGGAA
Source organism: Prauserella marina (assembly GCF_002240355.1). Lineage (GTDB taxonomy): Bacteria > Actinomycetota > Actinomycetes > Mycobacteriales > Pseudonocardiaceae > Prauserella_A > Prauserella_A marina. Next base: position 381,718 of record NZ_CP016353.1, read on the forward strand.
GGCCGACGTTGCCGAGACGGCGCAGGCAGCAGAGCCTCGCTCCTCAGCTGATGGAGAGGAGCGAAGAACCTCGGCAGGCCGAGGAAGCGACCGCGACGCCGGAGCAGGCAAGGAGCAGGCTCTCGGCGTTCCAGCGCGGCACGAGGCAGGCCCGTCGGCAGGATTCCGCGGCCGACGAACTTTCGGGAGACTGAGACCATGGCGAACACGGGAGTCAACGAACTCGACTGGCTGCTCGATGACCTGCTCCGGCAGATCGCCGGTGCCAACAGGGCGGTCGTGCTGTCGGCCGACGGCCTGCTCATCGGCCGGTCGAGCAACATGACCGAGCAGGATGGCGAGCACCTTTCCGCCGTCGCTTCCGCATTCCAGAGCCTCGCCAAGGGCACGGGAAGGCACTTCGGCGGCGGGCAGGTGCGGCAAACCGTCGTCGAGATGGACCAGGCTTTCCTCTTCGTCACCGCGGCGGGGCGGGGCGCCTGCCTCGCGCTGCTCACCTCGGAGGAAGCGGACATGGGCATGGTCGCCTACGCCATGAACATGATGGTCAAACGGGTCGGCGCGGTTCTCTCCGCCGCGCCGAGGGTTGAGCAACATACCGCGACATGAACGCGCGAGGAGAAGCATGGTTCGACGAGGCTGCGGGGCCGTTGGTGCGCCCTTACGCGGTCTCCGGCGGTCGCACGCGTTCCGACAAGTTCGGCCTCGACCTGATCACACTCGTCGTCGCGCTTCCCTCCGCGATGGAAGTAGGGCACCTGCCGGGTGAGTACGCGAGAATCGTGCGGCTGTGCCAGCATCCGATGTCGGTCGCGGAGGTCGGAGCGCGGGTCGACCTACCCCTGCCGGTGGTGAAAGTATTGCTCGGTGATTTGATCGAGCAGAATTATGTGATCTACCGCAGGGCGGCACCGGCGGGTGAGGCCCCCAACAAACACGTACTTCAGGCGGTTCTCGATGGCATCCGAAAACTCTGATCCGCGCGGCGGTCTGAAGGCGACCGCGGTGAAGCTACTGGTCGCCGGTGGCTTCGGGGTGGGAAAGACGACGATGGTCGGTTCGGTGAGCGAGGTTCCACCGCTGCGTACCGAGGAAGTACTCACCTCCGCGTCGGAAGGTGTCGACGACCTCAGGGGCGTCGAAGCCAAGACGACAACGACGGTCGCGCTCGACTTCGGCAGGATCACGATCAGTCCCGACCTGATCCTGTACCTGTTCGGCACGCCGGGGCAGGACCGGTTCTGGTTCATGTGGGACGAGCTCGCGCACGGTGCGCTCGGCGCGGTCGTTCTCGCCGACACCCGCAGGCTGGACAGCTGCTTTCCCGCTGTGGACTTCTTCGAGCAGCGGGGGTTGCCCTTCGTCGTCGGCGTCAACTGTTTCGACGGCGCCCACCGCTACGGCACCGAGGAGGTCAGGGCGGCGCTCGACGTCGATCAGACCGTGCCGATGCTGTTGTGCGACGCGCGGGACAGGGAGTCGACCAAGCAGGTGCTCGTCACCCTCATCCAGCACGTGATGCGCAACGCCGACCTCGTTCCGGCCGGCCGCTGAGGGCGGAGCGTCAAGCGGGCCGGGGTTGGGCGCTGCCCTGCAACATCGTTCTGATCAGTGCCCATTTCGGCAGCGGCGTGAACTCTTCGACCTCGTCGAAGTCGAAACCCGCTTCCTCGATCGCCTGCCTGGTGTGCCGGTTGGGCCTGCAATTCGCGGTGAACGCGGCCCACAGCGGGGCGAGCCGGTCTTGCCAGCGGCCGAGCCGGTTCTCGCCGCGCACGTGTTCGAGCACCACGAGTTTGCCTCCTGGCCGCAGGACCCTGCGGATCTCGGCGAGCGCCGCGGCGGGATCGGTCACCGTGCACAGTACGAAGGTGCACACCACCGCGTCGAAGGACGCGGTGTCGAAAGGCAGTGACTCGGCCGTGGCTTCACTGACGTCGACGGGGATGCTCGTCGTCTTGAGTTTCGCCACCAGTTTCGCGCGCATCGCGGGGTCGGGTTCCGTCGCGACGATGCGGTCGGCAGCCCGGTAGTGCGGGAAATTGGCTCCCGTCCCGGCACCGACGTCGAGTACGACACCGGTAAGTCCGCCGACGAGATGTGCCCGCCGCTGGCCGATGAATGCTCGCTCCGCCGACGCGTTGGTCCTGTCGTAGACGGCGGCGAATACCCGGTGTGTCCGCATCGGGGACAGATTAGCCGTTGGGAAAAACCCGCGACCAGGCACGCCGACGGGATGTGCGGCCACGTGTGGCCCTTGTGAAATCCCGGCTGAAAAACGGTGTCGGGAAATGTCACCTTCGGCGGGTGAGTGTCCGCCGAAGGTGACATCGGATCATCGCGTCAGCGGTTGCCGAGCAGGCCGTTCATCGTGTCGATCTCCGCCTGCTGCGCCGAGATGATGTCCTCGGCGAGCTCGGTCGCTCCGGTGTGGACACCGTCCTTCAGTTCGGATTCCGCCATGTCGACGGCACCCTCGTGGTGCTCGATCATCATCTCCAGCCAGCGTCGGTCGAACTCCGCGCCGGACAGCGAACCGAGCGCGGCCATGTCCTCCTCTGTCATCATTCCCGACATGCCTGGCATGTCCCCGTGGCCGCCGTGGCCGCCTTCGCCTTGTTGGTCGTCGACCGGCTGACCCCATTCGGAGAGCCAGGCGGTCAGCCGGTCGATCTCGGGACCTTGTGCCTGCCGGATCTGCTCGGCGAGCGTGACGAGTTCGGCGTTGTCGGTGCGGCTTTCCACGAGGTCGGCCATCTCGATGGCCTGCTGGTGGTGGGGAATCATCTGCTGGGCGAAGTTCACGTCAGCCTCGTCGTGGGCCGCGGCCGGGTCGGTCTTGTCGGTGCTGGGTTGTGCCGAGCTCGCGCCGTGGGAAGGGCCGGTGTGATCCTGCTCCGTGGTCCCCGAGCAACCGCCGAGAACCGCGATGGCCACGAAGGCCACGGCGGGCAGCACAACGCGAGATGTGTTGCTGTGCATGAGAATTCTTGCCTTTCACCTGATGTTGGTCTGGTCCGCGTTGGTTTCGCGGTTGATCAGACCCTGATCACGCAGGTGAGGTGTTTGATGTCGCGGCCGCTTCTGACCGGGGGCGCACGCGCGCCGGTGCCGCCGGTCAGCGGGTTTCGCGTGCGGGATGCCGATTCGGTGCGACGGCCCAGAAAGACGACGGCGAGCAGGATTCCGCCGAGCGCGGTCAGTACCGCGAGGCACAGGTGCAGCAGTGCGTCGTGGGTGCCGTGGGAACCGGACTTGTCGTCCGCGGTGTCCTGGTGGCCAGCAGAGGTTTGTGCTTGGTGTTTCTCGGAGGTGGCCTGGTGACCGGTGTGTCCCCCTGGGTTGGTCCCGACGTGGTGCATGGCGACGACGCCCAGCGCGAGAGCGCACAACAGCGCCCAGCGCGCGAGCAGCACGGCACCACGAGGGGTCATGACGCCACGGTAACTGACGACGAACGCGGCCGGGGGCACGGATGCGCGCTTCCGTGCCCCCGGCCGCATTACCAGTCCAGCGGGTAGGTGTGGTCGTAGTTGACCGTGCACACCAGTGCGTCGCGCTGTGCGTGCCCCTCTTCGGGATCCAGCAGCGGGGTCACCCCGTGCCGGAATCTGGCGTCTTCGAAGACGAGCAGGTCACCGGGTTTCAGCGTTCCCCTGAACACGGGCGCCGTTTCCGACTCGTCCAGCCCGTACAACCAGGTCTCCGCTCCGCTGCCGATCTTGTCGACGACGTAGATGAAGACGAACCGCTCGCCGTCCTGGTGAGGTTTGGTGACGACGTTGGTGAACGTACGGAAGAGATTGACCCCGAAGGTGCCACGGGGACTGCGCCACTGAGGCGGGATCAGGCCGAGGGCCGACCGGATCCATCGTTCGAAGAGGGCGTCGGTAAGGACCTCGACCCTGCCGTACTCACGGGCTTCGGGCCGCTCACCGCGATTTTCGATGGTGATCGTGTCGTGTTCGGACAGTGTCAGTTCGTCGTCGGCCCACTCGTATCGCAGGACGTCTCGTGCTCTTTCCCTGTCGACAGGAAGATCGTTCTCGTAGCGTTTGAGCACTCCACTGTGGAAGAAGGTGTCTCGCAGGTGTTGCCGTGCGGCTGCCGGAAAGCCGAATTCGCGCTCGGAGAGCACGATGTAGCCGTCGGTGCTGAGCTTTTTCCAGCTCAGCTTCGCAGCTTCGAATGCCATGGGAGTCCTATGTGGGCTATACGAAGTGTTCGTTCTTGACAGCGCGAATCAGTGCCCTCGTCTCCTCGGGAGACAGGGAGTCGCGGTAAAGGGAATCATGGTACTCCCGGTACCGCTCAACAGCTTTCGGTCGTTCGATGTGTCGGATTCCGGCGTGCGTCTCGATGTGCACGACGTCGCGGTCGATCTCTTCGCTGAATTCGAAATAGGCGTACATGCAGGTGAGCGTGAACAACGGCTGGGAAGAGAACGGGAACACCCTGAGCTCGATATTCGGCCGGGTGGAACACTCGATCAGATGGTCCAGTTGTGCACGCATGATCTGGGGTGAACCGACAAGCTGTCGAATACTCGATTCGTGCGTGACCGCGACCAGTTTGAGCGGGGGTAGTTCGCCGCGCTGGTCGAGGGCTTCTTGACGTTTCATGCGCAACTCGACGAGTTGCTCGACGTCGGCCGCCCGCGAAGGCTCGGTGCTGAGGTAGTAGGCGCGCGCGTAGTCGGCCGTCTGTAGCAACACCGGAATCGCGGGGATGGTGTAGACGCGGGCGACGGACGCCTCGGTCTCGTAGGCGACGTGTGCGCCGAGTTCGTCGGAGATGGTTCCGCTGTAGTCGGTCCACCAGCCCTGCGACTGGGACGCTTTGGTCCATCGCTCAAGGCGGCTTGCGACCTGGGTGTCCTCGATCCGGTAGAAGCGGACGAGGTCCCTGATATCGCGCAGTTGGGGGCGGCCCTGCGCGTTTTCGAGGCGGGACAACTTCGACGTGGAGATCAGCAGCGCTTCCGCCACCTCTTCGAGGGTGCGGTTCGCCTCGCCGCGCAGCCTGCGCAGCTCTTCGGCGATGCGTCGGCGCGGTACCACGGGGCCTGGGTCTGGCATGGGACCTCGTTCGGGGTTCGGGCCACGGGTCTTTCGGGGTGGGATATCTTCGTGGGAATCCCAATCCGAGGATTGTAAGCCATCTCCGCGAATCGGCAACGGCTTGGGGTGAGGCGTCGAGTTTCACTGCGCCATATGGGTGGACCACCGAAGGTAACTGGTGGAATTCGCGAGGCTGGCGGTGACATTTGGTTGTTCCGTTCGAGTGACGGAGGTGGGATCAGAAAAATGGGAATTGCACAGTGGGCGCTCGCTACGGGACACTCGGTCTTGTAGTTCCCAGCGATCTCGCTTGTCCACCACGTTGCGAAGGAAGAGGTACGGCACGAACGTCGGCGCGATCGAACGGGAACGACAAGCAAGCCCGTCGAGCGGAGGGAGGTCGACAATGTTCGTATCGTTGCGACTGGGATTGCTCGTTCGTGTCCTGCTGGTTGCCGCCGCCGTGGCCGGTGTGCTGGTTCTCGCGCTCAGCGCGGGCAGTCAAATCGGCGCGAGTCAGTCCGGTGATCGAGGTTCGCCGACCGGCTCGGTGCTCGCGAAGAACGCACCGGCAGGCACCAATTACCGGGTCATGGGTACGGATGGTGCGGGCTTGAACGTCCGCGCTTGCCCTGACGCCGACTGCGTCAAGGTCGGCTGGGTCGAAGAGGGAGACCGGTTCGTCGCCGATTGCTGGCAGCGGGGGGCTGTCGTCGGCGGAAATCCCATGTGGCTCAACGGTTCGGTCGACGGACGCTCCGGTTTCGCCGCAGGCCACTACCTGCGGCCCGACACCGGAGTAGGCGCGCCCGCCTGCGCCGACCCCGTCAGGTTGACCGAATAACACCACGGCGACCCGTTTCGAGCGAAACGGGTCGCCTTCTTCTGGCCCGAGTAGTCAGCGAGTCCCGCGTCCGTGCGGGCGAGTCCCGCACTCAGGCCGTCGACTTCCGCACTCAGGCCGTCGAGATCCGCATCCGGCTACCACCGCCCTTTGACCATGAGTGCCCTCAGCGGATGTCGCGTCCCTCGATGGAGGCCGCGAGGAGTTGTACCGGGTGCAACATCGGTATCTCGTCACCGAGGTACCGGCGGATCTGCAACAGGCAGCCGGGGTTGGCCGTGACAAGCAGATCCGGCTTCACGGCACGGATGTTGCCTGCTTTGCGCTCACCGAGTTCGGCCGCCGGTTCCGGCTGCACCATGTTGTAGATCCCCGCCGAGCCGCAGCACAGTTCGGCTTCCGGCAGGTCGACGAGGTCGACACCGGGGATGGTGCGCAACACCTTTCGTGGCGCCTGCCTCACTCCTTGCGCGTGGCCGAGGTGGCACGCGTCGTGGTAGGCGACCTTCGCCGTGATCGGATGTCGTTCGGCCACGGGCGAAAGGTCGGCGAGCACTTCGCTGATGTCCTTGACCTTCGCGGAGAACGCGGCGGCTCGCCGCGCCCATTCGGGATCGTCGGCCAGCAACGCGCCGTATTCCTTCATCGACGAACCGCAGCCGGCCACGTTGACGACGATGTCGTCGACGGGCAGTTTCTCGAACGTCGCGATGGTGTCCTTCGCGCGGGCCGTCGCGTGATCCGCCCTGCCCGCGTGCAGGCCGAGTGCCCCGCAGCAGCCCTGTTCCCTCGGCGTCAGCACTTCGCAGCCCTCCGCGGCGAGCACCCGCTGGGTCGCCACGTTGACGTCGTGGAAGAACACGTCCTGCACACAGCCGGAGAGCAACGCGACCCTGCGCCTCACCGGTGTCCTCGCCCGAACCCTGCGCGGCAGTTTCGCGAACGCCGAGCGCAACCGCACCGGTGGCAGCAGCGCCTGCGCGGCGGCGAGCCTGGGCGGCAGCACCTTCTCCGCGACCTTGCTCAGTCCGAGTTTCTGGTATGCGAGACCGAGAATGGCAGCGGCCCTGAGCCGCCGCCGGTAGGGGAACAACGCGAAGATGCCGTCCCTGAACAGTTTGTCCGATCGCTGCCGGGGCACGTTGCGCTCGATCTGCGGCCTCGTCGCCTCAAGCAACCTGTCGTACTGGACCCCGGAAGGACACGAGGTCACGCACGCCATGCAGCCGAGGCAGGCGTCGATGTGCTCGGTGAACGCGCCTTCGAGTTCGATCTCACCCCGTTCGGCGAGATCCATCAGGTAGATCCGGCCGCGGGGCGAGTCCATTTCCTCGCCCCACAACTGGTAGGTCGGGCAGGTGGGCAGGCAGAACCCGCAGTGAACACAATCGTCGAGCAGCTCACGTTCCGGAGGGTGGGTAGCGTCGAAACTCGACTCGGTCACGAGGTCGCCTCCTCGGTGAACTCGGGTGCTGACTGTTCGTCGGTGAACCAGTTGTCGAAGCGCCCACGGCACAACCTGCCGCCTGGATCCAGTGCCGCTCGCAAATCCCGCAGTGTTCTCAATGCGGAGGGCCGCTGGCCCCACGCTCGGCCCGGCGAGCGAGAGCGCCGTCTCGTGACCGACGTGCCGCCAACGGCGGTGACGGCGTCGTGCACCGCCCCGACGGCCTCTGGCGGCACCGCCGTGGTTCCGATGCCGGTGCCGAGCCCAGCGACAGCGGTGCCTCCCGAAGCGGCGAGAATTCCTGGCAGTCTGCTCGGCCTGCACCCGATCCGCACGACCGCCTCGTCGACGAGGGCGGCGTGCCGCTTCCACGCCGCCAAAGCCTCTTGCTCAGGCAGCACCGAACCGCCGAGCAGTTCGGCGAGCCTGCCCGCTCTCGTCTCGCACCCCGCCTCGGTGCCCTCGACCCTGGTCAGCAAGATCCCTTCGGCCCATTCGAGAGCCACCGGTTCGAACGCGCTCGCCAGTACCGTCCTCGCGTGCTCGGCGGCCGTGTTCAGCCCGCAGTCGAGTCGCACCGTCGCAGTGGCCGCAGCCACCGGGTGCAGCCGCAGCACGATCTCGGCGAGCAGTCCGAAGCATCCGTAGGAACCGTGCAGCAGCTTCGCGAGGTCGTAACCGGCCACGTTCTTGATGACATGACCACCGGTTCGCGCCACGGTGCCGTCGGCGAGCACCACCGTCGCACCGATCACGAGATCGCGCATCGAACCGTGCGCGAGCGCGAGCGGCCCCGAATCGGCCGTGGCGACAAGCCCGCCGACCGTCGCGCCGCTTGCCACCCTCGCCGGGTCGAACGCGACCCGCTGGCCCTGTTCGGCCAGCTCGGCCTGTAGCTCAAGCAGCGGGGTTCCCGCACGCACCGCGACGGTCATGTCGGCGGGGTTGTAGGCGAGTACGCCGGTGAGCTTGCCGGTGTCGAGCACGATGTCGGCTGGTTCCTGTGCGCCTGCCCAGCTCGTGGCCGTTCCCGCGCCCCTGACCTCGACCGTGCCGGTGGTGTCGGCGAGCGCTTCGCGCGCGGTTCGCAGGTCGGTCGGTGCGACCGTCATCGCCTCCGTGCCCGTCATAGCCGCTCGATCACTCCAGCCTCCTCAAGAGGGTGTGGCCGGTAGCGGCCCGGTTTCTCGCCGCACAGCCGTGGGGTCGGCAGCAGCTTTCCGGGGTTGCTCAGCTTGTCGGCGTCGAACCCGGCCCGCACCCGATCCATCACGGCGAGGTCGTCCTCGCCGAACATGCGCGGCATCGAGCACGCCTTGTCGGTGCCGATCCCGTGCTCGCCGGACAGTGATCCGCCCAGTTCGACGCACAGTTCGGTGATGTCCTTGGAAAGGTTCTCCGCCCGTTCCGATTCCCCAGCGTCGGCGTCGAAAAGCACGAGCGGGTGAAGGTTGCCGTCACCGGCGTGGAAGACGTTGGCGACCCGGAGTCCCGCCGCGTTGCCCATGGCCTCGATGCGCCCGAGTACTTCGGCGAGTCTCGTTCGCGGCACGACCCCGTCCTGCACGATGTAGTCGGGGCTGATGCGGCCGACCGCCGCGAAGGCGGCTTTGCGCCCCTGCCAGATTTTCGCCCGCTCGCCCGCGTCCTTCGCGATGTGCAGCCTGGTGCAGCCGTGCCGGTCGCAAATGGCCTTGACCTGCTCGAACTGGTTGCCGCATTCGGCGGCGGGGCCGTCGAGTTCGACGACGAGCGCGGCGGGCGTCGTCAGCGTGTATCCGGCGCCGACCGCTTTCTCCGCGGCCTCGATGGCGAGGTTGTCCATCATCTCGACGGCGGCCGGAACGATACCCGCCGCGATGATGTCGCTGACTACTTCGCCGGCTGCCGTCACCGAAGGGAAGTCGGCGAGCAGGGTCCGGACGGTTTCCGGGACCGTGAGCAGCCGGACGGTGATGTCGCAGGCGATGCCGAGTGTGCCTTCCGAGCCGATGAAAACGCCCCGCAGATCGGGACCGAGTTGTTCACCCGTGTCGCCACCGAGCGTCACGACCTCGCCGTCGGGGAGTACGACGGTCATGGAGAGCACGTGGTTGGTCGTGAAGCCGTACTTCAGGCAATGTGCGCCTCCCGAGTTCTCGGCGACGTTGCCGCCGATGGTGCACACCTGCTGGCTCGAAGGGTCAGGCGCGTAGTAAAGGCCGTACTGTGCGGTCGCTTTGGTGATGTCGAGGTTCGTGACACCCGGTTGGACGACCGCTATGCGGTCGACGGGATCGACCTCGACCACCTCGCGCAACCGCTGTAGGGAGATCACGACTCCGTCAGCGACGGGCAGCGCTCCACCGGAAAGGCCGGTGCCTGCGCCCCTTGCCACGAAAGGGATGCCGTAGCGGTGGCACACCGTGACGGCGGCGGCGACGCTCGCGGTGTCGAGCGGCAACAAGACGAGCGAGGGAACCTGTTTGAAGCCGGTAAGCCCGTCGCATTCGTAACTGCGCAATCGCACGGGGTCGGAGACCACGTTGGCAGCCCCGACCGCGGAGGAAAACGCGTGCAGCACCTCCGCGTCGAGCATTTTCGCCCACCTCGCCAGCTTTCGCCTTTCGGAACCGAATTACCGGTTTGAGGAAACGGTACATCTGTCCGGTAGGAGCTAGTCAAGACTTTTCCCCCTCGTCGTGACTGGGGCAAACCGGCGGCCGAAAGGGCGCGGCGAAGAGCCCGATCGGCGCAGCGTGGCCGCGAGCAGAGGCAAAACGATGCGTCCAGGCCCCCGCGCCAGAGCGCTGAGCCGAGTAACGTTGCAGCGTATGCGGGTTATGTGGAAGGGCGCGGTGTCTTTCGGGCTCGTGACGATCCCGATCCACCTTTACACCGCCACCGAGAACAAGAACGTCACGCTGCGGCAGGTGCACGAGGCCGACGGCGGGCGCATCCAATACAAGCGGTTCTGCACCGTCGACGGCGAGGAAGTGCCCTACGCCGACATCGCGAAGGGCTACGAACTGTCCGACGGCGGCATGGTCGTGCTCACCGACGGCGATCTCGCCGATCTGCCGCTTTCCACTTCGCGCACCATCGACGTGCACGAGTTCGTCCCACTCGAAGCCATCGATCCGCTCTACTACGACAAGAGCTACTACCTCGAACCGCAGAAGCTCGCCGTCAAGCCGTACGTGCTGTTGCGCGACGCGTTGCAGAAGTCGGGTCAGGTCGCCATCGCGAAGGTGGCGATCAGGCAGCGGGAGGCGCTGGCCGTGATCCGCGTCGTCTCCGACGTCATGGTGCTCACCACGATGTTGTGGCCTGACGAGGTGCGCGATCCCGAGTTTCCCTTCCTGGAACAGGAAACACCCGAGGTGCGGTCGCAGGAGATGGCAATGGCCGCTTCCTTGATCGACTCGCTGTCCGACACCGTGTTCGAGCCGGACAAATACCACGACAGCTACCGGGAAGCGCTCACCAAGCTGATCGAGGCGAAGATCGCGGGAGACGAGCTGGCCAAACCGAAGGCGGCGACGGCGGAAACCGAGGTCACCGATTTGATGGCCGCGCTCGAAGCCAGCGTGTCCGCCGCGAAGAAGTCGCGGCAGCCGGGGTCCGCGAAGAAGAGCCCCGCGAAGAAGGCGGCAAAGACGAAGACCGAGGGCTCGCCATAGCCCGGCGTGGCACCCCGACGCTGTCCCATGCCGGTGGTACCAAAGGGGCATGACCTGCGTGAGCTGCGAGACCGGCCTCGACCACTGTCACGGCACGCTCGTGCGGCACGAGGACGGCGCCGCCGACTGCACCGATCACGGGTGCACCGACCTGGAAGTGCTGCGCCACGACCTCGTCATCGAGTGCGAGGACGTCGAAGGCGGCTGTGGTTGTGCCGAGCCTGCCGAAGTTGGTTACGCCGAATTCCGGCTCGCTTCCTGAAGCTAGGCGAACCAGCCGAACCAGGTGAAGCGGAGCCCGAAGTTGTCCAGCGTCGCGGGCAGGGTTTCCCTCCGGTTCAGCGAGCGGGGTGCGAGCAGTCGGTATTCCGCGCGTCGCAACAGTTCCGCGAGCACCGTGCTGGTGACCAGAAGGACGAGATTCTCGCCGGGGCACCCCGCGGGCCCCGCGCTGAACGGTACGAGCGCGGGATAATCCTCGATCCGTCCGTCGAGCCACGCCTCAGGCTCGAATGAGTCGGCGAACGGCACGGTCTCCGGGTCCCGGTGGAAGTACGGGGTGAACACGAAGAACGTCGTTCCGGCCCGCCAGACCTCGCTGTCGCCGTTCCACGCCGTCGGCTCCGTGCTCTCCCTCAGCAGAACGGGAGTCGTCGGCCACAGCCTGACCGTGTCGAGCACGCAGGCGCGCAGGTAGCGGTGGTGTTCGTCGTCGAGGTCGTCCATCGCTTTCGCGGCCTGCCGCTGCCGCGTCGCCAGCAACGCGAGCGTGCGAAGCGTGCTCATGCCCGCCGCGTCGAAGGCGAACAGCCAGTGCGGAACCTGGCCTGCCGCGGCCACCCCTTCGGGGGCGGGAGTGTCGGCGATACTCGCCGCGAGGCTCCCGGCTTCGGCACGATCGAGCAGTTCGGTCAGCCGGTGCTGGAAGGCCGAGCGGCGGTTGCGCGCCTTCGGTGAGAGATAAGCCCAGTTCGCGCGCTTGCGCAGGCTGTCGAGCAGCGCCGTCGTGCTGACGTCGTCGCGGGCGGCATCACCGAAAACGAGCCTGCGCACGACGCGCCACCACATCTCGTTGAACGCAACCCAGTCGAGGCGCCCCGGATTGTGGGTCAGCAGCCATTCCGTTTCCTCGGCGACGACCGCTGTCACCCTTCCGGCGAGTGAATGCCGAGGTGAGTCCGATTCGAGAACACGTTCGTTGTAGCGCCGCCGGTCAGCCCGTCGTGGTCCGCCGGTGATGAGCACACCGTGTGGCTGGAAATGATCGAGCGCAGCGCGTTTCTCGATACTGGCAGGGGTGAACGGCGAAGGGGACCCTTCGAGCACGCGCTCGACATCGCCCGGATCGAGCACGAGTGCGATGTCCCGGCCTGGAATCCTCAGCCTCAGCGGACCTTTCCCGTATTTCGCGTGCAACGCGCGAAGCAGGCTGATCGCCGGTCGATCCCACTGAAACCGGTCCGCGACCGCCATCACCCACGGGCGCCGTTTGATGACGCCGGCTGCCAAGGTCGGTGCCACGACCTCGGCGGCCACCCTCGCGGTGTCCATCGTCGTGGCCCGCGTGGTCCCGGAGGGTGTTTGGGTCACGGTCCGTCACTGGCTCCGCTGGGCAGGAATGCCCCGGCCCTCTTCGGGAGAAAGGCCGAGAGCTTCGAGCAGATCGGCGCAGTCCTGTGCGTCCTGCGCTGACGAAGCCACCGCCCGCACGGCTCGCTTTCGCTGCTCGGGAGTCGGTTCCTCGGTGTAGGGCACGACCGGTTTGGGACTGTGGCCCGAAGCGGTCGGACTGTGAACGTTCACGGCTGCTCCAGAGGTCGATGGTCCGGTGGTTGTGCTGTTGGTGTCGCGTGCAGAGAGGCAGTTACCCGTTCGGTGCGCTCACTACACGTCGGTTTTCGGCAGGGCGAGCCGGGTACCCAAGTCCTTCGACCCAATGTCCTCGAAGGAGGGGAGCATGACCACCAACACGTACCTCGCGTTCCTCGGCCTTGGCGTTGTGATGGTGGTATTGGATGGGCAGATCCTTTATCACAGCGGCAAGCGCTATTTGTCCGCTGTGGACGGTGGGTCCGAGTCGTCGGGCTCGATGGCCAGGCTGGTCGCCGTGTTGTTCCATCTGGTGCTGTTCGGTGTACTCGCGTTGCTCTCCGTGCTCAATTTCAGTTTCGGAGGCGGAGCACTGCGCGCGGTCGTCGGGAACCTGGGGCTCCTGCTCGTGCTGATCGCCGGTGCGCACGCGGTGACGATGGCGGTCTTCGCGCACGTCCGCGACGCCAGGATGGCCGAGGAGGGTCTCTCCCGCCCCGCGAACACGGCGTACCCGGCCGGTTCGGCGAAGACAAGTGCGCCGGTTGTGACTCCGGTGCCGGGTCAGCCTGGCCGCGACCCCCGGATGAGTCCGACGATCGAGGACCGTTCCGGGTGAAGCAGCGCGGGCTTCGGTCCTCGTGGCTCGCGGGAGGCCAGTTCGTGGCACGCGAGCAGGCGGAGTCCGTACCACTCGTCGGCGGTCCACGCCGCTTCGTCGGAGGGTGGCCGCCACCCTGAGCGAAGGGCTTCCTGCCTCAGGTCGTAGGCGTGCCCCGCGATCAGTACGAGCCTGCTGGCCGGTACCGCGCGGTCGGTCAGCTCTTCGTCGGTGCGAATGGCGTCATCGACGCCGTGAAGGTGCTGGGTGAACCGCTGCCGCAGGGCAGGGCGCCCGAGCGCGGGCCAGCCGGATTTCAGCTCTTCGCTCATCCGGCTGAGCCAGCGGCGCGCGGAACGATCCGTCGCGGAGTCCAACCAGCCCACACCTGATGATGCACACGGCGTGTACGTGATCGCTACCCTGGGCCTCCAACCGGCCTAACGACCGTGTGACCGAACGGCTCATCTCGACAGGAATTCGAGCAGGTGCCGTGCCGTCGATTCAGGTTGTTCCTCGGGGACGAAGTGGCCGCACGAGGGGACCGCCCTGCCGGTGACATCCGTGGCGTACTCCCGCCAGATCCGCTCACAGGGCAGCGTGCCGAGCAGGCCGCTCTCACCCCACATCGCCAGCACGGGCATGCCCAGCCTCCGGCCAGCCTCGAAGTCGGCGTCGTCGTGCTCGGCGTCGGCTGGGAACGAGGCCCGGTAGTCGTCGAAGCCCGCTCGCAGCGCGCCAGGTGCGGAGAAGGCGCGCACGTACTCGGCGACGGCCTCCGGTTCGAGCGCGTCACGTCGGTGGGTCCAGCGTTCGAAGAAATACCCGAGATAACCGGCGACGTCCTGTCCGGCCAGCCGTTCGGGAAGGTCGGGTTGCAGGTGGAAAAGCCAATGCCAATAGCCACGGGCGAGTCCACCGTCCATGCGGGCCCACATCTCCCTGGTCGGGATGATGTCGAGTACCGCGAGCCGGTCGATCTCACCGGGGTTGTCGAGCGCCCAGCGATGACCGACCCTGCCGCCTCTGTCGTGGCCGACGACACTGACGACTGGGAAGCCCAGCTTTCGGGTCAGTTCGGACACGTCGGCAGCCATCGTGCGTTTGTCGTAGCCGTGACGTGGTTTGTCGCTGAGCCCGTATCCGCGCAGGTCGGGAACGATGACGGTGTGCGAGGCCGCGAGCGGCTCCAGCACTTTGCGCCAGCAGTGTCCCGTCTGCGGCCAGCCGTGGAGCAGAACCACGGGCGACCCGTTTCCCGCGATCCGGTAGTGCATCCGGATCCCGTTCACCAGTTCCATGCCGGTTTCGATGTCCATCCGCATCCGGTAATCTAACCGCATAAGACGGTTAGAAACAAGGAGTCTCGACGTGGAGTGGGTTTTCGAAGGAGGGCGGCGCTGTCTCGACCTCGTGAACACGATGCGCGACCGGCACACGGGGGGCAGAGAGCTGCTCGTGGACGCGGACGCACTCGCGGAATGGCTTCGCCACGGCGGTTTCGCCGTCGATGTCGAGGAGCACCAGGTTTCCACGGTCCGCGCTCTCCGGGAGGCGATCGACCGCCTGACAAGGGCCGTTTCGGATCGGTGCCCGCCATCGGCAGCCGATGTCGCACTCGTCAACACCACCTCGGCGGCGATCCCAGCCCCCTCGCTGCACCTCGCCGACGACGGTTCGCTCACTCTCGTCAGCGGAGAACGCACGCTGGATTCGGTGCTTGCCGTGTTCGCGGTGGATGCCATCGAACTGGTCACCGCTTCGCCAGTCGTTCGCGTATGTGCCGCCGCCGACTGCGGCATCCGGTTCCTCGACGCCTCACCGAAGCGCAACCGGCAGTGGTGCTCGATGGCCCGATGCGGCAACAGGGCGAAGGCACGGGCGCACTACGCGCGGCGAAAGCTCAGCGGTGAATCCCCGCGCGGCGGCGCAGGAACACGTTGAGCTTGCCGACACCACGCACGTGCGCCGACCGCATCCCGGTGGGAACACAGCGGCCGACCATGCGCATCGCCGTGCACAGCCGGTCGAACTTGCGTTGCCGGTCCGCCGACCACTCCAGCCCGAGCCGGTCGCGAAGCCGGGGAGGCAGGGTCGCCGCGATCAGGAAGAGCTGAAGTTCGGCGTGTGCCTTACGAAGCGGCGACCACAGTGCGTCCGGCAGCCACCTGACCGGCTTCGGCACCGTCCGGATGGTGCCGAACAGCGTGCTGATCGTGTCGTTGGGCCCGAAATCCGCGACCATGTCCGCGTAGTAGCGCTCGAACGAGGGCCAGTCGGCGGGAAGCTGCCCTTCGCGAAGGCCGAGCCGGTGACCGATGTCGGTGAGCTGCGCGTAGTACTCGTCCAGTTCCGCGCGAGAAAGCGGAGTGCCGAAAAACCGTTGCGCGTCGACTGCTTGCCTGACGAGTGTCGCGTGCACCCACGCGTATGCCCGCGCGTCGAGCGCCGAGTAGCGACGGCCATCGCCGGTGATCCCGGTGAACCGCTTGTGCAGTGCGCGCAGCCGGTCGGCCTCGTACTGCGCGCCGACGGCATCGCCGTACACGTAGATCGACAGCGAGCCCGCCGTTCGCAGCAACCTGGTCCACGGATCGCGCTGGTAGTCCGAATGATCGCGGACACCGGCCGCGACAACGGGATGCGCGACCTGCAACACCAGCACCTGGCCCGCGAGCAGGCTCGCCCTGAAATCGCCGAAGTACCGCCACGCGGCGGTCCCCCTGACAACCGGCGGTGCCACGGTGACTCCTTCCGCTACCTTCCCGCTCCGCGAACGAGCATCATCAGCGCGTCGGCGGCGGGGGTCGCCGGTGCCTCGCCTGTCGCGAGCCTGCGAAGTTGCAGGCCGCCGATCAACGCCACGACGGGACCGACGAGGCGTTCCGGTTCTCCGACGCCGAGGGTACGCAGAATGGTGAGTGCCAGTTCGTCGTAGGCCGCGAAGCATCGGGCGGTCACGTCCCGGAGCCCCGGGTCCCTTCCGCCCTGCAAATACAGTTCGAGCGAGGCGATCTCGTCGATCGTCATCGGAAGCCCTTCGAGCACCCTGCCGACCGCGACGGCGGCGTCCTCGACGCTGAGTTCGTCGGCCTTCCGCGCTCGCGCCAATTCGCCGAGCCTGGCCGTCTCATCGGCCGCGAACAGCAACATCGCTTCCCGCAGCAGCGCGGTCTGACTGGGGAAGTGATAGGTGAGCGAGCCCAGCGAGACACCTGCCTCAGCGACGATCCTGCGATTGGTCAACCCCGCGACACCCTGTTCGCCGATGACGCGAAGCGCCGCCCGCAGAATGGCTTCCTTCGTGTTCACGGTGTTCGATCGTGCCAGCGCTGGACGGTTTCCAGTTGCGCGGCAAGAGCGATCAACAGCTCCTCCGAATCCGACGGCCCCATGAGCTGGGCGCCCATCGGCAATCCGTTCTCCGTGAAACCGGCTGGGACGTTCACGGAAGGCCAGCCGAGCACGTTCCACGGCCAGGCATAGGGGCACGCGCCGACGATGGCCCTGTCGGTGCGCCAGTTCGGCAACCTGCCGAGCGTGTCCGCGGCAGGGGGAGGGGTCGCCGTCGTCGGCGTGAGCAGGACGTCGACGTCGGCGAAGACCGAGCCGATCCTCCGCCGCCAGAACGGTTCCGTCCTTCTGGCGAGCGGGAGTATTCCGCGCAGCAGTTCGCCCGTGCGGGCATTGGCCTGGGTGCGCTCGTCGAGCAGGTCACGCGAAGGCGCCTTCTCGATCCAGTCGGCGACACCGGTGAGCGAACGGGGAAGGAAGGTGAGCCCGATGAGGCCGTAGCGCGGTCGGACGGGAACCACGGTGTGCCCGAGCGCGGTGAGCGACCTCGCCAGCATCACGACCGCCGCCCGCACTCTCGGGTCGAGCTTGGCCGGCATCGCGGTGAACGGGCTGCGCAGGCTGATGCCGATGCGCAGTCGCCGGACGCCGGACCTCGCGGCGGCGAGGTAGGTGCCGTTCGTTCCAGCCGCGACATCGAGCAGCAGCGCCGCGTCGGCGACCGTTCGCGCGAGCGGCCCGTGCCCGGTAAGGCCGTGGAACAGTTCGGGTTCCGGCGCGGTGGGAATGCGGCCTCGCTGCGGTTTGATGCCGACGAGATGGGTCCAGGCCGCGGGGATGCGCACGGATCCGGCGCCGTCCGATCCGAGTGCGGCGCCGACGATCCCCGCCGCGACCGCCGCGGCCGAGCCGCCTGAGGACCCGCCTGGCGAATACGCGGTGTTCCACGGATTGCGCGTCACGCCGAACGCCGCGCCCTCGGTGAACGGCCACTGGCCGACCTCTGGGGTGTTCGTCTTTCCGATGATGACGGCGCCCGCGCGTTTGAGCATCGCGACGACCTCGGCGTCGGCCTCGGCCACCGGGAAGTCGCCCCGGCAGCCGAAAGCCGTCGGCAATCCGGCGATGTCGGTGTCGTCCTTGATCGCTATCGGGACGCCGAGCAGTGGCGCCCTTTCTCCCTCCGCGATCCGCCTGTCCGAGAGTTCGGCCTCACGGCGGGCTTCTCGCGCTCGCAGGTGACGGAAGGCGTTGAGCGTCGGCTGGGCGCGCTTCGCGCGTTCCAGCGCGGCACTCGTGAGTTCGACGGCGGAGACTTTTCCCTCGGCGACCAGCCTGGCCTGTTCGGCTGGTCCCGCGAACGCGATGTCCCTCTCGGTGGCGCGCATGGCTCGCTCCGTCTCGTTCGTTCGAACGAACGGTATCACCGTGGGCTGGTCAGGCGAAGTCTCGCGGCCCTTCCCGCGACCACCAGCAACGCGGCGAGCAGGCAGAAGTAGCTGATGAAGACGATGCGCTGAGTGAACCCGACGGGCAGCGTCGAAGCCAGCATGGAGAAGACGGGAACGCCGGGAACGGTGTCGAAGACGTAGCTGACACCGAACAGTCCGAGTCCGACGAGACTGACCTGTAGCAGCCTGACCAGCAGCTGGCGGCTCGCCGCCATCGCGGGCAGGCCACGGAGCGTGTCGAGCAACGAGAACGCGATGGCCGGCAGCGAGGCGAACGCGATCACGCTGGCGTACTGGTGGATCTTGCCGCTCACCGGATTGATGTCCTCGGTGAAAGTCGCGGGAAAGAGGGCCGCGGCGACGAGGCCGAGCGCCGTCGCCCCCACGAGTACCGACGTGGTGCGGTTGATGCTGATGCCTGCCGCGGCGAGTGCCCCGCGAACGGCCACCACCGCGAGCGCGAACGAGAGCAGGCTCGCCTCAAGCATTCCCGCGCCGTGATCGGAGAAGGCGTACCGGCTGAGCGGATCGGTCAGCGGATTGAACGAGCTGATCGCGTGCAGGATGGTGAGCGTGAACAGTGCCCAGCCGAGTGAAGCCGACGCGACGATCGTCCACGTGCGGGTCTTCGCCGCGGTCGTGGTGCTCGCGGTCTTCGTTCTCAGCTCGGCCATGGTAGTAACTTTGGCCTGGCTCAGCTGATTTGTGATCAGGGGATGTCCCTGAATCACCCCCTACATCGGGTGAAGTCGATCAACGCGAGCGCCTGGTCGTCGTGGCGTTTCGCGCGGGGCCACCTGATGCGGCCGGGGTCGCCGAGTTCGGCGGCCCGTACGGCGTCGAGCACACCGGCCGCTCCCCGCTCGCGGGCGATGCTCAGCACGGAGGGCCATTCGAGTACGCGGTAGTCGTCGACGCCGACGGCGACCCCGTCGGTGGCGAGTACGACCGCTTCGATCTCCTCGCGTGCCCAGCTTCGGCGGAGCGCGCGGTTCGCCGCGCCGGGATCGGCTTCGGCGACCCAGAAGCCGCCCTCACTGTTGCGCAGCCGGTTGACCTCACCTCTCGTGCGCAGCCTCCCGCTTCCGCGCAGTTCGTCGAGTCTCGTGTCGGCGACGACCTCGAAGCCCGACCGTCCGAATGCGACGATCGGGCTGTCGGCGAGCACGAGCGCGTCGATCCTGTCGTCGGTCCAGCGCAGCATGGCGACGGTGCTGGCAGGCGAATGCCTCCTCGTGAGTCCGCCTGCCTCCGTCACGTCGGCGATGGCCTTGCCGAGTACGGAGCCGAGATCGTCGTAGGGCGCGGCGAGTAAAAGGCTTTCGATTCGCTCGCCGAGCCGGGTGGCGTACCAGCCGCCGCTCGGCAGCCCCTCCCTGAACTCGGTGGCGCCGTCGAGTACCACGACGGCGTTGCCGGTGGTCACGACGACGTCTTCGGACGGTCTCGGCAGACCGTCGAGTCCGACGCCCGGCTGTTCGGCGATGTCGACGACTGGCTGGCTCACTCGTCGCACCGTAGTCGTCAACTGGAGTTGACACGCGGGATGGCGTCAACTTTAATTGACGTCATGACTGAGGCGACAGACCTCGCGGAGAGGGCGGGAGATCGCGACCCGCGCGTCGGCCTCCGGGCCGTCGCCGCGTTGCGCAGGCTGCTGGAGCGTTTGGAGGCCGTGCAGGTGCGCAGTGCGCGCGTACACGGCTGGTCCTGGCAGGACATTGCCGACGAGCTCGGAGTGAGCAGGCAGGCAGTGCACAAGAAGTATGGGAGACGCTGATGTTCGAACGGTTCACCGGTGACGCGAGGGGGCTAGTCAAGGAAGCGGTGAGGGAGGCGGCCGAACTCGGCTCACCCGAGATCGACTCCCTGCACCTGCTCGCCGCGCTCGCCCGGTTTCCGGGAGGCGGCGCCGCGACTCTGCTTTCCGAGTTCGATGTCGCACTCGACGATGTCGTCGCGAGTGTCGCGGTCATCCGCAGGAGGGGCGACCTGAGCGAGGCCGACGCCGAGGCGCTCGGAAACCTGGGGATCGACGTCGATCAGGTCGTCGAGCGGGTCGAGCGGGAGCACGGCCGCGACGCGCTCGCGAGGCGAAAGCCGAAGAAACCGGGGCACATTCCGTTCGCCGCCGGTTCGAAGCGTCTTCTCGAACGCTGCCTCGAAGAGGTGGTCATGTTGCGGTCGAAGGAGATCGGCGGCGAGCACATCCTGCTCGCGATGGCCGCCGTTCCCGGTCCTGCCGCCGACGTTCTCGCCGAGTTCGACGTCACGGCCGAGCGGATCAGGGCAGCGCTGCGGCGCGCGGCGTAGCGGGCCGCCACACCGTCCACGGCAGGAAAATCTGGGTGAGCGGGCCGATCGCCAGTGCGTACAGCACGGTTCCCACCCCGACCGCTCCGCCGAGCAGCCAGCCTGCCGCGAGTACCGCGATCTCGATACCGGTGCGGACAAGCCGCACGGAGCGGCCGGTCCGTGCGGCGAGACCGGTCATCAAGCCGTCCCTCGGGCCCGGTCCGAGTCGCGCCCCGACGTAGACGGCCGTGGCAAGCCCGTTGAGTGCCACCCCGCCGACGAGCAGCGTGATTTGCCAGCCGAGCAGGTCCTGCTCAGGGAGTACGAGTCGCACGAGGTCGACGGTGACCGAGACGATCACGACGTTGGCGATCGTGCCGACGCCGGGTCGTTGCCTGAGCGGGATCCAGAGCAGCAGTACCACGAGCGACGCGACCGCGACGGCCGTGCCGAAGCTCAGCCCGGTGTGGTTCGTGATCCCTTCGTGCAGCGCGTTCCACGGGTTGAGGCCCAGCTCGGCCCTGGTCAGCATGGCCGTGCTCGCACCGTAGAGCGCGAGTCCCGCGAAGAGCTGGCTAAGCCTGCGGGTGGGTGCCACCGTGACGGATACCGGGTGAAGGTCGATCTGTTGGTTTCGGGCCACCGGATCACTATCAAGGTCCAATGCTTGAGTTGACCATAGCCAATTTGCAAGAATTGGCCTTGTGAACGCTCCTTTTCCGTTGGGTGGACGGGTAGCTGGCCCCCGATTGGCCGAGTTGCTGGGTGACTGGCGACGAAATGGTTCCCGGCAGGGCGCCGGTGACCTCGCCGCTGCCGTCCGGTTGTGCGTGCTCGACGGGCGCCTTCTTCCCGGGACGAGGCTGCCGGCCGAACGCGAGGTCGCCGAATCGCTCGGCGTCAGCAGGACGCTCATCGGCTCCGCGCTCGACCGGCTCCGCTCCGAAGGGCTCGTCGCGAGCAGGCAGGGTGCCGGTTCGTGGATCACGGCACCCGAGGCGGAGGCATTCGAACCGGCTGGCGCCGATCTCGACCTCATCGACCTCACCCGCGCCGCTCCGCCCGCCGTTCCCGGCCTGCTCGGCGCCATGGACGCGGCAAGGAGCACGCTGACCCCGGAGTTGCTGGACACCGGCTACCTCGTCAGGGGACTGCCGATATTGCGGGAACGCATCGCCCGCCGCTACACCGAGCGGGGGTTGCCGACCGACCCCGACCAGATCGTCGTCACGGGTGGCGCGCAGAACGCGTTCGCGATCGTGCTCCGCGCCCTCACCAGTCCCGGCGACAGGGTGCTCCTCGAACAGCCGTGCTATCCCAACACCCCGGAAGCGATCCGCGCGGCGAGCATCCTGCCGGTGGTGGTCGCCGTCGACCCCGAGGTGGGCTGGGACGTCACCGGCATCGAGGCCGCGCTGCGGCAGGCAGGCCCGAGACTCGCCTACTTCGTGGTCGACTTCCACAACCCGACCGGTCTGCGGATGCCGGTGGAACAGCGCGAACACCTCGCCGCCGTGCTCGCGAACACCCGCACGCTCGCCGTTGTCGACGAGACGGTCGCCGAACTCGGCCTCGAAGAAGACGGCGAGCCCGTGCCCCCACTCGCCGCTTTCGCGGGGGACTGGGCCATCACCATCGGATCGGCCGCGAAGTCGCACTGGGGCGGACTCCGCCTCGGCTGGTTGCGGGCTTCGGAGGAACTGGTCGGCCGAATCGTGTCGGCGCGGCATTCACTCGACCTCGGCTCACCGGTGTTCGAACAACTCGTACTCGCGGAACTGCTCGCGGCCGATCACATCCTTTCCCGTCGAAGGGCGGTCATCCGACCGCGAAGGGACGCGCTCGTCGCCGCCGTGCGCGAGCACTGCCCAGAGTGGACATTCCGGATTCCAGAGGGCGGGTTGTCCTTGTGGTGCAAGCTTCCCGAGCCGATGAGCACCCGGCTGAGCGTCGCTGCCGTCAATCACGGAGTGCGGATCGTGCCCGGCGCGCGGTTCGGTGTACACGGTGGACTCGAACGGTGGCTTCGCCTGCCCTACACGCAGGAGGCCGACCGGCTCGACGAAGCGGTTCGCAGGCTCGGTCTCGCCGCTTCCGCGTTGCGGCCCGCTCCCCGCGTCACGGAGAGCACGGTCACCTGAGCGGAGCGCGGCGGCGGGAACACAACGAAGCCGGTGCGCCGGATGGAAGGTCTGCCGTCTCTCCAGGGATATGGACGGTGTTGTCATCCAGCGCACCGGCTCCGTGCCGTGCCCGGGGGTCCGATCGGGCACGGGTGCTGCGGACCCTTCCCGGCATCGCCCCTCGCCATGCCGGGAAGGTCCGCCAGCTCAGGTACTCATCGGGGAGGTGTCCCTGTTCGGCGCGGTGAACAAGAACGCCCGGTGAGTACCCGGTAAGGGCCCCGGCGCCGCAGGGGCAATGCGACGCCGGGACCAGGCCCCGACACGGCCGGGCGCGGTCGGCCGAGCGGGAAGACTTGAATGCACTGAAAAGCCCCTTGGCAAACAGGTATGCGGGAAATGCACCTTTACCGGGGATGCGAACAGCGCTAGTTGATCTTGATCTGGGCGTGGCTGTCCCCGGCGTTCTCGCCGAGGTCAGTCAGGCGATGTGGCGGGCAGAGCCGCTTCTCTGCCCGCGCCTGCCGTGTCGTGATCACGGCTGGCGGCGATGAACCTGAGCTGGGTCAGCGTCGGCGCCCAGGAAAGGACGCCGTGAACGGACTTGCCACTCGCGGCACCGTCGTGCGCGGCGACGAAGCCGCTCGACGTGCTGGTCAAGCCTGCTGGAGCAGCGGGCTTCGGTGCGGTTCCACCGTCACCGGAGCCGCCGCCACCGGCAACGGTGGCCTCGCCCTTCGCGGGCGGTTCCGGAGGTGCGAGCGGGGTGTTCCCGTACGACTCGAAGGGGACGGTGGTGATCAAGGGCAGAATCTGCGCCCTGCCGGACGAGGGTGCCGTCGTGGCCGGAGTCTTGGTGCCGCCCGTGACATCGGTACTGCCGGTGCCGTCCGTGCCAGTGCGGTCGGCGGGCCTCGGACCGGTCTCCGCGATTCCGTCTGGCAGCGGCTCGTGTCCGAACAGGTCGGGAAGAAGGGCGTCGAGGTCGGGAATCGGCGTGGGGATCGGGACCGTGACTCCCGGAGCGATGCCGGGCAGTGTCGACGTGACGTGCTGGACGGTGTTGGTCACGCTGTCGACGGTCCCGGTGAGCCCTGCGACCGTGGCGTTCAGCGTCGAACCGAGCCCTGTCGTGCCGAGGGGCGTCGAACCGAGGGTGGAGTCCAGTGTCGACGTCGCGGTGCCGAGGATTCCGCCGAGCAACGGCCGCTGGGGAGCTGGCGCGACTGGTTCGGCTGGCTCGGCGGGTGGCACAGGGGCCGCGGTGACGGCGGCGTTCGCGGTGCCTTCGGGCAGGTTTTGGCTCTCCACGGCGGCGAACGGTGTCGCGCTGTGCCGGATTTTCGCTTCCGCGACCGGTTCGCGGTCCACTTCGGCCTGCGTCGTGTCCGTGTCCTGGATGTCGTGGGTGTCCTGCGTGGACAGCTCGTCGACAGCTTGTTCTCTGCGGTCGGCGACCTCGTCGGACACGGAGGCGGGCTCGTCACCTGCCTCGACCTCAGGCGCGCCGGGATCGGTGACGTCGCTCGGCTGAACCTCTGCCGAGTGCCGGTTGCCGTGGGGGCCCTGACCTGACGGTGATTCCTGCGCCATGGCCGAGGAGCCGAACAGCGCGGCGAGCACCCAGCCCACGATGGCGAAGCCGACTACGACCAGCAGGCGGGCGACGGTCGGCGAGACCGAGGCGCGTACGGCACCCAACCCCTGCACCGCCACCACCACCGTCCAACGTGATCTTTCCCGATCGGCCGTTTCACCAGGCCGTCAGCAATCCTGGATTGCTCTTTTTAGCACCGGTGGGGAGTGTTTCATTTTGTGCGTCCACGATCCACCCCGGACGGCCCAATCGTTGCGAGCTTGTGCAGCCGCGAGATCGCTTCATCAAGCACGTTGTCACGCTTACAGAAGGCGAAGCGCAACACGTGATTCCACTCGGCAGGGTGATCGGTGAACACCTTGACGGGGACCGCGGCGACACCGACGCGCTCCGGAAGCCGCCACGCCAGCTCCTCGGCGTCGTCGAAACCGAGCGGCCGGACATCGGCGCAGACGAAGTAGGTGCCAGCGCTCGGCCACACCGAGAAGCCCGCTTCGGCCAGCCCGTTCGCGAGCCGGTCTCGCTTTTTCTCCAGTGAGCGGCGCAGCTCGCCGACCCAGTCCAGTTCGTTGTCGAGCGCGTATGCCACGGCCGGCTGGAGCGGCCCTCCCGACACGAAGGTCATGAACTGCTTCGCGGCTTTGACCGCTGCCACCAGTTCGGGCGTGGAGCACACCCAGCCGATCTTCCAGCCGGTGCAGTTGAACGTCTTGCCCGCGCTGGAGATCGAGACGGTCCGCGAACCCATCCCCGGCATCGTGGAAAGCGGCACGTGTTCGTTGTCGTCGAAGACGAGGTGCTCGTACACCTCGTCGGTGATCGCGATGAGGTCGTGCTCGACGCAGACGGCCGCGAGCGCGGACAGCTCGTCCCTCGTGAAGACCGTTCCGGTCGGGTTGTGCGGTGAGTTCACGAGAACGGCCCTCGTCCGAGGGGTCACCGCTGACCTGACGGCGTCGGCGTCGAGCGCGAAGCGCCCCTCGCGCTGGACGAGCGAAACGACCTTTCGCGTCGCACCGGCCATCGCGACCGCCGCCGCGTAGGAGTCGTAGTACGGCTCGATCACGATCACCTCGTCGCCGGGTTCGGTGAGCGCGAGCAGGCTCGCCGACACCGCCTCGGTCGCGCCCGCGGTGACCAGGATTTCGGTATCCGGGTCGTAGTCGGTGCCGTAGCGCGCGCGGTGCTTCGCGATGGCGGCCCGCAACTCCGGCCTTCCCGGACCTGGCGGATACTGGTTGGCTCCGCCGTACAACGCGTCCTTCGCGGCGGCGAGCATCCCGGAAGGCCCGTCGGTGTCGGGGAAACCCTGGCCGAGGTTCACCGCCCCCGTTCGCGCTGCCAGCGCCGTCATCTCGGCGAATATGGTCGAGGTGAAGGGCCGGAGGCGGGGGACGAGTACAGGTTCGCGCACGATGGCCAATCCTCACGGACAATGGCCGTGTGGAGCAACCGACCCCTGTCACGCCGACCGCCGCCGACCCTCTCGACGCGACCGCGCGTGAGGAGAGCAAACGGCGCGGCCTTCGCAGGATGAAGCTCGTCGCGCTGTCCTTCCTGCTCGGCGCGACCGTCATCTTCCTGTTCATGAGATGGGCCGAGTCCCAGGGCTGGCCCGCGTGGGTCGGATACGTGCGGGCCGCCGCGGAGGCGGGCATGATCGGCGCGCTCGCCGACTGGTTCGCCGTCACCGCCCTTTTCCGGCACCCGCTGGGGATCAAGATCCCGCACACGGCGATCATCCCGAACAAGAAGAACGTGCTGGGCAGCAGCCTCGGCGACTTCGTCGGCTCCAACTTCCTTTCCGAGACGGTGATTCGCGACAAACTGCGCAGGGTCGAGATCGCGCGCAGGGGTGGCGAATGGCTTTCCCGTGAGGAGAACGCGGAGCGGGTCACCGCCGAGTTGGCAACCGTCGTCAGGGGAGCGGTCACGATCCTGCGGGACGAGGATGTGCAGGCGGTCCTCGAACAAGCCGTCGTCCGCAGGGTCATCGAGCGGCAGTGGGGGCCTCCCGTCGGCAAACTGCTCGAACAGGTGCTGACCGACGGCGCCCACTACCGGCTCGTCGACATGATGTGCGACAGGGCTTACGAGTGGGTGCGCGACAACCACACCGCCGTACTCAGAGTCGTGTCGGACAGGGCGCCTTCCTGGTCGCCGAAGTTCGTCGACGAGATGCTCGCCGACAAGGTCTACGGCGAGGTGCTTGCCTTCACGTGGGCGGTGAAGACCGACGTCAACCACCCCATGCGGCTCGCGCTCGACCGGTTCCTCGGCGAATTTGCCCAGGATCTGCAAAAGGACCCCGAGACGATGGCGCGGGCCGAGCAGGTGAAGATGCAGCTCGTCGAGCACCCCGAGGTGCAAAAGCTGATCGGCTCCGCGTGGACGACGGCGAAGGACATGCTGCTGACGGCGGCGGAGGACCCTTCGAGCGAGTTGCGCAAGCGGGTCACCGACGGCTTGCGTTCGCTCGGCGAGCGCTTGATCTCCGATGCCACGCTGTCGGCGAAGGTCGACGGCTGGGTGGAGAGCGCGGCCACCTACGTCGTGAACCACTACTCGGCCGAGATCACCACGATCATCACCGACACGGTCGAGCGCTGGGATGCCGATGAGACCTCCCGCAAGGTCGAGCTACAAGTCGGCCGCGATCTGCAATTCATCAGGATCAACGGCACCGTGGTCGGCGCGCTCGCCGGACTCGTCATCTACTCCGTGGCGCAGGCGGTGTTCTGAGGCCATGGCCGAACTCGACACCGGGGTCAGCGCCGCGAAGCAGGCGGTGAAGGAACACGTGTGGGACACCCTCGAACAGGAAAGGGTCGCGCTCTTTCCGGGTGCGAGGAGGCGAATTCCGAACTTCGTCACCGCGGAGGAGGCCGCGGCGATGCTCGCGGCGCAACCGGAGTGGGCAGCGGCGACGGTCGTGAAGGCCAATCCGGACAGTCCCCAGCTGCCGGTGCGCTCCAGGGTGCTCGCCTCAGGCAAGTACCTCTACATGGCGGTGCCGAAGCTCGCGGCCTCTCAGCCCTTCGTACTGGTCGATCCGGCAAGGCTGACCATCAGTCCCCGTAGGGCGGCTGCCAAGGACTGGGCGCTCTCGGTCGGAGAGCCGGTCGCCGTCGCCGACCTGCGGCCCGTCGATCTGGTGGTGTGCGGTTCGGTCGCGGTCAACCGGCTCGGCGCGAGGATCGGCAAGGGCGGAGGCTACGCGGACATCGAGTTCGCGCTGCTCGTCGACGCGGGCCTCGTCGACGAGCGCACCACGATCGTGACGACGGTGCACGAATCGCAGGTCTTCGACGAGCCGCTGCCGGAGACCGACCACGACTTCCGGGTCGACGTGATCGTGACCCCGGACGAGGTCATCAGGGTGCCGGTGACGAAGCCGAGGCCGGGACTGATGTGGGACCAGCTCTCCGAGGAGAAGATCGCGAGCATTCCGGTGCTCGCCGCGCTGCGGCCCGAACAGCCCGAGTAACTGCTGATACTCGGAAGTGGCCACCCGCCCGGGGGAGGTTATCCACAGTTCGCCCAGTTATCCACGGAGTTATCCACAGGTGGATAGCGCGATCGGGGCGACCTGTGCACAGGGAGCGACCAGGCCCGCTCAGGGGCGAGTCGCGTCCCCGCCCGACCGCTTGCGGAAGGCGCGGGCTTTCTCCCTGTTCCCGCACACCGCCATCGAGCACCAGGTGCGAGAGCGGTTGCGGGAGTTGTCGAAGAACGCCCACCGGCAGGTGTGGGCCGGGCAGATCTTGAATCGTCGCCAGTCGCCTCGGATGGCGATCCTCGCCGCGGCCGCGAACACCGCTCCCGCCGCCGTCGACGCGGTCAGGTCGGGGCCATGCTCGGTCAGCACGATTCCGACCGGAACGGCGGACTGCTCGCCGGGTCGCTCCTCGATGTGAACGGTGTCGTCCCCGATCGCGGCGCGCAATCCGGCCCTGAGTCGCATGGCCTCCGGCAGCGGATCGGGCGTGAGGTGCCGGTCGTGTGCCCACGCGTGCCACTCGTGCCGGGTGAGCAGCACGTCGGTGCCTTCCTCCAGGTCGAAGGTGTTGAGGAATTCGATCACGAGCTCGACATCGCCCGAGTGCGCCGCCACGTCACCAGTGTAAGTCGAATGATGGTTGCGCCCAGGATGCGTAACCACCATAATTCTTTAGCAAGTTACTTGGAGGTCAAGATATGAGTGCACCGACGCAGGCAACCGAGCCGAGGTCGATCACACTGGGGGCTGTCGCGCTGGACTGTCCCGAGCCCTACCGGCTCGCCGGGTTCTACGGCTCACTGCTCGGCTGGAAGATTCAAGAGGGAGACAAACCGGACGACGACTGGGTCACGCTCGTCAATCCCGACGGTGGCACCGACATTTGTTTCCAGCGCGACCCCGAGTACAAGCCGTCCACCTGGCCTTCTCGCGAGCGCCAGCAGATGCTGCACCTCGATTTCCACATTCCGGATCTGCTGGCCGAGCGGGAAAGGGTCCTCGCGCTGGGTGCGACCCTGCTCGACGACAAGCCCGAGCGGTTCCACGTCTACGCCGATCCCGACGGGCACCCGTTCTGCCTGTGCTCCTGATCGGCGGTCAGAACTTGGGAAGGGCTCGCGATTGCTTGGTCGCCGCGCTGTCCGTGAACGCGAATTCGCTTCCCCTCGTGCGGTACAGCCGGGCGTAGCGTTCGATCCGGTCCTGATCGAGGGTCACGCCGAGGCCCGGTTTCGTGGGAACGGGCAGGCAGCCTTCGTCGTAGGAATCGATGCCGCCGCCGAAGCCGACCGTGACGTCGTCGGAGAGCAGCGCGCCGTACGCCTGGTTCGCGTAGGTGAAGTTCGGGGTTGCCGCAATCGTGTGCACGGCGGCAGCCAACGCGATACCCAGCTCGCCGAGGCTGTGCTTCACGACTGGAAGCCCAGCGGCCTCGCACAGTCCTGCTGAGCGCTTCACGTTCAGCAGGCCGCCGTCGAGCTGGTTGTCAACGGACACCGCGTCGGCGGCACCGGCCCTGATGACGGCGAGCTGGTCGGACCTCGTCCAGCTCGCCTCGTTGGCAAGCAACGGCACCTCGCTGCGGTTGCGCACGTAGGCCATCTCGCTCAGGTTGCGCCCGGACACGGGTTGTTCGACGAGTTCGAGCCCGAACCGCCCCAGTTCCCTGATCATCCGCACGGCTGAGCCTGGCGACCACGCTTCGTTGGCGTCGATTCGGAGTTTCGCTTCGGGCCCTGCGCCGGCGCGCGACGCCTCGACCCTGTCGATGTCAAGGTGGGGATTGTCGGACCCGACCTTGAGATAACAGGTGCCGAAGCCGGTCCTCGTCGCCAGCTCCGCTTCGGAGGCGACGTCGTCCGGGCTGCCGGCCGCGACGTAGTAGAAGCATTCGACGCGGTCGCGGAAGCGTCCGCCGAGCAGGTTTACCAGCGGTTGCGCGCAGCTCTTGCCGACGATGTCCCAGCAGGCCATTTCGACGGCCGCGATCGCGGGGCTTGTCGCCCGCACGTGGTGCCACGTCCCGACGAGCTCGATCCGGCGCACGAGCCGTTCGATCGAGAACGGGTCCTCGCCGATCACCAGGCTCTTGATGCTGTCGAGTACGGCGAGCACGATGTCGGCAGAGGGATAGGCCGCCGCCTCGCCGACTCCGACGATCCCGTCGTCGGTCGTCAGCTCGATCAGTACGCTCACGCAGCCGAGCCGCCTGCCGAACGCCCAGTGCTCCTCATGCCGGTACGGAACGGCGACCGGGGTCGCTTTGATGCCCGTGATGCGCATGTCAACTCACCGCCACGAGTTCGCGGGAGGCGTCGGTCAGCCGCTCGGCACCATCGGCAAGCACGGTCACAGTGTCCGAGACGACGTGCCGGGGTGTCCAGGACATCAGGTGAAACACCATTCCTTCCACGATCCGTGTTTCGCCGTTCTCGGCGATGCCGAGTACCCGCCCGCCGCCGACCCAGCTCGGGGGAAACCCGATCCCGACGAGGTAGCCGCAGTGGTGCCGGAGCCCGCAACGGCCCGCGTCCCGCCACGCCGCGTAGACATCGCCGGTGACGGAACCGGGCCGCATCGCGGCTCGCGCGGCTTCCCATGCCGTCTCGGTCCTCGCCTTGTCCTCGGCCGCGCCTGGCGGCGCCGAGCCCGCGAACACGGTGCGCGAGAGCGGGGCGTGATAGCGCGCATGGCAGCCCGACAGTTCGATGAACAC
This sequence comes from Prauserella marina, assembly GCF_002240355.1. GTDB lineage: Bacteria > Actinomycetota > Actinomycetes > Mycobacteriales > Pseudonocardiaceae > Prauserella_A > Prauserella_A marina. The sequence continues at coordinate 412,116 of NZ_CP016353.1, forward strand.
CCCTTCGCCTTCCGTGATTCCAGTATCCACAGTGGACGAATGAGCGGAGGGAATCCCGGTGGTGACCCGCCTCGCGAGTACATGGCGGTGTGCGCGGCCGTGGCCACCTCCCACTCGGTACCTCCTGGGCGGACGGCCGCCACGGCGGCGGCCATGGCGGCATCGGACAGCGCGGCTGCCTTCGCGACGTGCGCGAGCTCGGCCCGCGACTTCACGGCCATCGCTCCCGCCAGCAGCGGAGTGGCCCCGGTCCACGCGCGACCCCGCAGCCGCTGCCTGATCCCGGTGTACACGGCGGGAGGAAAGTACATCGCCGCATCCTCGATGGCGATGAGTGCGCCTACCCCGGTCGAATCGGCGAGCACGGCGGCGACCTCGTCCTCGGCTCGCGCTCCTTCGGCGACACCGACGTGCACGCAGTTCGGAACCTGGGCACGGACCGTCGGCCGCTCCATCATCCTCGTGATCAGCGCCGGTTCCCCGCGCAGCGGCACGACGAGCATCGTGAACGCGAAGTATCCGAGATGATCGAGCCCGGTCAGGTAGTACACGGTTTCCGGACTCGCGAACGCCACGGCCGAGATGCCGCGCTCGGCCATCCTCGCCCGCAGCCCGGCGATCCGGGATGCGTGTTCGTGGCGGGAGGTCGCCGGTTCGATCAATTCAGCGGTCACCAGAGCAGGATCGGCCGAAAATCTCGTGGAGAACAAGTTATGTTTTCCGATGCCTGGCGTTAGCGTCTCCACATGTACGACGTACGCCGGTTACGTCTGCTCAGGCAGCTTTCGCTACACGGGACGATCGCGGAGACCGCGAGGGTGTGCTCGCTGACCCCTTCTGCCGTTTCCCAGCAGCTTTCGTTGCTGGAAAGGGGAAGTCGGCACCACGCTGCTGAGGAGAACCGGAAGGCTGCTCGTGCTCACGGAAGCGGCGCGAGTACTCGTCGAGCACACCGAAGTGGTGCTCGCCGACCTCGAAAAGGCGGAAGCCGCCGTCGCCGAGCTGGCTTCCACGGTCGGGGGCACGCTGGCTCTGGCCGCGTTCCCCACTGCCGCCAGAGCGCTCGCTCCCGGCGCCATCGCGCTGTGCGGCAACGCCCATCCGGGGTTGCGCGTGACCCTCGCCGAGTTGCCGACACCGGAAGCCCTCGACGCGGTGAAGGCAGGAACGATCGACATCGCGCTCAGCTACGGCTACAACCTGCTTCCCCGGCAACGCGATGCCGGTATCGAGGTCGTTCCGCTGCTGACCGAGCCGTTGCTGGCGGCGCTTCCCGCTGGTTTCCGCGATCGTGGTTCGCCGATCGCCCTCGCCGAACTCACCGAACCGAGGTTGACGAGAACCGTGTCTGCCGCCATCAGAGCGGGCAGCGCGAAGCAGCCGTCGATCGAGGCCATGCTCGCGGCGTTACGGACGACAGCGGCGGAGCGGCACCGGTATGCGTAAGCTTTCCCTCGTGATTTGTCCCAAGTGTCAGAACGTGATGAAGACCGTCGACAAAGGCGGCATCCACCTTGAGCAGTGCGATGGCTGCCGGGGCATCTTCCTCGACCACGGGGAGCTTGAGCAGATCGTCAGGGCGGAGAACGCCTTCTACGGAGCGCCCGCGGCGGGACCGCCGCCTTACCGGCCCTCCGGTGGAGTTCCGCCCACCGCGCAATACGGTGGTGGCTACCGGGATTCGCCGAGGCCCCACCGTGGCGGCGGTGGCTACGCCGACTCGCCCCGTCCTTATCGAGGCGGCGGCTACGGGGATTCCCCCCGGCCCTATCGCGGCGGCGGTTACGGGGATTCGCCGAGGCCGTACGGCGGCCACGGCTACGGACACGGGCACAAACGGCGCAAGCGGAGCTTCCTCGAAAACCTTTTCGACTGATTCTTCACCGGAATCTCACGCCCAATGCTCGATCTGAAGATCTGTCCTTCCTGCGGCGATCGCGCCGACTTTCCTCAGGTGCGCGACGAACGGCTCGTCTGCGGGGAATGCGGGCACGGGTGGAGTTTCCGGCGATTGCCGCTGTTCGCGGTGACGGGGCCGAGCGCCGGAGGCAAGTCGACGGTCGGCCCCGTGCTCGCCGATCGGCTGCGGGACACCGTGGTGGCCCTCGAACAGGACGTGCTGTGGACCGGTGGGCTGCGTGACGACGTCGAAGGGCATCCGCTGTTCCGGTCGACGTGGTTGCGGATGGCGGCGATGATCGGACAGAGCGGGCGGCCCGTCGTGCTTTGCGGAACGGTCGTCCCCGCCGAGTTCGAGCCGCTGCCGGAGCGAGTGTTCTTCTCGCGAATCCACTACCTCGCGCTTGTCGCGGAACCGGACGTGCTCGCGGCCCGGTTGCGGGCAAGACCGGCGTGGCGGGAATGGGACGAACCGCGCATCGCGGAAATGCTCGCGTTCAACGAGTGGCTGCGTGCCGACGCGGCGACGATGTCGCCGCCCGTCGACCTGCTCGACACCACGGACGCGCCGGTGGCCGACATCGCGTCGAGGGTGACCGAGTGGATCAAGGCTCGCCTGCCGCCCGATCCGCGTGAGCCCACGTAAGCCGTGCGCGATTCCCCCGTCCAGGACGCCGAGATCCGCGTCCGGCCGCGCGAGATCCGCACTCGGGCACCCGAGAGCCCCGCTCGGACCTCCCGCCAACCGGCCTGAGCAACCGGGCCTAAGCGAGCGGCCAGCGCAGTGTGCCGAGCCGGAACTCCTGCCGGTCACCTCTGATGCTGACGGTGAACCGGTCTCGGGCCGGTTTCCCGAGCGCGTACCAGCGTCGGTGCGTGGCCTCGACGGTGTCCCATAGCCTGCGCGGGCCGCCCTGTTCCACAAGGTACTCACCGGCGACCGTCCGGTGGCTTGCCCATGAGCCGTCGGGGTGTGCGAGGTAGCAGGTGTCGCCGCCGCTTGGGTCGGGAAAGGGGACCGTGCCCGGGAGTTCGAGGCTGAGGAAGAACTCGAACGGATGCGCCGGGTCCAGCGTGTCGGCGAGCGACAGTTCGGTCACCGTCGTCGAGGCGACCTCGCGGTCGGCGATGACGGCGGAGACGTCGGGACGCCGGTGCGCGCGCATCGGCATGAATCTGCCGTTGCGCGCGAGTACCCTGCCCTCGCCGTCGTCGCCGGAACCCGCGACGATGCGCACGAGACCGGAGCCGATCGGGCGGTTGAGCGTGGTGAGTACGAGTCCGCCCTCTCTAGTCTGCGCGAGCCAGCTCTTGGGGATGCCGGACACCGCGCAGGTGCACAGCACCCTGTCGTATGGCGCGTCGTCGGGAAATCCGTTGGCGCCGTCGGCGAGTTCGCACCTTGGCCGGTAGTCGAGCGCGTTCAGCGCGGCGCGGGCCGAGGGCAGAAGTACGGGATCGATGTCCACTGTGGATACATTCGCGTCGCCGAGGCGGTCGCACAGCAGCGCGGCGTTGTACCCGGTTCCGGTCCCGATCTCCAGCACCCTGTCGCCTTCGCGCACGCGCAGCTCTTCGAGCATGACGGCCATGATTCCCGGCATGCTCGACGAGCACGTGGGAATGCCGGTCACCGGTCCTTCCTCTCGGGCGGTGAGCCAGCGATGTGGGTCGTCGTCGAGTTGGGTGACGAGAACGATGTCGGAATAGCAGGCGTCGAGCCAGCCTTCGTCGCCTTCCTCCACGGCCACCCAGCGTTGGCCGTCCGGGAGGAAGAACCTCGGAAGGAAGGCGTGCCGGGGAACGCGGCGGAATGCCTCGGCCCACAGCGGGTCGGTCAGCACACCGTCGCGGCGAAGCCTGGCGATGAGGCGCTTGCGTTCGCGGGCGGCGAAACCCATGAGCCCAAGCCTAGTCACACCCGATCGGTGCAAGCAGTGTGCTTGCAAAAGCTAGCACTTGGGCGTACCTTCGAAATTGCCGTGAGGAGGTGGCAAAGCCAGTTGACGGAGACATCGGCTGCCGAGCACGAAGAGGGTGGCTCGGGGCCCATCGACAAGGTTGCCGACCTCGGTCGGGACATCGGGGTCTACATCCGTCAGCAGCGCAACAACGCCAAGATCTCGTTACGGCAGCTGTCGAAACTGGCCGGTGTTTCCAACCCCTACCTGAGTCAGATCGAACGCGGGGTCCGCAAACCGAGCGCGGAGATCCTGCAACAGATCGCCAAGGGGCTGCGAATCTCGGCGGAGGCGCTTTACGTGCAGGCCGGAATTCTCGACCTGCCGAAAGGTGGCCCGGTCGTCGACGCCGTGCGCGCCGACACCGAGCTGTCAGAGCGCCAGAAACAGGTTCTGCTCGACGTGTACGAGTCGTTTCGCCGGGAGAACCGAGCAGCGTCATCCGAGTCATCAGAACCCGAGCCGGAAGCCAAGGAGTAATCATCATGGCGAGCACCACACCAGAGGATGTTCGCAAGGCTGTGAACACTGCCTTCGAGCAGGTCAAGACGTCGTTGCTGGCCGCGCTCGGCGCGGGCAACCTTGCCAGTCAGGCCGTTGCCGACGCCGTGAACAAGGCCAAGGAGCGGGTAACCGAAAGCAGTGAGACGGCACGGAAGAACATCGAGGAACTGCCGTCCGAGGTCGAGAGTTTCCGCGAGAAGCTGGAGCCGACCGAGCTGCGCAAGCTGCTCGACGAGTACACCGACGCGGCGCTGAAGCTCTACCACAAGCTCGCCGAGTCCGGCGAGGAGACGTGGGAGAAGATCCGCACCCAGCCGCAGGTCAAGAAGAGCTTCGACCAGCTCGAAGAGGCTCTGCACGCCGCGCAGGGCAGGGTTGACGGCGTCGCGTCGGACGCGAAGGAGCGGGTCGACGAGGTCTTCACGCGGGTCACCGGCCGCACCAGGGAAGCGGGCGAAGAGGTCGCGACCAAGGTCGAAGACGTCGCTGCCAAGGTCGAGGACGTCGCCAACGAGGTGGCCGACAAGGTCGAGGACGCCGCGCCGAAGGCCACGGAGAAGGACGCGCCGAAGACGGGGACCGCCCGCAAGAGTGGTAGCCCCGCGCGCAAGACCAACGGCTCCGCCGCCAAAACCGACAAGTAGGACACGTGTTCGATCAGTGCCCCGGTCCCGCGACAGCGGCGCCGGGGCACTGTGATCGTCTCGCACTGACGTAGTCTGGGTGAGTGCCGCTCCCTGCGCTATGGATCGTTTGGGCCATCGACTGGGCCGGGACCCTGGTGGGTCTCGTCGCCTTCATCCATGCCCTCACGCAAAGAGCCGACGCCTACACCGCCGCCGATCGCATGACGAAGCCGGTCTGGCTCGCGATCACCGGTGGCTCGACGGCCGCGATGCTCCTGTTCGGTTTCTACGGAGCGGGCATGATCTTCTGGCTGGCCGGGATGGTCGCCTCGCTCGTGTACATCGTCGATGTGCGGCCGAAGCTCATCGACGTGCAGCGCGGCGGTCAGAGCTGGTAGCACCTTGAGTACGGTGGCGGTGTGAGCACCTGGAGTATCGCGGGAACACTGCCGGTCGAACCTGCCGCTGCCCGGCCTGACCTGGTCGCCGAGCCGGTGGCGAAGGCACTCGCCGGTGTCACCGCGCCAGTGGGCATCGCCGAAATCGATCCTGACCTCGCCGACACCGCGGAGTTCTGCTCGGCATACGGCTCGCCGCTTTCGGCTTCGGCCAACTGCGTCGTCGTCGCCGGTAAGCGCGGGGGCGAGGTCAAGTACGCGGCGGTCATGATCCTCGCTACCACCCGTGCCGACGTCAACAACGTGGTCAGGCGCAGGCTCGATGTGAGGAAGGCGTCGTTCGCGCCCATGGTCGAGGCCGTCGAACTGACCGCGATGGAGTACGGCGGCATCACTCCGATCGGGTTGCCCGATGGCTGGCCGATCCTGGTCGACAAGGCGGTCGCCGACTCACCCGAACTGGTGGTGGGCAGCGGTGTCCGGGGCAGCAAACTGCTGGTTACCGGCGCGTTCCTGGCTTCACTTCCCGGTGCCGAGGTGATTGAAGGGCTTGCCACCGAGGCAATCTAGGACACTGCCTTCCTCTGTTCACGACGAAATCTTGACGACAACGGGAGAGCGCATGGGAAAGGTCACGGCAACGGCGGAGCGCACCATCGACGCACCGGCGGACAGGGTGCGCGGTCTTGTCGCCGACTACTCGGAGGCACGGCCGAAGATCCTCACCGAGCAGTACCGCGACTACGAGGTCACCGAGGGCGGCAAGGGTGCTGGCACCGTAGCCAAGTGGAAGCTTCAGGCGACCTCGAAACGGGTGAGGGACGTGGCGGCCACCGTGACGGAACCCGAACCGGGAACGCTCGTCGAGACCGACGCGAACTCCAGCATGGTCACGACGTGGACGGTGAGGGAGGCCGGTGACGGCGGCAAGCGCAGCCTGGTGAGGGTCGAAACGAGCTGGGACGGCGCGGGCGGCATCGGCGGTTTCTTCGAGAAGACGTTCGCGCCCGGCGGGTTGAAGCGCATCTACGACGGCGTGCTCGCCAAACTGGAGGAGCAGGCGAGGGTTTCGTCATGAAGGCAACCGAGGTCAGGCTCGCCTCCCGGCCGCACGGAGAGCCGACGCCGGACAACTTCGACATCGTGGATGTCGAGGTTCCCAGCGCGGGCGAGGGACAGATGCTCGTGCGCAACACGTGGATCTCGGTCGATCCCTACATGCGCGGCCGGATGAGTTCGGCCAAGTCGTACGCGGCGCCTTACGAGGTCGGCAAGGTCATGCACGGCGGGGCGCTCGGCGAGGTCGTCGAGTCCAAGGCGGACGGATTCGCCGAGGGCGACATCGTGTTGCACGGCCTCGGCTGGAGGACGCACGCGGTGCTCGACGCCAACCAGGCGACCGTCGTCGATCCCGACGCGGCACCGGTGACGGCCTACCTCGGCGTGCTGGGCATGACCGGGCTCACCGCGTACGCGGGCCTTGTCGATGTTGCTCTGCAAGCACCGGGCGACACCGTGTTCGTCTCAGGTGCCGCTGGCGCGGTCGGTTCGGTCGTCGGCCAGCTCGCGAAGCGCAGGGGCGCGGCCAAAGTCATCGGCAGCGCCGGTTCCGACGACAAGGTCAGGTGGCTCGTCGACGAACTCGGCTTCGACGCTGCCTTCAACTACAAGCACGCCCCGGTCGCCGAACAGCTTGCCGCCGCGGCAACCGATGGTGTCGACGTCTACTTCGACAACGTCGGCGGCGACCACCTCGAAGCCGCGATCGACTCGCTCAATCTGCACGGCCGGATCGCCGTGTGCGGCATGATCTCGCAGTACAACCTGACCGAGCCTGGCGCGGCGCCGCGTAACCTCGCGCAGATCATCGCGAAGCGATTCACGATGCGCGGATTCCTCGTCGCCGATCACGTCGACGCGCGGCCGAGGTTTCTCGCCGAGGTGGCGCCGCTCGTGGCCGAGGGAAAGCTGAAGTACTCGGAGACCGTCGTCGACGGAATTCGTCAAGCACCACAAGCCTTCCTCGATCTCATGATCGGCGCCAACACCGGCAAAATGCTCGTCCGCCTCTGAGGATTGTCAGCCGGCGCCGAGGTAGCCGCCCATGGTGCGGAAATAGTCCGTTGCCTTGTAGTCGGTGCCGTCCTCGGTCCGGACCGCCTCGATGGTGAGCCCGTGATTGCGGCCGTAGCGCGCGTCGGCGCCCGCGACGATCACGACGCCGTCGCCTTCGGGGATGAAGATCCGGCCGGGGGTACCGCCGTAGCGGCCATCGGACACCGAGGCTTTGGTGACGCGGATGCGCTCGCCCTTGTGGAACGTGTAGGCGTTGGGATAGGGGTCCGACTGTGCACGTACCAAGCGCTCGATGTCCTCGGCCGGCCAGCTCCAGTCGATGCGACTGTCCACAAGGGAGCGTTTGTGAAAGAAGCTGGCCTTGTCGCGGTCCTGCGGAGTTCCCTCCGTCCTGCCTTCCGCGATGTCGGCAATGGCTTCGCGCACAACGGGTTCGATGAGGTCGACGGTCCGGTGGAAGAGATCCGTCGCGGTGTCCTTCGGGCCGACCTCGACGGCGCGCTGCCTGATGATCGGTCCCGCGTCGAGCTCGACATCCATCATGTGCGCGGTGACGCCGACTTCCCGTTCTCCGTTGATGAGCGCCCAGATGAGCGGTGAAAAGCCCGCGTAGGCAGGCAGTAGCGAGTCGTGGACGTTGAGCGTGCCGTACCGGGGAAGGGTGAAGATCTCCGGTGGCAACCAGGTTCGCCAGTTGTTGGCGACGATGAGGTCAGGACGCAGTTCGGTGAGTCGCGCGGTGAGTTCCGCGTCGGGGCGGTTGCGCAGCACCACGTCGACGTCGTGTTCGGTAGCAAGGTCGGCGACGGAGTCGGCCCAGATCCGTTCGTAGGCGTGGTCGGACTTGGGGTGGGTGACCACCAGTACGACCTCGTGCTCCGAGTCGAGCAACGCGCGCAGGGTCCGGTGCCCCCACGTCTGATACCCGAACATGACGACCCGCATCGGCTCTCCAGTACCTCGACGGCAAACGGCCTTAGTGAAGCAAGCCTTACCTAAGATCGCAACCCCGTCCAGGCACGAGATGTATCACCCACGAATGTACTAACTGAGGGGGACCTAAGTTAGGTTAGGGTTGCCTCCGTCTGGCTGGAAGCGGCGATTGGACGGGTATGGCAGAGGGATTGCTTGCGCAAGGAACGCCGGTATACGACCTGATCGGTGTTGGTTTCGGACCGGCCAACCTTGCGCTGGCGATCGCGGTGGCCGAGCACAACGCCACCACGAACGATCCGGTGACAGCGCACTTCCTTGAACGGCAGGAACGTTTCGGCTGGCACAGAGGCATGCTCATCGACGACGCCACCATGCAGGTCTCCTTTCTCAAGGACCTGGTGACCCTGCGCAATCCGGCCAGCGACTTCAGCTTTCTCGCTTATCTCAAGGCCAAAGAGCGGCTTGTCGACTTCGTGAACCACAAGACGCTGTTCCCGCTGCGGGTCGAGTTCCACGACTACTTCGAATGGGCCGCGGCAAAGGTCGACGACATGGTGACCTACGCGCACGAGGTCGAGCGAGTTCTACCGGTGCGTTCCGCCGAAGGTGAGGTGGTCTTCTTCGATGTCGTGACACCGAATGGCGAGACGTACCGGGCGCGCAACCTCGTGATGGCCACCGGTTTGTCGCCGTCGTTGCCCGATGGCATCGACCGGTCGGAGCGCATCTGGCACAACAGCGAACTGCTCCACCGGGTCGGCGATATCGGCTCCGCTGAACGATTTGTCGTTGTCGGCGCCGGGCAGAGCGCGGCCGAGGTCACCGCGTTCCTGCACGGAAGGTTCGCCGAAGCCGAGGTGTGCTCCGTGTTCTCGCGCTTCGGGTACAGCCCCTCGGACGACAGTGCCTTCGCCAACCGGATCTTCGACCCCGCGGCCGTCGACGAGTTCTACGCCGCGCCCGACGAGGTCAAGCGCAGGCTCATGGGCTACCACGCCAACACCAACTACTCGGTGGTCGACATCGAGTTGATCGACGATCTCTACCGTCGGCTGTACCGGGAAAAAGTCTTGGGGGACAACCGGTTGCGGATCTTCAACGCGGCGAGGCTGACCGAGGTGGTGGACACCGGCTCGGGTGTCAGGGCGACCGTCGAATCGCTCACCAGCGGCGAGAAGACCGTGCTCGACGCCGACATCGCGGTGTACGCGACGGGATACCGGCCGAGCGACTTCCTGTCGGCCTTCGGTGAACTCGCGCCGTGCTGCCGCAGGGACGATTCCGGAAGGCCCCGCGTCGAGCGTGACTATCAGGTGCGCACGAGCGACGACGTCGTCGGCGGGATCTATCTGCAAGGCGGCAACACCGAGCACACGCACGGCATCACCTCGTCCCTACTGTCGAACAACGCCGTTCGTTCAGGGGAGATTCTTGCCTCGGTGCTCGATCTTCGATCGTCCAACAAGGACGCTCAGGCTGCCGCGCGGTACGCGGTCAGTGGCAGCGGTGCTTAACCGCTGACTCTCTTGGTGAGAAGGAAGGCAAACCCCATGTCCCCCAACAATCGCAGATCCGCAATGGAGCGGCTGCGTCTTCCGGTGTTGCTCGCCGGTGTGATGGTTCTGCTCGCCGTACTCGCCGGGTGCGGTGGTTCTTCGGAACCTGCCGAGCGGGATTCCGCGAGCGGTGGCCCTTTCCCGGTGACCATCGAGCACAAGTACGGCAGCACGGTGATCGAGCACAAACCGGAGCGGGTGATCACGCTCGGCCTTTCCGACCAGGACGCCGTTCTGGCGCTCGGGGTCAAGCCGGTCGGCGTCGTCGACTGGTTCAAGGAGCGGCCATACGGAAAGTGGCCGTGGACAAAGGAAAAGTGGGGGAATACCGAGCCTGCGATCGTCGGTGAACGCGACGACTACAACATGGAACGGATCGGCGAGCTGGGGCCTGATCTCATCATCGCGCAGTACTCGGGGATGACGAAGCAGCAATACGACACTCTTTCCGAACTGGCGCCCGTTGTCGCACAGCCGAAAGGGTACCCCGACTACGCGGCACCATGGCAGGACATGGCGAGGCCGATCGGCAAGGCGCTCGGCCAGGAGGCCGAGATGAACGAGCTGATCGACGAGATGGATCAGCGCTATGCCGAGGTACGTGAGCAGCATCCCCAATTCGCCGAGCAGACCTTGATCGTCGCCGACAGCTTCGAGCCGGGAGTCTTCTCCGCGTTCACCGCCGCCGACCCGAAGGCGATTTTCTTCAAGGAACTGGGTTTCCGGCTCGACGGAAAGATCGACGAACTCGCCGAGGAAGGCGCCAACACCGTCGAACTGAGCGCCGAACAACTCAGCACATTGGACACCGACCGGCTCGTGTGGGTCACCTCCAGCAAGGAAGCCAACGACCGCATCAGGGCCGAATCGCTCTACCAGAAGCTCAAGGTTCACCAGGAAGGGCGCGATCTGTTCGTTCCGTACGAGAACCCGGACATCGGTGCCGCCTTCTCGTTCAACACCGTGCTTTCGATCCCTTACGCCATTGACGAGATGGTTCCCCGCCTGACCGGCCAGTGAGGTTGAGAGGTGGCTGTTGTGCCCGTCACGGAAGCGAATCAGGACCCGAACGATCCCGGAAATCCGCTCACCGAGGCGCAAACCGGGATCTGGCGGGCACAGCAGCTGGCTCAGGGAGACCCTTCCTACGTCATCGCCTGGTGCGTCGAGCTGCGGGATCCCGCGCTCGCCTGCGAGGCGGGGTTCGGCAGGCTGACCGCCGCCGTGAGCAAGGCAATGGCGGAGGCCGAGAGCGTGCATGTGCGGTTCGTCGAGGTCGAAGGCGAACCACGACAGCGCAACGTTTCCAGCGATCCGGCTCCGCTCGTACTGGATTTCGGTGGAGAGGCCGATCCGGCGGCCTCGGCGAGGGCGTGGATGCGAGCCGACCGGCTGCGCGGATTCGACCTCGCCGGAGAGCCGCCGTTCCGGCACGCGCTGCTGCGGGTCGGCGAGCAGTCATTCTGGTGGTACCAGCGCTACCACCACCTCGTCATGGACGGTTTCGGCAGTCAGCTCGTGATGGAGCGAGCGGCGGCGTTGTACTCGGCGGAAGGGCAGGCAGCACGGGTATTCGGCGGGCTTGCCGAGCTGACGGAGGCCGAGACCACCTACCGCTCTTCGAACCAGTACACCGACGATCGCGCGTATTGGCTCGATCTGCTCGGGGACCGCCCCGAACCGGCGCGGATCATCGCGGCGAATCCAAATAGTGCCGTCGCGACCAGCTCCTTCGAACTCGGCGAGCGGGAAAGCCGTGCGCTGGCGGAGTTCGCGGCGAGCCGAGGCCAGCGGTTGTCGAGGGTCGTGGTCGCCGCCGTCGCCGCGTACACCCATCGCATGACCGGTGCCACCGATCTCGTGCTCGGACTTCCGGTGACGGCGAGGAGCGAACCGGCGACGCTGACCGTGCCTGGCATGGCATCCAACGTGGTTCCGCTGCGGGTGAAGGCCGATCAGTGGACGACCCCGGCCGAACTCCTGACGCGGGTGGCCGACGCGCTCGCGGACCTCGCGGGGCACAGTAGGTTCAGGGGCGAGGAGATCGCTCGCGAGCTTGGTGTCCTGGGTGGACTGAGCAGGCTCATCGGTCCCACGGTGAATTATCTCGGCTTCGGCACGCATCCTCGATTCGGCGAAGCGAACGTGAGAGTGCGCGATCTCGCGCTCGGCCCCGTCCCCGACCTTTCGATCGCCTGCCGGAGGGAGGCGGAGAGCGGCGAGTTGACCGTCGAGCTTGCCGCACCGGTGTCCGAAGCCGAGCTTGCGAGGCACGCGGCGGGGTTCGCCGCCGTGCTCTCGGCCATGACCAGGTCTCCGGAGGCGCCGCTCGGGCGCGTCGAGAGGGGAGCCGGCGAGCTTCCCCGCTTCGATGGAAGGCAGGTCGCCGAGCTGACCTGGCACGGCATGGTCGAACGGCAGGCGGAGCTGACGCCGGACGCGATCGCCGTCGTGTGCGAGGAAAGGCAGCTCGGCTACGCCGAACTGAATGCCGAGGCCAACCGGCTCGCCAGAATGCTCGTGGCCAAGGGAATCGGTACCGAGGACGTCGTCGCGCTCGCCGTACCGAGGTCGATCGAACTCGTGATCGCGATCCTCGGCGTCCTCAAGGCAGGCGCGGCCTACCTGCCACTCGATCCCGAGCACCCGGCTAGCAGGATCGACTTCATGGTCGCCGATTCCGGCGCGAAGCTCACTGTGTCCACAGTGGACCAAGGCGAGCTCGCGCATTACTCCGGCACCAACCTCGACCGTGCCGTCGCGCTCGACAACGCCGCCTACGTCATCTACACCTCGGGCTCGACGGGGACGCCGAAGGGAGTCGTCGTCACGCACGAGGGCATCGGCAGCCTCGTCGCCACCGCCGTCGACCGGCTCGGGGTCGACGAGCACAGCAGGGTCGCCCAGTTCGCTTCGTCCGGTTTCGACGTGGCCGTATGGGACCTGACGATGTCGCTCGGAACGGGAGCCCGCAGCGTGATCGTTCCCGCCGAACGCAGGGTCGCGGGAAGAGAACTGACCGACTACCTCACTCGGCACGGTGCGACACACTTCATTCTGCCGCCCTCGCTCGTGTCGGCGTTGCCTTCGGACTGCCTGCTGCCGGAGGGCGCGGTGCTGGTCGTGGGAACGGAAACGGTGCCGCCGGAACTCGTCGCCCGCTGGGCAGGCAGGCTTCGAGTCGTCGCGGCGTACGGGCTCACCGAGGCGACCGTGAACTCCACCCTGTGGCTCGCGCGAGAAGGCGAGCACGACCGGGTGCCCATCGGCGAAGCTGATCCGAACACTCGCGCCTACGTGCTCGACTCCGCGCTGCGCCCGGTCCACAAGGGAGAGATCGGCGAGCTGTACATCGGCGGAAGCGGGCTTGCCCGTGGTTACCTCGGCAGGCACGGATTGACCGCGTCGCGCTTCGTCGCGGACCCGTTCACGGGAGCCCGGATGTATCGCACCGGCGACAGGGTGCGGCTGCGGTGGGACGGTCTTCTCGACTTCGTCGGCAGGGTGGACAGTCAGTTCAAGATCCGCGGCCACCGGATCGAACCTGGCGAGGTCGAGGCGGCGTTGCTCGCTCACCCCGGAATAGCGCAAGCCGCCGTCGTCGGCAGAAGCGACCATCGCGGTGCGCCCAGGCTTGTCGGATACGTCGTCGGCGAACCAGCCCCGGCCGAGGTCAAAGAGTTCCTGGCGGCGAGATTGCCCGAGCACCTCGTTCCCGGCGTCGTCGTTGCGCTGGAGTCGTTGCCGCTGACCCCGAACGGCAAAGTGGACAGAGCGGCACTGCCGGATCCGGAGTGGACGGCGCTCGCGGGGCAAGCCGAACCTCGCACCCCGCGAGAACACACACTGGCCGCGCTCTTCGCGGAAGTACTCGACCTCCCGGCCGTCGGCGTCGAGGACAGCTTCTTCGAACTCGGCGGTGACAGCATCGTCGCGATCCGCCTGCTTGGCAGAGCGCGCGAGGCGGGTATCGCCTTGAGACAGCGGGACATCTTCCAGCAGCGCACCGTCGCTGGGCTCGCGCGGGTGGCGAGGACCGTCGAGCATTCGGACAGCGCCCATGTCGGTTCGTGGCCGACGTCGGCTCCGGTTTCCCCTTTGCAGCGTGGGTTCTACTTCCACGCGGCTGACAGCGGGACGGCCGAAGACCCGTACGTCGTGCGGCTCGTGCTGGAACTCGCCGACGGGGTGCCGGTCGAGACCGCGCGAGCACGATTGCAGCGCATGCTCGACCGGCATCCCTTGCTACGCGCGCGCTTTACGACCCACGACGACGGCACCGTCGTGCAGTGGATAGACGAGAACGTCGTGTTGCCGTGGCGGGAGGCGACCGATGTCGCCGAGGTACTTGCGGAGGAAAAGGCGGGATTCGATCTCGCCGTTGCCCCGGCGATGCGCGCCACCGCGGTAGGGACGAAGACGATCGTGCTCACCCTGCACCACATCGTCGCCGACGGCTGGTCGCTCGCGCGCCTGGTCGCGGAGTCGGAGGCCGACGATCCGGAACCGGCCACCGATCCCCGCCCGTACCTGGACTGGCTCGGCTCCCGGAACGTCCATGCCGCGCTTGCCGCGTGGGAAACGGCGCTCGACGGTGCCGAACCCACGATCGCGGTCGGTGCTCAGTCCGAAGCGGACACCGTCGTTCTCGACGTACCCGCGCGCCTCGACGAGGCACTGACGTCGGCCGGAAGGGACGCGGGACTCACGAAGAGCACTCTGCTACACGGCGCGTGGGGATTGCTGCTGTGCGCGCTCACCGGTCGCACCGATGTCGTTTTCGGTACGACGGTGTCCGGTCGTACCGCTCCCGTCGATGGCATCGAGTCGATGGTCGGCCTGTTCAGCAACACGGTTCCCGCGAGATTCCGGTTGCATGGCAGGGACACGACGGCTTCCGCCCTCGCGCGCTGGCAAGCGGAACAGGCCGAGTTGCTTGATCATCAGCATCTCCCGCTCGGTGACATTCAGCGTGGTCATGGCGATCTGTTCGACACTCTCGTCGTGGTCGAGAACCAGCCGGACATCGCAGGGACGGCCGTGTTCGGCAGTCGTACCGTGCTCGACGAGGTGCACTACCCACTCGCGCTCATCGCCCGTCCGGCGAAGGCCGGTCTCCGGCTGGTGTTGAAACACCGGATCGACGGCGTACTCGCCGAACGGATCGGTGCGCGGTACCTTGATCTGCTCGCCACCGTCGCCGCGCGGCCACGACCCGTCACCGAACTCGCCACGCTGTCACCTGAGCAATGGCAACGCATCGCTGAACTGAATGACACGGCGCGGGCGGTCTCCTTGGCGTCTATCGTGGACCGCTTCGCCGCGAATGTCGCCCGCGATCCCGATGCCATCGCTGTCGTCGCCGACGATGCCGAGTTGAGCTACCGCGAGCTCGACGAGAGGTCGGATCGGCTCGCCGCGAGGTTGCGGGAACACGGTTCGGGGCCGGAACAATTCGTCGCCGTCGCGATTCCCCGTTCGGCCGAACTCGTGGTCGCATTGCTCGGAGTGCTCAAGAGCGGCGCGGCTTACCTGCCGCTCGACCTCGACTATCCCGCCGACCGCATCGCGTTCATGTTGGCCGATTCAGGGGCACGGATCGCCGTCGCGGCTCCCGACGTGATGTTGCCGCCAGAAGTACGGCGAGTCGAGGTCGACATGCCGGAGGAGGCTCCGCCGTACGACCGGCCGGAGTCCACACCGGACCAGCCCGCGTACCTGATCTACACCTCGGGATCGACGGGAAGGCCGAAAGGTGTCGTGGTGTCGCACAGGGCGATCGGCAACCGGCTCGCCTGGATGCAAGGGGCGTTCGGGCTCGCGCCGGACGACAGGGTGCTGCACAAGACGCCTTCCAGCTTCGACGTCTCGGTATGGGAGTTCTTCTGGCCACTACTCGAAGGCGCCGCCATCGTCGTCGCGGAACCCGGAGGGCACGCCGATCCGGCCTACCTCGCCGAGTTGATCGCCGCACGAGGCGTCACCACACTCCACTTCGTACCGTCGATGCTGACCGCGTTCCTCGGTGCCGTGCCTGCCGGGCCGTGGTCGGCGAGCCTGCGCAGGGTATTCGCCAGCGGTGAGGCGCTGCCTTCCGCGACGGCGGCCAACTGGCAAGCGGCGACCGGTGTGCCGCTGCACAACTTGTACGGGCCGACGGAAGCCGCCGTCGACGTCACGTGGTTCGCGCTGGAAGGCCCGCCACGGTCGAAAATTCCCATCGGCAAGCCGGTGTGGAACACGGCGACCTACGTGCTCGACCCGTTGCTGCGGCCCGTCGCCGACGGCGTCGCCGGTGAGTTGTACCTCGGCGGTGTTCAACTCGCGCGCGGTTACCACGGCCGTCCTTCGTTGACCGCGAGCCGGTTCGTCGCTAATCCGTTCGGGCGAGGGAGGCTCTACCGCACCGGCGACCTGGTGTGCCGCGACACGGAGGGCGAACTCGAATACCTCGGGCGCGCCGACAGGCAGGTCAAGGTGCGGGGTGTCCGGATCGAACTCGGCGAGATCGAGGCGGTGCTGGCCGAGTGGCGGGGCATCGCGGCCTCGGCTGTGGCGGTCAAGGACGATGCCCTTGTCGGCTACCTCGTTCCCGCAGGAGCCTGGGAAACAGTCGACACCGATGCACTGCGCGAGGCATTGGGAACCTGCCTTCCCACGAGCATGGTTCCCTCGGCATTCGTCGTACTGGACGCTCTTCCACTGACGCCGAGCGGCAAACTCGATCATTCCGCTTTGCCCTCACCCGCGATGCGGACCGGCGAAGGAAGGGCACCAGAAAGCCGTGGGGAGCGCCTGTTCTGCGACATCGTCGCCGCCGTTCTCGGCCTGCCGGAGGTCGCGGCCGACGCCGACTTCTTCGTACTCGGTGGCGACAGCATCACCGCCATCGCCGTGTCCTCGGCCGCCCGTGAACACGGCATCGAATTGCGTCCCCACGAACTGTTCGAACTGCGTACTCCCCGCGCACTCGCCGCTGCGGGCCTGCGGGCCGCGACCGAACTGCGGCGGGAGGCGGGCGCCGTCCGACTGACGCCACGGCAGTGGCAGCACGTGCGATCGCTGACCACACATCCCGTGTCGCACGTATGGCCGCTGTCGCCGTTGCAGGAGGGCCTCTACTTCCACGCGACCTACGATCCGGATGCCGTCGACGTCTACCTTTCCCAGGAGTCGCTTGATTTCGCCGACCGGGTCGATGCCGAGCGGCTACGGAAAGCGGCGAACATCCTGCTTCGCAGGCACCCGAGCCTGAGGGCGGGATTCACGGCCGATGGAGTCGCGGAACCTGTTCAGTTCATTGTGGACGATGTAGAGATGCCCGTCGAGGTCGCCGATCTTTCCTCGGCGGCACCGGAGGACGTCGACGCGCTGCTCGCCGCCGACCGGAGGAAGCGGTTCGATCTGCTTGAACCTCCGCTGTGCCGGTTGCTGGTGATCCGGCTTCCCGATGGCCGCGACCGGCTCGTGATCACCCATCACCTCGTATTGTGGGACGGTTGGTCGGCATGGCTTTTCCTCGAACAGCTTCTGGCGCTGTACGCCTCGGATGGGAACGAAACCGAGCTGGCGGCCCCGGGGTCCTATCAGGACTATCTCGCTTGGCTGTGGCAACAGGACTCCACGGGTGCCGATGCCGCGTGGCGGAGCGCGCTGTCCGGAATCGAAGAGCCGACCCTGGTTTCGTCGGCTGACCGGGAACCCGCCATTCCCGCCGATCACGACATGGAACTGAGCGCCGAGGCGACGGCCGCATTGAGGGAAACGGCGCGGGTGCACGGCCTGACCCTCAACACCGTGCTGAGCACGACGTGGGGTCTTGTCTTGTCGAGCATGGTCGGCAGAACCGACGTCGTTTTCGGAACCGTCGTCGCAGGGCGGCCGGCCGACGTCCCCGGCGTGGCAGACGTGATCGGCATGTTCCTCAACACCGTGCCGACCAGGATCGTCCAATGTCCCGGCGAGACCGTGCTCGACCTGCTCCGCAGAGTGCAGGGCGAGAGGGTCGCGCTGATGCCCCACGAGTACGTGGGACTCGGCGAACTACAGCAAATCTCGGGGCACCGGAAGCTGTTCGACACCCTGTTCGTGCTCCGCACCGACGACGGCGAGCACCGAGTGGCAGAACTCAAGCGCGCACATGGGGTTCTTGAGTTATCCAATGTGGATGGAACGCACTTCCCGCTCGCGCTCATCGTGACTCCTGGAAATCGACTGCGCATTACTCTCGCCGCACGTGAGGAGGAGTTTCCCGCGGCGAAGGCGATCACGGTACTTGACCGGTTCGTCGCCGTTCTGGACCGTGTCACGTCGGGGATCGGGCAGCGCCTCGCCGCGCTCGACCTGCTCACCGGCGAGGAGCGGGCGTCGCTCGCCGAGGAGTGGTCGGCCGTCGAACAGCGGATCGGAACGGAGTCCGTCGCCGACGAGCTGGCCACCCGAGCCGCGCTCTCTCCCGATGCCACGGCGCTCGTGTTCGGACAGACCCGGTTGACTTTCGCCGAGTTGGATGCGCGAATCAACAGGCTTGCCAGATTCCTGCTCTCCCGTGGCGCGGAACCGGAAACGGTTGTCGCGCTTGAATTGCCGAGGTCCATCGACATGGTCGTCGCGCTGTTCGCGGTCTTGCGTACCGGTGCCGCGTACCTGCCGCTCGACCTCGATCATCCCGAACGACGCAGGCGAGCGATGGTCGAGGACGTCGCGCCGGTGTGCGTGCTCACCGCTGGGCTGTTGGCTGATCCCGCCGTCGAGGCCGAGCTGTCGGCGCTCAGCACGCTGCCCATCGCCGACGCGGAACGGCCCGCGTTCGCGAAAAGCGTCGATCATCGGCTCGATCACCCCGCCTACGTGATCTTCACGTCGGGCTCGACCGGAACCCCGAAAGGGGTCGTGACCCCCTACCGCGGGTTGACGAACATGCTCGTCAACCACAGGGAAACCATCTTCGCGCCTGCCATCGCCTCGGCTGGCGGACGTCGGCTGAGAATCGCCCACACCGTGTCGTTCGCCTTCGACATGTCGTGGGAGGAACTGCTGTGGCTCGTGGAAGGGCACGAGGTACACGTGTGCGACGAGGATCTTCGGCGCGACGCCGACGCGTTGGTGGCCTACTGCGAACAGCACCGTATCGACGTGGTCAATGTGACGCCGACCTACGCCCAGTTGCTGGTCGAGCAAGGACTGCTCGAAGGCCACGTGCCGCCGCTCGTGCTGCTCGGAGGTGAAGCCGTCCCCGATTCACTGTGGCGGACGCTCGCGGACACCGACGGTACCTACGGCTACAACCTCTACGGACCCACCGAATACACGATCAACACGCTCGGCGCGTCTACAGCAGACAGTGCGACGGCGGCAGTAGGCCGGCCCATCAAGAACACCAAGGCCCACGTGCTCGATCCCTGTCTCCGCAGACTTCCGCCCGGCGCGGTAGGCGAGTTGTACATCGCGGGGATCGGCCTCGCGAGGGGGTATCACCGGAGGCCCGGGCTCACCGCCGAACGGTTTGTCGCCGACCCCTTCGGGGAACCGGGTACGCTGATGTACCGCACCGGCGACCTCGTCCGCAGGCGCGAGGACGGGATCATCGACTTCCTCGGTCGCACCGACAACCAGTTCAAGATCCGTGGCTACCGGGTCGAGCTCGGCGAGATCGAAGCGGCGCTCACCGCTCATCCCTCGGTCAGCCAGGCTGCCGTCGTGCCTTCCGGTAGCCGGCTCGTCGGCTACGTTGTCGCCACGGAACCGTTCCCATGGCGGGATTTCCTCGCCGACACGCTGCCGGACTACCTGATTCCCGCAACGGTCATCACCGTCGACCGGCTGCCGTTGACCGTCAACGGAAAGCTCGACGTCGCGGCGCTTCCGGCGCCGACGGTCGATTCGGCGGCGCACAGGACGCCGAGAACCGAGCGGGAACGCATCCTGTGTGGACTCTTCGCCGACGTGCTCGGCATTTCCGGGCACGACCGGATCGGTATCGATGACAACTTCTTCGAACTCGGAGGGCATTCACTGCTGGCGACCCGGCTCGTCAGCAGGATCAGGACCACGCTCGATGTGGAGCTGAGCATTCGTGACCTTTTCGAGGCGCCGACCATCGCGGAGTTGGTTACGAGAGCGGGCGGCACGGCGCGGCCCGCGCTCACGGCTACCGGTGAGCACGGTGAAGTCGTCGCATCGCCCGCCCAGCAACGATTGTGGGTCGTGCAGCAGATTTCCGGCGGCTCGGCGGCCTACAACTTCCCGCTCGTCATGCGCCTGCGAGGGGAACTCGACCTCGAAGCGTGGCAGGCGGCGCTTGCCGACGTCGTCGCGCGTCACGAGAGCCTGCGCACGGTGTTCACCGAACACGACGGCATCCCGTACCAGCGGGTTCTCCCGCCGGGGCCCTTCGATGTGGAAATCAGCCCGGTTACCGAGAACCAGCTTCCGGACCGGCTACGCGCGGTGACCGGCCGACCCTTCGACCTCGGTGCCGAGGCACCGATCCGGTGCTGGATCGGTGAACTGTCCCAGCAGGAGCACGTCGTCGCACTGGTACTACACCACATCACGACCGACGAGTGGTCGGATCGGCCGTTCCTGCGCGACCTCGCTCACGCCTACGCCGCCCGCCGCGAGGGCAAGAATCCGAAGTGGATCCCGCTTCCCGTGCGGTACTCCGACTACACGGTGTGGCAACAAAAGCTACTTGAGGCCGTCGGCGATGAACAGCTCGCGTACTGGGAGTCCACACTGGCCGGACTCCCGGAAGAGCTCGAACTTCCCTTCGACAGGGCGCGCAGCGCGAGACCGGCATTTCACGGCGCCGAAACCGGCTTCCGCATCGAAAAGGACACGACGGAAAGTCTGCGACGGCTCGCGGACGGGGCAGGCGCGAGCATGTTCATGGTCGCGCACGCGGCCGTCGCCGCCCTGCTGCACAGGCTGGGAGCCGGGGCCGACATACCGCTGGGTGCTCCCATCGCGGGCCGCGCCGACGAAGCGCTCGACGAGATCGTCGGATTCTTCGTCAACACGCTCGTCCTGCGCGCCGATCTTTCCGGCGAGCCGAGCTTCATTGATCTGCTCGACCGGGTCAGGAAGACCGACCTCGCCGCGTTCGCGCATGCCGACGTGCCTTTCGAAACCGTGGTAGAACGCGTCAATCCGGCGCGCTCGCTCACCCGCAACCCGTTGTTCCAGGTCATGGTCGGCCATCACGTGCGAACAGGGGAGGAGGCGCGGTTCGCGGGCCTTTCCTCGGAATTCGTGGGGATACCCGTCGAAACCGCCAAGTTCGATCTCGTCTTCAGCTTCACCGAGCACCTTGACAAGGCGACATTGGACTGCCGGATCGAGTACAGCACCGAGTTGTTCGACGCCGGGACAGTCCAGCGTCTCGCTCTATGCCTTGCCGCGCTTGTCGAATCCGTCGCCCACGATCCTCGGAGACCGGTGGCGGACATCGATGTAATTCCCAAGGGGGAGCGGCATACCGTGCTGCGAACCTTCAACGCGACGGCCCGGCCGGTCGAGGAACTTCCCCTGCCTTGGTTGTTCGCGAATCAGGTTTCGGCGAACCCCGACGCCGCCGCCGTTGTCTGTGGCGATCGGACGGTGAGCTATTCCGAACTGGACGGAAGGTCGGACCAGTTCGCCGCCATGCTCGCCGCGCGCGGCATCGGGCATGGTGACGTCGTCGGTATCGCGGTCGGTCGCTCGATCGACACGGTCGCGGCGGTACTGGCCGTTTCGAAGCTGGGAGCGGTATTCCTGCCGCTCGACCTGAGCCATCCCGCAGACCGGATCGGCTACTTCATCGAGGATTCGGGTGCGCGGCTCGTCGTCGCGGACACCGTGGATGCGGTACCCGCCGTCGTTCCGATCGTCACCGCTTCGTCGGCTGGGGACCATCCACAATCCTATGTGGATCCGGTAGACGTCGCGCTGGCCGATCCTGCCTACGTCATCTACACCTCGGGGTCGACTGGGCGGCCGAAGGGGACCGTCGTCTCCCACGACGGCATCGCAAGCCTGCTCGCGACGGCGATCGACAGGATGGGGTTGCGGCAGGACTCCGTCGTCTCCCAGTTCGCGTCCATCGGATTCGACGTGTTCGTATTCGAGCTCGTCATGGCGCTGTGTCATGGGGGAAAACTTGTTCTGGTACCGGAGTCGGTACGGGGTGCTGGAGTGCCGCTCGTGGACTTCCTTCGCCAGCACGAGGTCACCCATATGATTCTGCCACCTTCCCTGATGGCAGCGCTGCCGCCGGAGTGCGTGCTCCCGGAAGACGCGACCATCCTCGTCGGCACCGAAACGGTTCCGCCCGAACTGGTCGAGAGGTGGGCAGGCAAGGTCAATCTCATCGCCGCGTACGGCCTCACCGAAGCGACCGTCAACTCGACGTTGTGGCCTGCCGAACCCGGCTGGCAGGGACCGATCCCGATAGGTTCTCCCGACCCCAACACGACCTGTTACGTACTCGATGACCGGCTCAGGCCGGTCCCGCCAGGCGTCACCGGTGAGCTGTACGTCGGTGGCAGGGGACTCGCTCTCGGCTATCTCGGCAGGCATGGTCTCACCGCGGGTCGCTTCGTCGCCGATCCGTTCGGTGCGCCGGGTTCGCGGCTCTATCGCACGGGCGACAGGGCGCGCTGGCGAGGGGGAGGCACGCTCGATTTCGCTGGACGCAGCGACAACCAGGTGAAGGTACGCGGTTTCCGCATCGAGCTCGGCGAGATCGAGTCCGCGTTGTCCTCGCATCCGGCCGTCCGGCAAGCCGCGGTCGTCGCGGACCGGAGGAGCGACATCGTGCGCCTCGCCGGTTACGTCGTCGTGGAATCGGGAGCAGCGCGACCGATCGAGTGGCGCGAGCACCTTCGCCGCGTTCTCCCCGACTACATGATTCCCGGCCTGGTGACCGAAGTGGATGGTCCACTTCCGTTGACGCCGAACGGAAAACTGGACCGGTCCGCGCTTCCGGAGCCGGATTGGTCCGCGCTTTCCGGCGCGGCCAGACCGGCGACCGAACGACAGCGGGTGCTGGCGACGGTGTTCACGGACCTGCTCGAACTCGACGATGTCGGCGTGCACGACGACTTCTTCGTGCTGGGTGGGCATTCGATGGCCGCGATGCGATTGCTCGGCCGGATACGGTCGACGTTCGGTGTCAATCTAGCCGTCAGGGACGTTTTCGAGTCTCCGACCGTCGCCGGATTGTCGGAACTGCTGCGTGGCTCGACCGGTTACCGTCCGGCTCCCCGGAGAACCGAACGACCGGACCGGCTGCCATTGGCTCCGGTTCAACGCTGGCTGTGGGAACTCGGTGGGGTGCAACCACGGTTCGACCACGCGCTGACGTTGCGGTCCACAGCGGGGTTCGACGTCGAGGCGATGTCTCTGGCATGGCGGGATGTCGCGGAGCGCCACGAGTCGTTGCGGACGGTCTTTGTGGACGGTACGAAAGTGACGCAGGAAGTCGGCGAGGTCGTGCCGCTTGTCGTGGAATCCGTCGTGCCCGCCGCGGTCGACGGGCGAGTTTCCTCGCTGGCGACGGCGCCCGCGGAGCAGCCGTTGGTCGCTCACCTGCTGGTGTCGGACCGGGAACATGTGCTGGTGCTCGCGATGCGGTACCTGGTCTGTGACGAATGGTCTGTCGTACCGTTGTTCAGAGATCTGGGCGCCGCGTACTCGGCTCGACTGTCGGGGTCGGCGCCGAATTGGCAGGCGCTTCCACTGTCCTATTCAGACTATGCGTGCTGGTCGGAGGAGCTGGCCAACGAAGTGGGAGAGCGGCAACTGGAGTACTGGAAGGACGCCTTGCGAGGTGTGTCGACGGTGCGGTTGCCGGAAAGCGGGAGCACGGCCGAGCCGGGCGCGGTGTCGTTCGGGTTGGCGGTTGAGCAGAACACCCGGCTCGTCACTTTCGCCAACCGGCACGGTGTCAGTCAGTTCATGGTGTTGCAGGCCGCGTTGGCGACGGTCCTCTCCGAGGCGGGTGGTGGTACCGACATTCCGATCGGTGCTGTCGTTGCCGGACGTACCGAGGAGGTGTTCGCGGATCTGGTCGGCGCCTTCGCCAACACCGTTGTGCTGCGTACCGATCTTTCCGGTCGGCCGTCGTTCGGTGAGCTGTCGCGCAGGGTGCGGGCGGTGAACCTTGCGGCGCTGGACAATCAGGACGTCTCGTTCGCGGACGTCTGCGAGGCGGTCGGCTGGCGGCCGAACGTGTTGATGGTGCAGCACGAACAGGCCGACCTCACGGAGCTCGAAGGCGGACACGGGTCGCTTGTCGCGATACCCACGGGAGTTGCCAACGCGGACCTGACGTTCAGCTTCCACCTTCCGCGTGGTCGTGGTGACCTGCATTGTCAGCTCGCGTACGCGGGCGGAGTGCTCGGTCGGGAGGGGGCGGAGCGGGTCGCGGGTGACCTGGTGGAGTTGCTGACCGAGGTGACGGCTGTCGATGCGACCGGTGACCGAAGTGGGTGAGGCTCGTGGTGTGGCGTGCTGTGTTCGCGGTGTGGCCCGTGGTGGTGTGCGGTGTGGCTAGCGCTGGCATGCGATGCGCGTGACCGCCTGCGGTCGGTGCGGGTGCGGGTGCGGCGTGTGGCGGGGGTGCGGGAGGACGTGCGGCTTGCGGCCCGTGGTGGGTGGCGCGTGACGTGTGGCGGATGAAGTGATGAAGGAGATCAGGAGGAACCGTGACGAACCCGTTCGATGACAACGATGGCCGGTTTTATGTGCTCGTGAACGACGAGGAGCAGCATTCGCTGTGGCCGACGTTCGCGGCGGTGCCGGATGGCTGGCGAATCGTGTTCGGTGAGGAAAGCAGGGAAGCCTGCCTCGCCTATGTGGAGGAGAACTGGACGGATCTGAGGCCGGCCAGCATCCGCTGACTCGCCCGTCGACTCGCGTGCGATGCCCGCGAGTCCCGCACCCAGCACCGCGAGTCCCGCACTCGGGAGCGCGAGATGCGCGCTCGGGACGCCGAGATCTGCACCCAGGATGCCGAGGTGCGCGTTGGGGACGCCGAGATCTGCACCCAGGTCGCCGAGGTCTGTGTCCAGGATCGTGAGATGCGCGTCCACCGCGTGCGAGCTGCGCTCAGGAGCGTGAGTTCTGCGTTCGGGGTGATCGGATCTGTGTTCGGGACGGCGAGATCTGCTTTCGTGTGTGCGTGTGTGTTTCGCATCGGCAGATGATCTGTCGGATGCAGACCTGCTTACCGGGGTGGGGTACGCGGTGACAGGTTCAGCTCCGGCTGCCACCGCCTTCGCGATCCTGGATGCGGATTTCGCTCACCTGGATGCGGACCTCGCGCGGCTGACCGCGCACTTCGCGCGCCTGAGCGCGGATATCGTCCAGCCGAGCGCACTCCTCGCCGTCCCGGGTGCGGATCTCGGCGCCCTGGGAGGGGGACTCGCCATCCCGGGTGCAGGTCTCGGCGTCCCCGGTGCGGATCTCGATGCCACCAACGCAGGTCTCGACGCTGTGGGCGCAGGTCTCACCGTCTTGAGCGCGGATCTCGGGCTCCTGAGTGCGGATCTCGACGACGTGGGTGCGGATCTCGCTGTCCTCGGCGCGGATCTCGGCGTCCCGGGTGCGGATCTCGGCGCCCTGGGAGGGGGACTCGCGGGTACGGCGGACCACGGCCTGCCGCGGCTCCCTGGCCCCGCTACCCGCCTGCGGGCTGCCACCCCGCTACCCGCCCGCGGGCTGCCACCCCGCGGGCGGGACGTGCCCCCGCCTCGGCCCTGCGGACCCCGGCCGGGGGGCGACCCCGGCCCTGGGGCCCCCGCCTTCCGGGCGGACCCCCGCCTTCCGGGCGCACAGCCGCCGTCGCCGCCGCCGTCGCCGCCGCCGTCGCCGCCGCCGCCGCCGGCGCAGCCGCTGGCGCAGCCGCAGCCGCTGGCGCGCGGGCGCTGGTGCTGGCGCGCGGCAGGTCAGGGGGTCCGGTTACCCGACCAGGCTTTCCACAGGGCGGCATACCGGCCACCCTCGGCAAGCAGTTGATCGTGCGTACCGGCCTCGACCACCCTGCCCGCATCGAGCACGACGACCCGGTCGGCCGCGGCCGCCTGGGTGAGGCGGTGCGCGACCACCAACCCGGTACGCCCGGCAAGCGCCTTTCCGGCTGCCTTTTCCAGTTCCTTCGCGCCCGTGCTCCCCGCCTCCGCCGTCGCCTCGTCGAGGATGGCGACAGGGGGATCGGCCAGCACCAGCCGCACGAGGGCGAGCTGCTGTGCCTGCGTCACCGTCAACCGATGCCCACCTTCTCCCACCACAGTGGACAACCCGTCAGGAAGACTGTCCACCCAGGACAGCGCACCGAGCTGGTCGAGCGCCGCTCGCAGTTCCGCGTCCGTCGCGCTGGGTTTCGCGAGCCGGAGGTCCTCACCGAGTTCGCCGGCGAAGACGTGTACCTCCTGACTGATCAGCGCGACCGTCTCGCGCGTCGCGGCCGGGCCCAGTTCCGGCAAGCCGACCCCGCCCACCGAGACCGAGCCCGAACTCGGCCGGTGGATTCCCGCGATGAGTTTGGCGAGCGTCGTCTTGCCTGCTCCGCTCGCGCCGACGAGCGCGATCCGTTCTCCCGCGTTGATGTCGAGGTCGACGTCTGCGAGTACGTCGTGTCCTCGCACGTAGGCGTGCCCGATCGCGGTGGCTTTGACCGACGCGTCGGCGGGCGAGCCGGGTTGCTGAGGTTCCTCCTCCGCCGGTAGGTCAGCAACCCCGACGAGCCGGGACAGGCTCGCCGCTGCCGACTGGGCGTCGTCGACGAGCGCCAGCGCCGCGTTGATCGGATTGAACAGGCTGTGGAAGTACAGGGCGGCCGCGGTCGCCGTGCCGATCGTGGCGGTCTGGTTGCCGACGAGCAGGAAACCGGTGACGAGCACGGCGGAGAGCCCGATGAACTCGGCGAGGTTGAGGCGGGAGAAGAATCGCGTCACCAACCTCGTCGCGCGCATGGTGATGTCGACGACGTCCTGCGACCGGCCCCGCACCCTTTCGACGTGGTCGTCGCCGAGCCGGAACGCCCGCACGGTACGCGAACCGCCGACCGTGTCGAGCAGTTGTTGTTGCTGCGCACCGTCTTTGACGCGCTGGCTCGCGTAGAGCGGCGTCGCCCTCCGCACGTACCAGCGCACCGTGTAGAGCTGGATGGGGGTCGCGAGCAACGCGGCGAGCAGGAATCGCCAGTCGAGCACGGCGAGCCCGACGAAGGTCAGCACGATCGTCAGCACCGATCTGCCCAGTTCGGGGAGTGCGTCGCGCACCGACTTGGCGATCACGGCGACGTCGTTGGTGACGCGGGAGGTGAGATCGCCCGACCCGGCCAGTTCGACGCGTTCGAGCGGGAGCCCGAGTGCCTTCTCGATGAACCGTTCGCGAAGCCCGGCGAGCATTTCCTCGCCGAGCCGGGAGACGAGCGCGAGACCCACCGCGTTGGCGGCTCCGCGCACGAGCGCGACCACGACGAGCGCGACGATGGGCAGTGTGAAGGCCGTGCTGCCGTCGGCGACGAGATCGACGATGTGCCCGAGCAGCGGCGCGGTGAGCAGGCCGACGGCGGTCGCCGCGACGAGTGTCGTGAAGGCCGAGAAAGCCAGCAGTCGTCGTGGTCGCAGCAGTTCGCCGACCGCGGCGGCCGTTCTGGCTCCGCCCGCCGTTGGCAGGAGTTCGCGTTCGGTCATGACAACACCGCCGTCCGGTAGCCGGGGTCGCTGGCGGCGAGGTCGGCGTGTGCTCCCTCGGCGCGGACGGTGCCATCGCCGAGTACGACGACCCTGTCGGTGATGGCAAGCAGCGCCGGACTGGTGGTGACGAGCACGGTCGTGCGGCCCGCGCGGATCTCCTTGAGTTCCGCCGCGATTCTGGCCTCGGTGACGGCGTCGACGGCGGTGGTCGGATCGTGCACGACCAGTACGGGCGGGTCGGCGGCGAGGGCTCTGGCCAGTGCGACGCGTTGCCGTTGCCCTCCGGACAGCGATCTTCCGCGTTCGGCGACGGCGGTGTGCACCCCGGCGGGCAGGGTCGCCGCGACCTCGTCGGCTGCCGCGGCCACGAGTGCCTTTTCCGGGGACTTCACTGTCGACGCGGCGACGACGTTGTCGAGCAGGCTGCCTTCGAAGAGGTCGGCGTCGTGTGCCGCGACGAGCACGGAGCCGCGCAGCAGCGTGGGGTCGAGCGCGGTGAAGCCGGTCCCGTCGAGCTCCAGCGCGCCGGAGGCGGGGTCGGCCTCCCTTCCGAGGCATTCGAGCAGTTCGGTCGCGCACGCGGGATCGGTTGTCACGATGCCCACCAGTTCGCCTGCCCTGATGTCGATGTCGACGGCACGCAGCGAGCCGTGGCTGACGCCCCGCAGCTTCACCTCGCCCGCGACGGGTGTCGAGGGCTGCCTTGCCCCTCCGGTGACGGCCGGCGGCGCCGTCAGTACCGACGAGACCCTTGCGGCCGACGCCCTTCCCTGTGCGAACTGGCCATTGGCCCACGCCAGTATCTGGAAGGGGCCGAGCAGGAACTGGGCGAGCCCGACGGCGGCGACGAGCTGGCCGACGGTGATGGCGTCGTTCGCGGCGAGGTTGGCGCCGACGAGTGCGACGACCGCGATGAAGATGCCGGTGAGCGCGAGGATGACTCCGTCGTGTCCCGCGTGGGCGCGGGCGGCACTGAGCGTTGCGGCGAGTGAATCGCGGCTGGTCCGTTTGTACCTGGTGACCGCGGCCCTTTCCGCTCCGATGCCCTTGAGCACCCTGAGTCCGGTGACCAGATCGGCGGCGATGCCCGACGCGTGTGCCGCGCGTTCCTGTTCGAGGCCGCTGCGGCGTTCGAGAGGTCTGCCGACGAGGTGAGTCAGCCACAGCAGCGGCGGGGTTCCGAGCAGCACGAGCAGCCCGAGCGGGATGGAGATCCGCAGCAGCGCGATGGCGCTGACCAGCAGGCCGACGAATCCGGCTATCGCGAACGGCAGCATGCCGATGACCGCGCCGACCCGTCTCGTGTCGCCGGTGGTGATGTTGACGAGCGCGCCGGGGAGCCGCCCTGATTCCGCGCCGCCTCTCGGGTCGAGTACGCGGGCGCTCAGCGCGAGCCGGAGCCGGTGCGCTGCCTGCTGTGACGCCTTTTCGGAGGCGCGCGCGGCGAACCGGTAGCTGAACGAGAGCACGGCGAACACGACGGCGAGTACCGCGATCCAGCGCAGCAGCGCGCTGACCGAACCGGTGGAGACGGCTTGGTCGATGACGATGCCGACGATGACCGGGATGAGCGCTTCCCCGCCTTGATGCGCCGAGGCGAGTACGGCGGCGCCGGTGAGTCTGCCCCGCTCTCCGGCGACGGCTCCACCAAGAACACCGGAGCCATTGGAGCCACTGTTGCCGGTCGACATGCCACACCTCCCGTGAGCGGAGGTTAGGCTATCTTAAGTTTGCTGGTAATCCGGGTGGGGCCGAGCGAACTTCGTCACGATGGACCAGCAGTTGGTCGCTAGGTTAGCCTCACCTTATGTCGGTTGCCACGGACCTGCGCTCACAGCAGGGCGTCGAGCGACCCCGCACATCGACGCAGGCCCTCCGCGGCCTCGCCCTGATCGTCGCCTTCGCCGCGCTGGGCCTCATCGTGCTGCTCAGTGTCTGGCTCGGTTCGAAGAGCATCCCGTTCACCGCCACGTGGGACGTGCTGTGGCACAACGACGGCTCCTATGACGCGCTCGTGATCCACGACTACCGCATCCCGAGGACGCTGGTCGGGTTGGTGGTCGGCGTATCGCTGGGACTTGCCGGTGCGCTGATGCAGGCGCTGACCCGCAATCCGCTCGCCGATCCCGGCCTGCTCGGGGTCACGATGGGCGCCTCGACCGGCGTCGTGATCTCACTTGCCTTCCTCGGCATTTCCTCCGTGCTCGGCTACGTCTGGTTCGCGTTCGCCGGTGCCGCGCTGGCTTCCGTCGTCGTGTACACGCTGGGCTCGTCCGGCAAGCGCAACGCCACCCCGGAACGACTCGTGCTCGCCGGTGCCGCGGTGACCGCCGTGATGTTCGCCTTCAACACCGCCGTGCTGCTGATGGACCCGAAGGCGTTCAACGAATTCCGGTTCTGGCAGGTCGGCTCGCTCGCGGGCCGCTACTACGACGTGCTGTTGCCCGTCCTGCCGTTCGCTGCCGCCGGTGTCGTGCTGGCGCTGCTGCTGATCCGGCCGCTGAACGTGCTCGCCATGGGAGATGAGCTGGGAAGGGCGCTCGGTACCCACCCCGCGTTCGTCAGGGTGATCGGCGCCGTTTCCATCACGTTGCTCTGCGGAGCGGCGACCGCCGCCGCGGGCCCGATCGCCTTCGTGGGACTCGCCGTTCCGCACATGGCTCGCCTGCTCGTCGGCCCCGATCAACGGTGGGTGTTGCCGTTCTCGCTGGTGCTCGCGCCGATCCTGCTCGTCGGATCGGACATCGTCGGCAGAGTGATCGCACCGCCGGAAGAGGTCCAGGTCGGCATCGTCACCGCGGCCATCGGCGTTCCGGTCTTCATCGCGTTGTGCCGCAGGCGAAAGCCGGCGGGCCTGTGAACCGCCCGGTGACCGGAACGGTGCTGCGCAGCCCCGGCGAGCGGGTCGCGCTGCGGCTCGACAGCAGGACGGTGACGGTCGGCCTGCTGCTGTCGCTGGCTCTGCTCGCCGTCATGACCGTCACGCTCATGACCGGTGAATACCAACTGTCCATCGCGGACGTCGTGAAGGCGGTCGCCGGTTACGGCGAGGGTGCGGCCGACTTCATCGTCAACACGTTGCGCCTTCCGCGCCTGCTGACGGCGGTGCTCGTCGGCGCGGCACTCGCGGTGAGCGGGGCGCTTCTCCAGGGCCTGACAAGGAATTCGCTCGGCAGCCCCGATGTCATCGGGTTCAGCAACGGCGCGGCGACCGGCGCGCTGCTGATGATCATCGTGTTCGGCGGCACCATGGTGCAGGTCGCCGTCGGCGCGTTCGTCGGGGCCATCGTCGCGGCCGTGCTGATTTACGCGCTCGCGTTCACGAGGGGAGTGCAGGGTTTCCGCTTCATCCTCATCGGAATCGGGATCAACGCGCTCGCGCTCTCGGTGAACTCCTACCTGATCACGAGGGCGAGCCTCTACGACGCGGTGAGCGCGCAGGCGTGGCTCGTGGGCAGCGTCAACGGGCGGGGATGGGAACAGGTGTACGCGGTGGCGATCGCGCTCGTGATCCTGCTGCCGCTCGCCCTTTATCACGCGCGCCCGCTCGCGATGATGGAGCTGGGAGACAGTTCGGCCAAGGCGCTCGGGGTCGGCGTCGAACGCAGCAGGGCGGTACTCATCGTCGCCAGTGTGCTGCTGGCAGCGGTCGCCACGGCCGCGGCAGGCCCGATCTGGTTCGTCGCCCTCGCGGCGCCCCAGTTGGCGAGGAGGCTCACGAGGTCGGCGTCGCCGGGACTGCTGACCTCGGCGCTCGTCGGCGCGTTGCTGCTGGCAGCGGGTGACCTCGCCATTCAGCAGCTCTTCCCCACCGCCCAGCTCCCAGTCGGCACCGCGACGGGCTGTCTCGGCGGGCTGTACCTGATCTGGTTGTTGGCGTCCGAATGGCGCGGAAAGGAAAGCTACACATGACGAGGCTGGCTGCGCAGGGACTGACTTTGGCCTATGACCAGGCCACCGTTGCCACCGATCTCGGGGTGGAGATCCCCGACGGCTCCTTCACCGTGATCGTCGGCCCCAACGCGTGTGGCAAGTCCACGCTGCTCAAGGCCCTCGCGCGGATGCTGAAGCCGAAGACCGGAGGGGTCTATCTCGACGGTGAGCTGATCTCCAGCTACCGGTCGAAGGAGGTCGCCCGCAGGCTGGGGCTGTTGCCGCAGTCGTCGATCGCGCCGAGCGGCATCACCGTGGGCGACCTCGTCGCGAGGGGCCGTTATCCGCACCAGAAGCTGTTGCGGCAGTGGTCGTCCGACGACGAGGCCGTCGTCACGGAGTCGATGAAGCTCACCGGGGTGCTCGACCTTTCGGCCCGGCTGGTCGACGAGCTGTCCGGAGGACAGCGCCAGCGGGTGTGGCTCGCGATGGTGCTCGCCCAGCAGACGTCGATCCTGCTGCTCGACGAGCCGACGACGTTCCTGGACATCTCGCACCAGGTCGAAGTGCTCGACCTGTGCGCGGACCTGCACGAGGACAAGGGACACACGCTGGTCGCCGTCCTGCACGACCTCAACCAGGCCTGCCGCTACGCCTCGCATCTCATCGTGATGCGTCCCGGCGGGGAGATCGCCGCGGTCGGTGACCCGACGGAGATCATCACGGCCGACCTCGTCGACGACGTATTCGGCCTGCCGTGCAGGGTCATCGACGACCCCGAGACGGGAACGCCGATGATCGTCCCCGTGCATCGCAAGCGGAGGGCCGACGGCGAGCGCGAGCCCGCCGAGCGTGTCGGTGCCTAGAACACCACGGTCCGGTTGCCGTGGACGAGCACCCTGCCTTCGAGGTGCCAGCGCAGACCTCGGGCAAGGGTGATCTTCTCGATGTCGCGGCCCTTGCGGACCATGTCGGCAACGGCGTCGTCGTGGTCGACCCTGATCACGCCCTGCTCGATGATGGGGCCGGCGTCGAGGTCGGCCGTCACGTAGTGGCAGGTCGCGCCGATGAGCTTGACGCCGCGCGCGTGAGCCTGGTGATACGGCCTCGCCCCCATGAAGGAGGGCAGGAAGCTGTGGTGGATGTTGATGGCCCTTCCCGCCCACGCCTCGCACAGGTGAGGCGGCAGGATCTGCATGAACCGCGCCAGCACGACGGCGTGCGGATCGTGCTCGTCGACGAGCTTGGCGACCTCCGCGAACGCGTCCTGCTTGTCTCCGGTGAACGGAACGTGGTGGAACGGGATGCCGTGCGCACGGGTGATGTCGCCCAGCGTCTCGTGGTTGCCGATCACGGCGCGAAGGTCGATGTCCAGTTCGCCTGAGGCGACGCGGCCGAGCAGGTCGTAGAGGCAGTGCCCCGCCTTGGACACCAGCAGCACGACCCTGCGCCGCTCGCCGGTGTCCTCGATCCGCCAGTCCGATTCGGAGCCGAGCGAGCGGGCCACTCCGGCGAAGCGGGCGCGCAGCTCGTCGACCTCGAAGGGCAGCGAGTCGGCGCGCACGACCTGGCGCGTGAAGAACCAGCCCGAGTCGGGGTCCGTGTGGTAGGCGGCCTCGACGATCCAGCCGCCCGCCTCGGCGAGAAACGAGGCGATGCGGGCGACGATGCCCGTGCGGTCGGGGCAGCCGAAGGTGATCACATAGCGTCGTTGGGGCACGGCCGACATTCTCGTGCCTCGCGGCGCACGGCGCGGCGAGGGGTTCCGGAAGTGTGGCGTCGCCTGCATTCCGAGCGGCGTTCGACCTGCGCCACCTCGCCGCGCGCACCCTGTCGGCCGGTCCCTCGTTCGTGACGTCCGGTCCGCTTACCTTTCGGGTCCATGACCGCCGACGACCGCATTCCGGCGAGGTGCCTGATCTGTCTCGCCACCGTCCACTGCGGACACGCGGGGGTCCGGCACTCCGGACCCGCCGTGCCTGGCGCGGCGAGCGACCAGTCGCCGCGCGACCTCTCCGCAGCCGACCGCGAGCAGTCCGATGGCGAAAGCGAAAAGCAGGCCCTTCGCCGGATCGTCGGCGAACTGGCTGGCGCCGAGGAAACCGACCGCGACCGAATAGGCGGCCCACACCGTCACGCCGATCGCGTCGAGTATCGCGAACCTGCGGAAGGGAAACCGCAGGCTGCCCGTCGCCAGCGCCGAAGCGACCCTTCCCCCTGGAAGGTAGCGGCCCGCGACGATCAGCACGGTGCCGTGTTTGTGCACTTTCTGCCGGGCCCACTCGTAGCGTTGCCGCCCCTTTTCGTTGCGTTGCAACCTCGCGAGCGTCCGTGGACCGGCCTTGCGGCCGATCCAGTGCCCCAGACAGTCGCCGGCGAAAGCACCGCCCGCTCCGACGACCACCAGCAGGCCGAGCATGGCCAGGTCGGGGCCGAGCAGCACGGCGACCGTCATGACGGTCGTCTCGCTCGGCATGAACGGCAGCAGCGCGTCGAGCCCTGCGACGAGGAAAACGATGACCCACAACCACGGTGAGTACAACGTGTCGCTGAGCAGGTCGGTCAGCTTGCCGAGCAGTTCAAGCATGGACCGGCTCCGCGTCGGCCAGCACGGCGTGCTGTGCCAGCGCGGCGAGTTCCCTGCGGTCGCCGGTCGGTTCGATGAGCGGCCGTGCCGTCAACCGCGCGCGCAGGTCGCGCGCTTTGCTGACGCGGGCGATCGAGCGGGCGAGGGTGTCGTCACCGACGAAAGCCGCGACCGTGCTCGGCTTGTCTTCTTGCGTGTAGGACAGGGTGACCGGCCGGATCGGTGCGTTCGCGTCGATCGCTGCCTGGAACATGGCCCTGCGGAACACACCTCCCTTGCCCGAACACCACGTCGTCGCCTCGGGGAACACCGCGACGGATGTGCCTTGCCGCAGCGTGTCCGCGACGACGGCGACGCTGTCCGGCAGCGCGCGCAGCGACCATCGGTCGACGAAGAGCGTGCCCGCTTTGGTGGCGAGCCCTCCCAGCAGCGGCCAGTTTCCGACCTCACGCTTGGCGAGGAAGGTGGCCGGTTCGACGGCCATGACGGCGAGGATGTCCAGCCACGAGATGTGGTTGGCGACGATCAGCGTTCCGGTGTCGCCGCCCGCGCTCAACGCCGCTCGCGGCGCGGGGTCCGTGTCGAGACCGATCCCGAGCGCGTCGAAGACCCTGCGTGCCCTGACGTCGAGCGGACCGGTCGAGGCGAGCACCTTGAGCAAGGCCGCGCCGCGAGCGATGGCTTCCGAGGTGCTCACCGGAGGTAGTTCGCTGGTCACGCACCGGCTTGGCGAGCACGGCGAGGTGGCCGTCCAGACGTTCACCTGTCCTCCCCGAGGAAGTAGCGCAGGTAGCGCTCGTCGATGTTGTCCAGCGGCAGCAACACGAAGAAGTCGGCGACGTCGAAGTCGGGGTCGAAGGCGGGTGGTCCGCACACCCACGCGCCGAGCCGCAGGTAGCCGCGCAGCAGCGGAGGCAACTGCGCGTAGGTGGGCCGCTGACCGTCGCGCTGGGACGGCAGCCACGGGTGGTGTGGCCGCACCCGGAGATCGGGCGGCGAAAGGTGTTTCGTCTTCGCCAGCTCCCATGTGCTCGTCGCGGACTTGCCACCGTCGCCGAGCGGAACGGACGCGCAGCCCGCGAGGTAACGGTGCCCTGAAAGCAGGGTGTATCTCGCCATCGCCGACCACATCATGTTGATGACCGCGCCGCCGCGATGATCGGGATGCACGCACGAACGCCCTGCCTCGATCAGTGAGGGCAGATACGGTTCGAGCGCGCTCACGTCGAATTCGCCTGCCGAGTAGAGCCGGGAAGAACGGCCTGGAGGAAGCAACCGGTAGGTGCCGACCACCTCGCGCGTCGTCTCGTGCTCGACGATCAGGTGGTCGCAGACCTCGTCGAACTCGTCGGTGTCGAGCTCACCCTCGAACGCGACTCCGAGTTCGCCGGCGAACACGCTCGTCCGCAACCGTTGCGCAGCCTCGATCTGCGCGGGCGTGTGCGCGATCGAGGCCGAGTAGGCCCGGGTGGGTACCGTGGACAGCGAAGGCATGGGTGTCTCCGTTCATGACTGATAAGAGACCCGCCTGGCCCGTCGCCAAACGCTCGCCATGCGGGAACTCGTGTCTTCGGGGGTCGCCGAGTGGCCGCTCGGCGACCCCCTTCTCATGAGATCGAGATTGGCACTCCAGCCGAGGTGACACCAGAACCTGAGAAGAAGCTCAGGGAGAACTCAGGGCTGCCCCTACCGGCCAGCCCTACCCCCGTTCGGTGGGCTGCACGCATTCCCACGGCACGGTCAGCTCACCGAGGCGCCACCGCTCGCGACGACCGAGCACCGGCCAGCCGCGAGCAGCCAGCATCAGGACCATTTCGGTCCATCGCGCCCTCCTGCCGTAGCTCGCGAACGGCGCCGAGGCGGCCCAGCACGAGTCCATGGCGCGGAGGAAGTCGTGGACGCGCTCTCCTTCGACATTGCGGTGGATGAGCGCCTTGGGCAGCCGTTCGGCCACAGTGGAGGGACGGTCCAGGCTGCCGAGATGCACGGAAATGGTGAGCGTGCGAGGACCTTCGTGCGAGACCGTCACCCACGAACCCACCCTGCCGAGTTCGTCGCACGTGCCGTCGACGAGCAGCCCGCCCGGTTTGACGCTCGCGAGCATGGCCGACCAGGACGGTACGACGTCGGCTTCCGCGTACTGGCGCAACACGTTGAAGGCACGCACGAGCACCGGCCGCGTTCCGGCGAGTTCGAAGCCGCCTCTCGCGAAGTCGAGCCGGGGCGGGTCGGCTGCCGTGGCGGCGGCGTCGACGCGCTCCTGATCGAGTTCGAGGCCGAGTACGCGCACGGAGGGACGCACGGCGGCAAGCCGCCGTGCCATTTCGATGGTCGTGACCGGAGCAGCCCCGTACCCGAGGTCGACCACCAGCGGGTCCCTCACGCCGGACAGCGCGCGGCTCACCGCGAGGTCGGTGGTGAGCCAGCGGTCGACCCTGCGTAGCCGGTTGGGATTGGTGGTGCCGCGAGTAGGGGAGCCGATCAGGTGCCGCGCGCGAGCCACTTCGCCGTGAAGTCGGCCTCGCTGCGCAGCAGGTTCGTGACCTGCTCGGCGATGAAACCTTCGAGCCTGCCGCCGACGATGGGGATGCGGACCTTGACCTCGCCCGTGGTGAGTTCCGCCGTGCCGGAGCCCTCGGGGGTCAGTGCGGTCGTCGCGGTGATGTCGCCGGGGATGCCGCTGACCCCGACCTGGGTGGTTCCGGTGTAGCCATCGCCCTCGCGGCGCCAGCGCTGCTCCCTTCGCACCGTCAGATCTCCCTTGTGCAGGGTCCTGACGGCCTGAGGCAGCTTGTCGGATGCGACGCCCTGGAGAAGTACGTACCGAACACCGTCATCGGTCACGGTGTGTTCTTCCAGCCTCGCGTTCGTGCCGCCGATCTCGGCCAGCCTCGCGCGCAATGCCTGCTCGCTCGACTGTGCGGCGAACACGTCCGCGACGCCGGACGTGAACGTCGCGCGATGCTCGATACGGGATGCCATGACCGAGACAGTACCGTTGCCCGTTGTGAGCATCGCTGAAACGTCCACCCAGGACACCCTGCGCGAACACACCACGTTGCGGCTGGGTGGACCGGCGCGCCGGTTCGTCACGGCCGCCAGTGCGGACGAACTCGTGAACACCGTGCGTGATCTCGACGCGGACGGCGAGCCCACCCTGCTGCTCGGCGGTGGCTCCAATCTCGTCGTCGCCGACGAGGGCTTTCCTGGCACGGTCGTCAGGATCGCGTCGAAGGGCTGGAGCGGAACGTCGGTCGAGGCGGGGCAGGACTGGGACGAGTTCGTCGCCGCGACGGTGGAGAA
Organism: Prauserella marina; assembly: GCF_002240355.1. GTDB lineage: Bacteria > Actinomycetota > Actinomycetes > Mycobacteriales > Pseudonocardiaceae > Prauserella_A > Prauserella_A marina. The sequence continues at coordinate 449,522 of NZ_CP016353.1, forward strand.
AGGCTACGGCGGGCTCGAATGCCTTTCCGGCATTCCCGGCGCGGCTGGGGCGACGCCGATCCAGAACGTGGGCGCCTACGGCTGCGAGATCAGCGAGGTGCTGGATTCGATCGAGCTGTTCGACCGGCGCACCGGGGAGGTCGCGGCGGTGCGGGCGGACGAACTCGGCTTCGCCTACCGCACGAGTGTGCTGAAGGGCACCGAGAACGGGGTCGTGCTGCGGGTCCGCTTCGCGCTGTCGGAAGACGGGTTGTCGGCACCCATCCGCTACGCCGAACTCGCTCGGACGCTCGGTGTCGACGTCGGCGCGCGGGTCCCGGCGCGCGAGGCCCGCGAAGCGGTGCTCGCGCTGCGGAGGGGCAAGGGAATGGTGCTCGACGCCACCGACCACGACACCTGGAGCGCGGGCTCCTTCTTCACCAACCCGATCGTCGATCCCGCCAACGTCGATGTCGTACTCGCCCGCATCGGCGAGGTGGTCGGCGGGGACGTCCGCGTGCCACGGTATCCGGCCGAGCACGGAGTGAAACTGTCCGCGGCGTGGCTGATCGAGCGCGCGGGCTTCGGCAAGGGGTACCGGGGCAAGACCGGATCGGTTTCCCTTTCCACCAAACACACGCTCGCGTTGACCAACAGGGGCGGCGCGAGCACCGCCGAACTGCTCGCGCTCGCCCGCGAGGTGCGGGACGGGGTCGCCGACCGCTTCGGTGTCGTACTGCGCCCCGAACCGCTGTTGATCAATTGCGCGCTGTGACAGGGAATCACTCGCGGTGTGCGCGGCTTCCGTTGAGCTGGGCCCTCGGCTTCATCACGATCTGATCGAGGTTGACGTGTGAGGGCCTGCTCGCCGCGAACGCGATGACGTCGGCGACGTCGTCGGCCGTCAACGGCTCGATGCCTTGGTACACCTTGTCGGCGCGCGACGTGTCGCCCTCGAAGCGGTTGAGCGAGAAATCGGTCCGCACCATCCCCGGAACGACCTCGGTGAGGCGCACCGGCTGTCCGAGGTGTTCGGAACGCAGGGTCTGGTGCAGCGCCGACTGCGCGTGTTTCGCCGACGTGTAACCGGATCCGCCGTCGTAGACCTCGTGGCCCGCGATGGACGTCACGGTGATGACGTGCCCGTCGCCGGAGTCGATCAGTTTCGGCAGCAGTGCTTTCGTGATGCGAAGCGTGCCGAGTACGTTCGTTTCCCACATCCAGCGCCAGTGCTCTTCGTCGGCGTTCTCGACGCGTTCGAGGCCCCGTGCGCCACCGGCATTGTTGACGAGCAGATGGCATTCTGGGATCTGGGCCGCGAACGAGGCAACGGAGCCGGCGTCTGTGACGTCCAGTTGTTGTGCGGACCCGGAGAGTTCCTCGGCGAGTGCCCGCACCTTGTCGAGGCGGCGTGCTCCGAGTACGACGTGGAAACCGGCCTTCGCGAGTGCCCGTGCGGTTGCGGCGCCGATGCCGGCGCTCGCGCCGGTGATGACTGCGGTTCGCGTGCTCATGACCGCATGTTGCCAGGTAACGTCGACCGGTTCACAGCAGGATTCGAGAGGGAGGACCAGGAGTGTTCGAACGGCGCACCGTCTTCAGAGCCGCGGCGGCGGCAGGTTCGGCAGGGCTGCTCGCGGCCTGTTCGGGAACGACGGGCGGCACTGCGCAGGTCGATCCCCGGAAACTGCCGCCGGAGGCGGAGATCACCGCCGAGCCGGTCGCCGACGCGAAGGACGTTCCGGTGAGGGGACCGGTCACGGTCACCGTGGCGAAGGGCACGCTCACCGAGGTGAAATTGACCAACGCCGAAGGCGGCGCGGTCGCGGGCGAACTGAACGAGGACAAGACCGTCTGGACGAGTTCCGAACCGCTCGGCTACTCGGCCACGTACACGTACGCGGCGAAAGCGAAGGGCACCGACGGCAAGACGACGGAGCTGACCGGCGACTTCCACACCGTCGCGCCGTCGAACGTGGTGAGGGCGACACTCAATCCCGTCGATCACGCCGAGGTCGGGGTCGCGATGCCGATCAGCGTGAAGTTCGCGGAAGCGGTGTCGGACAGGGCCGCCGCGCAGCGCGCGCTCAAGGTCGAGACCTCAGGTGAGGTCGAGGGAGCGTGGGCGTGGCTCTCCGACCGGCAGGTCGACTGGAGGCCGAAGGAGTACTGGCCCGCCAACACCCAGGTCAAGGTCTTCGCGAACCTCTACGGCGTTCACTACGGCGGAGGGGCGTACGGGAAGGCCGACGTCACAACGGAATTCACCATCGGCCGCAACCAGGTCGTCAAGGTGCACACCCCCGATCACCGGATGCGCGTCTACCGCGACGGCAATGAGGTCGCGAACTACCCGTGCAGCAACGGCAAGGACGCCGATCCCGAACTGAACACCCCCAACGGCACCGTGATCGTCATGTCGAGGGAGCCGACGGCGATCTTCGACAACGAGCGCTACGGCTACACCAACGTCAAGAAGAAGTGGTGCTGCCGCATCTCCAATCACGGCGAGTTCATCCACGAGAACGAGGACAATCGCGCCAACATCGGCAAGAACAACACCTCGCACGGTTGCGTCAATCTGCTCGAAGCCGACGCGAAGGCTTATTTCGATTCCGCGTTGATCGGCGATCCGGTCGAGGTCACCGGTGCCCGTGCGGATTTCCCGACCACGTCCGACGTCATGGACTGGCTGTTGGACTGGCCGACGTGGCAGTCGAAATCGGCCCTGTGACGATCGGGGGATGAGAACAGAGGTCATCGGCGCCGACGGCGTCCGTATCGGAGTCAGGATCGAGGGAACGGACGGCGCTCCGCCGATCGTGTTCGTGCACGGCTGGGCGCAGTCGGCGAGAGCATGGGATCTCCAGTTCGCCGACCGCGAGTTGAGGCGGGCCCACCGGCTCGTCGCGTTCGACCTTCGAGGGCACGGCACGTCCGACGTACCGGCCGGCGGCTACGACGATCCGGTCTCGTGGGCCGACGATCTCGCCGCGGTGCTCGCCGTCGCGGGCACCCCCGCCGTGCTGGTCGGCTGGTCCTACGGCGGTCTCGTGATCAGCGACTATCTGCGGGTGCACGGCACGGCTGGGCTGGCCGGAATCGTCCTCGTCGGTGCGATCACCGAAATCGGAAAGGGTCATCCCGGTGGCAAGGTGGGGCCAGCCATGCGGGCGGCCCTTCCCGCCGCGCTCGACGAGGACATCGACATCGCCCTGCCGGCGCTCACCGCGTTCAGCGTGGCGCTGTCAGGGGAGACCGGCCGAAACGTGCCCGGTCCGCTCGTGCAAGCTCTGCTCGGCACCTCGTTGACCGTCCAGCCGTCGGTCAGGGCGGCGCTGTTCCGCCGCGACGTCGGCAGCGCGGCCGTGCTGTCGGCCGTCGACGTTCCCTCGCTGGTGGTGCACGGTGACGCCGATGCCGTCGTCGACATCACGGCGGGCGAATACGCGGCGGGGAAGATACCCGGGTGCGATTCGCGTTGGTGGTCAGGTGTAGGCCATTTACCGTTCGCCGAGGACGCGCAGCGGTTCAACACGACGTTGCTGCGGTTCGCGGGAGAACGAGTGTCGGGCGCTTGAGCAGAGAGGTGATTCGGTGACGTTCTCCTGGTACCGGCCGGCGAAGCAGCCGCGCCGGGTGGCTGTGTTGTCCGTGCACACGTCCCCGTTGGAGCAACCGGGCACCGGCGACGCCGGAGGCATGAACGTCTACATCTCGCAGACGGCCGTCGAGATGGCCAGACGCGGCGTCGCCGTCGAGGTGTTCACGAGGGCCACCTCCTCCGAGCAGCCTCCCGTCGTCGAACTGGCCCCTGGAGTGCTGGTCAGGCACATTGCCGCGGGCCCGTTCGAACCGCTCGAACGGCACGAACTGCCCGCCCAGCTCTGCGCGTTCACGTCGGGAGTGCTGCGGACGGAGGCGTTTCACGAGCCCGGCTACTACGACCTGATCCACTCGCACTACTGGCTGTCCGGCCAGGTCGGCTGGCTGGCGAGAGACCGGTGGGGCGTTCCGCTCGTCCACACGGCGCACACGCTTGCCAAGGTCAAGAACGCGGCGCTCGCCGAAGGTGACACGCCGGAGCCGAGGACAAGGGTGATCGGCGAGGAGCAGGTCGTCGCGGAAGCCGACCGGCTCGTCGTGAACACCGACGTCGAGACAGACCAGCTCGTTGGGCTGTACGGCGCCGACCGCGATGCGGTCAGCACGGTCTCGCCCGGCGTCGACCTCGACCGGTTCCGGCCGGGCTCGCAAGCCGCGGCGCGCAGGGCGCTCGGCCTTCCCCCCGACGCGGTCGTGCTGGCCTTCGTCGGCCGCATTCAGCCGCTCAAGGCGCCCGACGTGCTGCTCGCCGCGGTCGCCAGGCTCATCGAGCGGGATCCCACCTTGCGCGAACGGCTCGTCGTGCTCGTCGCGGGAGGACCTTCCGGTACCGGGATGGAACTGCCGCACGCCCTCCGGGACCTGGCCGGATCGCTCGGCATCGCGGAGCTGACCCGGTTCGTGCCGCCCCAATCGGGCGACAACCTGGTGAACGTGTACCGCGCCGCGGATATCGTCGCCGTGCCCAGTTACAACGAGTCGTTCGGACTTGTCGCGCTGGAGGCGCAGGCGTGCGGGACGCCGGTGGTCGCCGCTGAGGTCGGTGGCCTTCCGGTCGCCGTCGACCACGGTGTTTCCGGCCTGCTCGTTCCGTCGCATCGCGCGCAGGACTGGGCCGACGCACTGCGGAGGGCGGCATTGGACAGGTCGGCACACGCGGAGTTCGCGAAGGGTGCCCTTGAGCACGCGAGCGGGTTTTCCTGGCAGCGCACCACCGACGCGCTGCTCGCCGCGTACTCGGAGGCCACCAGCGCCTTCCGTACCGCGGCGCTGGAGGTGGCGGTGTGACGGCGAAGCCTGAGGTGGAGCGCGCCGCCGCGGCGCTGCGCGAGGCGCTCGACGCGGCGGGGCTGACGTACGAGCGCAAGGGGGCCGGCGGCTACTTCGTGACGCTGCCAGGTGTGCGCAAGCTCCAGACCAATTGCTGGCTGATCGTGCGCGAACACTCCTTCGCCATCGAGGCGTTCGTGTGCAGGCATCCCGACGAGGAGCACGAGCGGGTCTACCGGTTCCTGCTGCGCCGCAACGCCCGCCTCTACGGCGTGCACTACACGATCGACGACGCCGGTGACATCTACCTCGTCGGCAGGTTCGGTCTCGAAACCGTGAGTGAGCGGGAACTCGACAAGCTGCTCGGCCAGGTGCTCGAAGCGGCCGACGGCGACTTCAACACGCTGCTCGAACTCGGGTTCGCCAGTTCGATCCGCAGGGAGTGGGACTGGAGGGTCTCGCGAGGGGAGTCGCTGGCCAACCTCGAAGCGTTCCGGCATCTGATCGAGCCGTCGGCCGCGCACGAGCCAGGCTCGCTGACCTCGGATTGAGGGGATGAGGACGGGGTCGCGGGGCGGCTTGAGGGAGGGGGGAGTCGCGATCTCAAGCCGCCCCGCTGACGTCCCCGCCGCGTGGACCCGGTGGCGAGGGGGATGCCAACGGGGCCGGCGGGTCGCAGCTCGGCAGGGGGGAGACGAGCTGCGTCTGCGCCCGCGGGCGGCCGGGGAGTGCGTGGTTTCCGGCCGCGCGGGTTAATAGTCAACTTGTCAGACTCGGGTCTGTAATCACAAGACTACTCGTTGCTCCATTCGAGTGAAATTCTTGTCAATCGTTAACGCAATGCGACCTGCTTAACCTTGTTGAAATCTTGTTGGCGAGTCGCCGAACAAACGAGTGAGCAAGCGATGGCCGAGGCGCCACTGTGAGTAGAAGCGGCCATTCGCCCCCGCGCGACCGTGTTCTGGCAGGCTGAGCCGTATGGCCGAACTTGGGACCTTGGTGCTGCTGCGACACGGGCAGAGCACCTGGAACGCGGAAAACCTGTTCACCGGCTGGGTCGATGTGCCGCTGTCCGAACTGGGCGAGACCGAGGCACGACGCGGTGGCGAACTGCTCGCCGAGACGGGGCTGCTGCCCGACATCGTGCACACCTCGTTGCTGCGGAGGGCCATCTCGACGGCCAACCTCGCGCTCGACGTCGCCGACCGGCACTGGATCGACGTCCGTAGGGACTGGCGCCTCAACGAACGTCACTACGGCGCGCTACAGGGCAAGAACAAGAAGCAGACCCTCGACGAGTTCGGCGAGGAGCAGTTCATGCTCTGGCGCCGCTCCTACGACACCCCGCCGCCGCCCATCGAGGCGGGCACCGAGTTCAGTCAGGACGCCGACCCCCGCTACGCGAACCTCGGCGACGGCATGCCGATGACCGAATGCCTCAAGGACGTCGTCGACCGGCTGCTGCCTTACTGGGAATCGGCGATCGTGCCCGACCTGAGGGCAGGCAAGAACGTGCTGGTCGCCGCGCATGGCAACTCGCTGAGGGCGCTCGTGAAGCACCTCGACGGCGTTTCCGACTCCGACATCGCCGGTCTCAACATCCCCACCGGCATTCCGCTGCGCTACGACCTCGTCGAGCAGGGGGGCGACCTCAAACCCGCCAACCCCGGCGGTACCTATCTCGACCCGGCCGCCGCGAAGGAAGCCGCTGCCGCCGTCGCCAACCAGGGCCGCTGACCTGCTCTTCCGGCCGAGCCTGCCCTTGCCACTCCGGCGGGGGCAGGCTCACACCAGGCCCAGTTCCCTCGCCCGCACGCCGGCCTGAAATCGGGACGTCGCGCCGAGCGCGCTCATCAACTCGGCGACCCTGCGACGGTAGGTCCGAAGACCGAGGTCGAGCTCACGGGCCGCCGTCTCGTCCTTGCAGCCGGAAGCCAGCATGTCCAGAATGCGCGGCGCGAGCAGTCGTACCTCGGCGAACCCCGCCTCGTAGGCCGCCAGCTCCGTCGAACCCCGCCAGGCCGCCTCGTACAGCGACATCACGCCCTGTACCGGCGCGGGGCTGGACAGCACGCTGTAACCGCGGACGCCGTCGACGACATCGCCTGCCAGTATCACCACGCGCCGGTCGAGGATGATCGTCTCGTTGATCTCCTCAAGCGTGATGCGGACGTCGGCGCCGTGGCTCGCCACCTCGCGCAGGTGCTCGGCCGCCGAGGGATCGAGCAGGGCGCCAGGCCGGTAGATCTTGCGGATGGTGCTGGGAGCGCTGCTCTGGAGAGGCGCCGACCTCGGCCTCGACCACGTGCTGAAGTCGTTGGCCGCGCAGGCGATCTCGGATGCCGCCGCGAAAAGATGCGCGGTGCGGGCGAACAGTTCCTCCTCGCCGCGTACCAGCGCGATGGTGTCCGCCTCCACGACTCCACTATGGCAGCAAACTGCCAATCGGGGACGGCGCCGATCTCCCCGGCAAGGCTTGTCGGCATGAACGAAACGAACGACAACGTATCGACCTGGCGGCTCGGCGGGCGCACGGTCAGCAGACTCGGGTTCGGCGCGATGCGGCTGATGAGCGACGCCCAAGGGCGGCCGATGGATCGCGACCGCGCGATCACCGTGCTGAGGAAGGCCGTCGAACTCGGCGTCGACCACGTCGACACCGCCGCCTTCTATTTCTCGGCGACCCGCTCGGCCAACGAATTGATCAACACCGCGTTGCGTCCCTACCCCGAACACCTCGTCATCGCCACCAAGGTGGGGCCGGGCCGCGACCCTTCCGGCGGCTGGCTTCCCGAGGCCACTCCCGAGCAGTTGCGAGGGCAGGTCGAGGAGAACCTGCGGCAGCTCGGCCTCGACCGGCTCGACCTCGTCTACCTGCGCATCGGTGAAGGACTCGAACGCGGCGCCGGATCGCTCGCCGAGCGGTTCGGCGCGCTGGCCCAGCTCCGTGACGAAGGGCTCATCGGCGAGCTGGGGATCTCCAACGTGACCGTGGAGCACCTTGCCGAGGCGAGGCGCGTCGCACCCGTGGTGAGCGTCCAGAACTGGTACGGGCTCGGCAAGCGCGACGACGAAGTGCTACTGGACCTGTGCACCGAGCAGGGCATCGCGTTCGTCCCGTTCTTTTCCGTGTTCGGCGCGGGTAAGGACAGCGACGGCACCGGGGAGGCCGTGGCTGACATCGCGAAGGCGCACGGCGCGACGCGGGCGCAGATCCGGCTCGCCTGGACCCTGCACCGCGCGCCCAACGTCCTCGCGATTCCCGGCACCGGCGACCCCGTTCACGTCGAGGAGAACGTGGCGGCGGGCAGGATACGGCTCTCGTCCGAGGAAGTCGCCACGTTGTCAGCGCGGTGAACCCGATCGATCGAGGGAATCCGGCCGCGAGGTCGACGGAGGGCGACAGCTGGGTGAACCATTGCTGAACCGGTGGCCAACAGGTGGCCCGCAGGTGTCACGGCCGTCACGAGAATGCCGCTAACACTAGGCCAACAGGCTGTCGGGGTGCTTACCATGCCCCCGTGACGGCGACCGCTACGTTCGCGCTGGCCACCGCCGCGTTGGTGGTCGGAGGGGCTATCGGCTTCCTGCTCGCCAAGGCGGGATCGGTAGTGCCGGGAGGTAAACCGACCGGACCGACCGCGGCCGACCTCCTTGGCAGATTCGTTCGCTCATCGAACAACGGTGTCCTGCTGCTCAACCGGTTCGGCGACCTCGTGCTGCACAACCGCAGCGCGGAGTCGCTCGGTCTCGTCAAGGCGAACCAGGCCGACGTGCGGGCCCGCAAGGCAGCCGAACACGTGGTCGCCACGGGGGAACCGCTTGAGATCGACCTCTCTCCGCTGGAGGTCCGGGGCCGCAAGCCGGAGGCGGTGCTCGGTGAGGTCAGGCCGCTCGGCGACGGGTTCACGGTCGTGGAGGCAGTCGACCACTCCGAGGCGGTCCGGCTTGAGGCGACGAGGCGCGACTTCGTCGCGAACGTGAGCCACGAGCTGAAGACCCCGGTCGGCGGGATCGCCCTCCTTTCGGAGGCCGTCCTCGACGCCGTCGACGATCCGGACGAGGTCAGGAGGTTCGGCGAGAAGATCCTCAGGGAGTCGACGAGACTCGGCAAGCTCGTGACCGAGTTGATCGCGCTGTCGCGGTTGCAGGGCGCCGAGCGGCTGCCGGAACTGACCGAGGTCGCCATCGATGCCGTTGTCGCCGAAGCGCTCGGCCGCACGAGGCTCGCCGCCGAATCCGCGGAGATCACCGTCACCACCGACGCTCCGACCGGCCTCTTCGTCGAGGGTGACCGGACGCTGCTCGTGACCGCACTGTCCAATTTGCTCGAAAACGCCGTCGCCTACTCGCACAGGGGCAGCCCGGTTTCGATCAGCAGGAGGCTCGCCGGATCCTTCGTGGAGATCGCCGTGACCGACAGGGGGATCGGCATCGCCGAAGACGAGCAGGAGCGGGTCTTCGAACGCTTCTACCGGGCCGACAAGGCGCGCTCAAGGGCGACCGGTGGCACGGGACTGGGGCTCGCCATCGTCAAGCACGTCGCGGCCAACCACGGCGGTGAGGTCGGCCTGTGGAGCAGCCAGGGGGTCGGCTCCACCTTCACGTTGCGCATTCCAGCCCATACCGCCGATGGCGACGGGGCGATCCCGGCCGAGGAGGACGCACCGGCGCGAGAGAGGACCGCGCGGGGTAAAGCGGAGCCCCGCGTTGCCGTCACCAAGCAAGCCAAGCCGGGTACCCCCGGCACAACGGCGGCCGAAAGCCGAAGCCAAGGCCCCGAACCAGGAGGAACACCGTGACAAGGGTGCTGATTGTCGAGGACGAGGAGTCGTTCGCCGACCCGCTCGCCTTCCTGCTGAGAAAGGAGGGCTTCACCGCGGCCGTCGCGACGGACGGCCAGCAGGCACTCGACGAGTTCGATCGCAACGGCGCCGACATCGTGCTGCTCGATCTCATGCTGCCCGGCATGAGCGGCACCGACGTGTGCAAGCAGCTTCGCCAGCGCTCCGCCGTGCCCGTGATCATGGTCACCGCGAGGGACAGTGAGATCGACAAGGTCGTCGGGCTTGAACTGGGAGCCGACGACTACGTGACGAAGCCCTACTCGGCGAGGGAGCTCATCGCGAGGGTCAGGGCGGTACTGCGGAGGGGCGGCGAACCGGGCACCGAAGGCGAGCTGACGCCCCTCGTGCTCGCGGCGGGCCCGGTGCGGATGGATGTCGAGCGGCACGTCGTGACCGTCGACGGTGCCGACGTCTCGCTGCCGCTCAAGGAGTTCGACCTTCTCGAATATCTGCTGCGCAATGTCGGCAGGGTGCTGACCCGCGGACAGCTCATCGACCGAGTGTGGGGCGCCGACTACGTAGGGGACACGAAAACCCTGGATGTGCACGTCAAACGGCTGCGCTCCAAGATCGAACCCGACCCCGGATCGCCTCGGCATCTGGTTACGGTGCGTGGCCTGGGCTATAAGTTCGAAAGCTGATCCGAGGGCCGGGTACCGTAGGGTTTCGTGCGCCTAGGGGTACTCGACGTCGGGTCGAACACGGTCCACCTGCTGGTGGTTGATGCTCATCGTGGTGCCCACCCGACCCCGATGCATTCCGAGAAGTCGGTGTTGCGGCTCGCCGAGAAGATCAACAAGAACGGTGACCTCAGCAAAGACGGCGTCCAGGACCTCGCGGGAGCCGTCGAGACGGCGAAGGAATCCGCGCGTCGCCTCGGCTGCGAAGAGCTCATGGCCTTCGGTACCTCGGCCGTTCGCGAAGCCAAGAACGTCGGCAAAGTGCTACGCAAAGTGACCGACCAGACCGGGGTCGAGTTGCGGGTGCTCACCGGTGTCGAAGAGGCGAGGCTCACGTTTCTCGCGGTTCGCCGCTGGTTCGGCTGGTCGTCGGGCAAGCTTCTCGTGCTCGACATCGGTGGTGGCTCGCTGGAGGTCGCCATGGGCATCGACGAGGAGCCGGCTTTGGCCGAGTCGGTTCCGCTCGGCGCAGGCAGGCTCACCCGTACCCGGTTCACCAAGGATCCGCCGACGAGGCCCGAACTGGAGACGACAGAGGAATGGCTCGAAGAGCAGGTCGCCGACCTCGCGAGGAAGGTACGGCAGCTCGGGGAGCCGGACCGGGTCGTCGCGACGTCGAAGACCTTCCGGTCACTGGCGAGGCTGACCGGCGCCGCTCCGTCCACCGCGGGCCCGAGCGCGCGCAGGGTGCTCACGGACACCGCGCTGCGGCAACTGATCAAGTTCATCTCACGGATGCCGTCGACCGACCTCGCCCAACTGGAAGGCGTGAGTTCCGGACGCGCGCATCAGCTCGTCGCCGGAGCGTTAGTGGCACAGGCCACCATGCGAGCGTTGTCACTGGAGGTGCTGGAGATTTGCCCGTGGGCGCTTCGAGAAGGCGTGATTCTGCGGCGCCTGGACCATTCGAACGGCACCGACCAGACTGGATTGTTGACCGGCCAGGGACGGCAAGGATGACGCCTGGGTTCACACTAGACGCGGACAACGCGCGACGGGCACGGTGGAAAGGATGACTGAAGACAGCGACGGCGGTCGGCCCCAGAAGACGGTGGCCGAGCTACTTGCCGAACACGGCGGACAGGTCGACGGCGCTCCGCGCCGTCGACGGCGTCGCGCTGCCGACGAGGACGAGGGCGGTTTCCAGCCCAGCATCAGTGACACCGCGCCGCAGGCCATCATCGAGAGGGTGCGGGCAGAAGGCCCGCCTCCCACCGAGCAACGTCCGCCGGTCGCTCCACCAGGGCCGCAGGGCCCTGGCCATGAGCCTTCTTCAGATCAGCTCCGCCCGCCCCTTCCGCCAAGGGGGATGCCCCAGCCTCCTCAGCCCCCGAGGGGAACCGGCACGTTCCAGGTTCCCGGTGGTGACGAGCACGGAAGGCAGGGTCCGCCCCAGCGTCCCGCCAACGGTGTCGGTGGCGGTACCGGTGTTCACGGCCCGGTAGGACAGCCGCACCCCGGCCCCGAGGGGTTCGATCGGGGCGGCGCCACCCGCAGGGTCGCTCCCGTCGCGCCGGTCAATCCGGGCCCGCCACCCGTTGGCCCTGGCGCCCCGCCTCCGCAGGAGCACGGTCCCTCGGAGGGCACGCTGTCCGCGCGGCTGGACGGTGCCGAAGCTCCGCCCGCTCCGGAACCGCCGCCGACGAGGCAGCGCGGTTTCCCGTTGCCTCCTCGGTTGCGAAGGGGAGGCCGAGGTGCGCCTCCGCCTCCGCCGGAACCACACACCGAGCAGTTCCCCGCGGTCGGGAACGAGACCGATGCGGGACAACCAGTCGAAGGCGCGCCGGCGCGGCTGCCTGCCGACGAACCACCGGCCGGACTCGCCGGCTGGCGCAAGCGCAGGCAGAACGCGCAACTCGAAGACACCCAGGTCACGCCACCGGTTCCGCAGGAACCTCCGATGCCGGCGCAGCAGGGGCAGCTCACCGGCGACGCGGTCGACGAGGGCCCTCCGACCGGATTCTTCACCCCGGACTTCGGTGACGACGACGAGCCGACGCGGCACCCGTTCCGCAGCGGTGTGCTCGACGACGATCCGCTCGCGGAGGGCCACCAGGACCCGGCCGGTCCCTATGCCGATCAGTACGACGACGCCTACGCCGATTCCTACGACTACGCCGACGGCTACGACACCGGGTACGCCGAGGATGCCGAAGGGTACGACCAGGACTACGACCGCGAGTACGACGACGAGTACGAAGCCGATCGGCTTCCTCCGGCCGACGACACCGACGAAGCCTCGGAGAAGCGCGCCGAAGGCGTCGCCGACGAGGACGAAGACGACGAAGCGGGCTCGCCTGCCAAGCAGTGGCTGGCTCTCGCCGGTCAACTCGCCGCAGGCGTCGCCGGTGGCGCCGGAGTGTGGCTCGGCTTCAACTGGCTGTGGGGTCAGTTGCCGGCCGCCGCGCTTGCCGCCGCGCTCATCGTGACCATCGGTCTTGTCTGGATCGTGCGGAAGGTGCGCAGGGCCGAGGATCTTCAGACCACGGTGCTCGCTCTGCTCGTCGGCCTCGTCGTCACGGTTTCGCCCGCCGCTTTGCTGCTCGTCTCCAGGTAGCGCGTGGGCCACGCGATTCCCGTCGGCCTTTCAACGGCATCGGTGTGGCCCATGCGTGCCGTTTCCGGCTTCGAGGTGGCTGCCGCGCTCGGCTACGACGGCGTCGAGGTCATGGTGTGGACCGACCCGGGCAGCCAGGACGTCGACGCGTTGCGCAGGCACAGCAGGAACACCGGCACTCCGGTCTTGTCGGTCCACTCGCCGTCCTTGTTGATCACCCAGCGCGTGTGGTCGCCCGACCCGGTCGTCAGGCTCCGCCGCTCCGTCGAGGCGGCGATGGAACTCGAAGCCCGCACGGTCGTCGTGCACCCGCCGTTTCGCTGGCAGCGGAGGTACGGCGACTACTTCGCCGACCTGGTCGCCGAGTTGGAGGAAAGCAGCGGCGTCGCCATCGCGGTCGAGAACATGTTCAAGGTCAGGTCGCCAGGCCGGAAGGGCAGCAGGGTTTCGGCTTTCCGGCCCTCGATCGACCCCACCGACGTCGGCTACGCCAACTACACGCTCGACCTTTCGCACACGGCCGCGGCCGACATGGACGCGCTGGCGCTCGCGCGGCGGATGGGCGAGGGGCTGCGTCACGTCCATCTCGCCGACGGAACGGGAATCCCGAAGGACGAGCATCTCGTGCCGGGCAGGGGCGGTCAACCGTGCGCGGAACTGCTGGAGACGCTCGCGGAGGGCGACTTCGCGGGACAGGTCGTTCTCGAAGTCAACACCCGGAGCGCGCGCAATCTCGACCGCAGGATGAAAGACCTCGCCGAGGCGCTGCTGTTCACCCGCCTGCACCTGGGTCAATAACGCGCCGTCCGCACCAGGAAAGATCAACTTTCACCCTGGGCAGGCATGGGTTTCCGCCCGGTCACACGTATGGTTTTGCACGTGGATCCGTTGCGTTCGCTGGTTATCGCCTCCGCGCGCGGGGAGGTGGTCCGGCGCCGTGCCGCCACCGCGCGAACAGCGCTTCGCTGCGCCCCGCGCGTGTATCGGGGACCGTTCGGCACTCTTCCCAAGCGCGGGCGGGCCGAAGCCCGTCGTCGCACCGAAGGGAACCGGCGCGGCACGACGGCGAGGGGGACCGTCGTAAATCAGCGAGATGAGTACGAGTACCGGAAGCTGTACGGGGACCGGCCTGACCCACAGTGCCGGCCTGCTGCGGAAGGGGAGACCGTGCACGGGTATGTGCCGTTCGGAAAGCAGTGGCACGGCAATGTGATGTGGAGGCAGGCCGGACGGCAGGCCGGGGCGGTGGTTCCCCTTCGAGCGCGGGTCAGTCGTTCGTGAGCACACTGGACTTCGAACCGACCTCGTTCGGGAAGGCCTGCGCGGTGCGCTCGCTCGGCGACGGCACGTTCACGGCCGACCTTCGGTACGAGTGGTCGATCGGCGGACATCCGCACGGCGGTTTCCTCATGGCACTGCTCGCGAAGGCCGGTATCAACGCGCTCGTCGAACGTGGCGAGCCACCGGTCGATCCGATGGCCGTGAGCGCGGAGTTCCTGCGGCCACCCGCGATCGGCCCCGTGCTGCTGCGCACCGACATCCGCAAGATCGGCCGCAGGGCAACCGTCGTCGCCGTCGTACTCGAACAGCGAGGACGCAGCTGTGTCGAGGCGAGGGTCACCGCGGGCAGGCTGCCGGTCCGGCGGCCAGTGTGGAACGACGCGCCCCAGATCCCCGCCGAGCCGCCTGCCGGCTCGATCACGCTCTCCACCGAATCGGCGGAGGGGGCTTTCAACCTCGCCAAGGGCTGTGACGTGCGCATCGACCCCGCGACGGCGGGTTTTCTCTCCGGAAGGACGGGGGATCCGCCAAGGCTGCGATTGTGGGCGAGGCCGCGAGACGGCGAGCCCGATCCCTTCTTCGCTTTGCTCGCGGCCGACATCAACCCGCCGGTCGTTTTCAACCTCGGCCGGTTCGGCTGGGTGCCGACCGCGCAGCTCACCGCGCTCGTGCGGGCACGACCTTCGCCAGGCTGGCTGAGGGTCGCCGTCGACTGCCGGTCGATCCAGGAGGCGTGGTTCGACTCCGACGCGACGGTGATCGACGCGCAGGGCAGGATCGTGTGCCAGGCGCGCCAGCTCGCGCTGGCCTCGGGGCCGTGAACTCGCGCTTCGCGTGCACGCATAACCTCGGGGGATGGGAACTATCGCCGTACTTGGCGCCGGGAAGATCGGTGAGGCACTGCTGTCGGGACTGTTGCAGGGTGGCCGCGACGCGGGGGAGTTGCTGTTCACCGAGCGGCATCCCGAGCGTTCAGCCGAACTGACCGGGCGTTACGGCGTCAGGGCCGTCGAGGTCGCCGAGGCGGCCGAGGCGGCCGACGTGCTGGTAGTGGCCGTGAAGCCGCAGGACATCGAACCGGTGCTGACCGAGCTGGCGCCGCTGGTCGGCCCCAGCTCGCTCGTGGTGTCGCTGTGCGCTGGCCTTCCGACGGCCCTGTACGAGCGCAGGCTGCCCGAGGGGACCCCTGTGGTCAGGGTCATGCCGAACACCCCGATGGTCGTCAACGAGGCGATGAGCGCCATCTCGCCGGGCAAGTACGCCACCGCTGACCATCTCAAGGTCGTCGAGGAGATGCTGGCGTGTGTCGGCAAGGTCGTCGAGGTGCCCGAAACGCACCAGGACGCCGTCACGGCGCTGTCCGGCTCCGGCCCCGCCTACTTCTTCTTCCTGGTGGAAGCCATGATCGACGCCGGGATTCTGCTCGGGCTCCCTCGCGCGGTCGCCGAGCAGCTCATCGTGCAGTCGGCCGTCGGAGCGGCGAAGATGTTGGCTGAGGGTACCGAGCATCCGGTGATTCTGCGGGAGAATGTCACCTCTCCGGCGGGCACGACCATCAACGCGATCAGGGAGCTCGAAAAGCACGGTGTACGAGCGGCTTTGCTCGCGGCCATCGAAGCCGCCAGGGACCGTTCGGTACAACTCGGCAAGGCCCACGAGCAGGATTGATACCGCCGGAAATTCGTCCGGCAGAGGTCATTCGCCTTGGTGGCCGTCGCATGAGTCCCATGTGTCCCGCTACCCTCGGTGTCAGCACGTGCGTGTCCGTACCGTCCGGTGGGGAAGCCGGGCGGCACGATACGCGGCAAGGGACACGGTGAAACCATGCTTCCGAACAGGAAAGACGATGTGCCGGGCCCCCGGCAGGTTCAGTTCTTGACTGTCGCCGAGGTGGCCTCGTTGATGCGGGTCTCCAAGATGACCGTCTACCGGCTCGTGCATTCCGGCGAACTTCCGGCGGTCCGCGTCGGCAAGTCGTTCAGGGTGCCGGAGAAGGCCGTTCACGACTACTTGGACAACGCGTACTTCGACGTCGGGTAGAAGACGGGTAGGCCAGCGCGAATGCCGGTCAGACCTCCGGGTACTCTGGCAGGTCATTCGTGTGCTTGCCCATGCGAGAAAACGACCCGACGTTAAGGAGCATTTGTGGGCTCGGTCATCAAGAAGCGCCGCAAGCGTATGTCGAAGAAGAAGCACCGCAAGTTGCTTCGTCGCACCAGGGTGCAGCGTCGCAAGCAGGGCAAGTAAATCCCGGATCCGCGACTGCGTATCTCGCTGTACATCGCTTCACACAGTCAGGCGAGCCCAGTTGGCCGGTAGGCGTAACCCCGGTTAATACCATGTTAGAGACGGTTCGGTCACCCTTTTCCCGGAGTAGCATCCGGAACCGCCTCTTCGTACCGCAGCGCCTTTCCCGCCAGGGGGTCCGATGCCGTCCAATATCGTCCTTGTCACCGGGGTTGCCGGCGAACTGGGCGGCAGGCTCCTCGCCAGGCTGGGCAACAATTCCGATCTGGAACGGGTCATCGGTGTCGACACGGCTCCGCCGAGGGCGGACGTGTTGCGCCGCATCGGCCACGCGGAGTTCGTCAGGGCGGACATCCGCAATCCGCTGATCGCGAAGATCATCAGTTCGGCCAAGGTCGACACGGTGGTCCATGCCTCGACGACCTGTCATCCCGCGGGGCCGGGCAGGCGAATGGCGATCAAGGAAGTCAATGTCATCGGCACCATGCGATTGCTGGCCGCGTGCCAGCGTTCGCCGTTGGTGCGCAAGCTCGTCGTCAAATCGACGGCGGCCGTCTACGGCGCGAGTTCTCGTTCGCCCGCCGTGTTCACCGAGGATTCCGAGCTCATCCCCGCTTCGTCCAATGGCTATGCCAAGGACGCCGTGGAGATGGAAGGCTACGTGCGGGGTCTTTCCCGCAGAAGGCCCGACATCACGGTCACGATGGCCAGGTTCGTCAACCTGCTCGGCCCCGACGTCGACACCGTGCTGTCCAGGTACTTCGCCCTGCCGGTCGTGCCGACCGTGTTCGGCTACGACGCGCGCATCCAGGTATTGCACTCCTCCGACGCCCTCGCCGTTCTCGAAACGGCGACCTTGCAGGACAAGCCCGGGATTTTCAACGTAGGTGCCGACGGTGTGCTGACGCTGTCACAGGCAATCCGCAGGGCAGGACGGGTCGAACTGCCCGTTCCACGTGGTCTGATGCCCTCGATCAGCAAGGTCCTGCGCGGTGCGCACGTCGTCGACTTCTCCTCAGACCAGGTACGGTTGTTGAACTTCGGCAGGGTCGTCGACAACACCAGACTCAAGAAAACTTTCGGATATCTGCCCAGGTGGTCGACAAGGGAAGCCTTCGACGACTACGTGCAGGGCAGGGGGCTGCGGCCGGTCGTCGACGGGGGAAGGCTGGCAGGGCTGGCCACCACGGCCGACGGTTGGAAGGTGAAGCTGTGACGAACGGCAGCTCGGCCAGGGTCATCCCGCTCCACCGAGGCAAGGACGAGTTCCGAGGTGCCGACGGTGGTCCTTCCGATACCGCCGTCCGGAGCGAGCGGAAGGACGGAGCGCCCGTCGTCGCGTTCCCGCGTGCGAACGGCGCGCGGTCGCGGCAGCTGCCCGCCGACCCGCTCGGCAGGCTCGTCGACTTCCTCAAGCACCGCGTCACGGGCGACTACTCCGTCGACGAGTTCGGCTTCGACACCGAACTGACCGACACGCTGCTGTTGCCGCCACTGAGGGTGCTGTACGAGAAGTGGTTCAGGGTCAGCACACACGGCGTGGAGAACCTGCCGCTCGACGGTGGCGCGCTGCTGGTCTGCAACCATTCCGGCGTACTGCCCATCGACTCGGTGATGACGGCAGTCGCGGTACACGACGACCATCCGCACCATCGGCACCTGAGGATGCTCGGCGCCGATCTCGTCTTCAAGACCCCGTTGCTCGGCACGCTCGCCCGCAGGTCGGGGCAGACCCTCGCGTGCGGTACCGACGCGGAGCGGCTGCTGGGCGCCGGAGAACTCGTCGGGGTGTGGCCGGAAGGCTTCAAGGGAGTCGGAAAACCGTTCTCGGCGCGCTACAAGCTGCAACGGTTCGGCAGGGGCGGGTTCGTCTCGTCGGCGTTGCGGGCGGGTGTTCCGCTGATCCCCGTGTCGATCGTCGGCGCGGAGGAGATCTATCCGAAGATCGCGGACCTCAAGCCGCTCGCGAGGCTGCTCGGCCTTCCCTACTTTCCCGTGACACCGTTCTTCCCGCTGCTCGGTCCGCTCGGAGCGATCCCGTTGCCGACGAAGTGGCACATCGAATTCGGCGAGCCCATCCGCACCGACCGGTTCGACCACGAGGCACACGAGGACCCGATGCTCGTGTTCAACCTCACCGACCAGGTCCGCGAGGCCATTCAGGTGATGCTTTACCGCAGGCTTTCCCAGCGGCGCAGCGTTTTCCGAGGCTGAGCGAGGCGGGTCAGGCGGCCCTGCGCCGGTAGGCCAGCCCCGCGGCGACGGCTCCGGCGACGGCGCCCGCTCCGAGCACGGAAGGAACGCCGATCTTGGCCGCCTTGCGGCCGGTGCGGAAGTCGCGGACCTCCCAGCCTCTCGCGCGCGCGACCTCCCGCAGCCCCGAGTCCGGGTTGACGGCGACGGCGGTGCCGACGACGGACAGCATCGGCACGTCGTTCTGGGAGTCCGAGTACGCCGTGCACCTGCGCAGGTTCAGTCCCTCGCGAGCGGCGAGCGCGCGCACCGCGTGTGCTTTGGCCCTCCCGTGCAGCAGGTCGCCGACGAGCCTTCCGGTGTACACGCCGTCGACGTTCTCGGCGACGGTGCCGAGCGCTCCGGTGAGCCCGAGCCTTCGCGCGATGATGGCGGCGAGTTCGACCGGGGTCGCGGTGACCAGCCACACCCGCTGTCCGGCGTCGAGATGCATCTGGGCGAGCGCCCTCGTGCCTGCCCAGATCTTGTCGGCCATCAGCTCGTCGTAGATCTCTTCGCCGACGTCGACCATCTCCTCGACCGACCGTCCGGCCACAAAGGACAGCGCGGCTTCGCGGTTGGTCTGGATCCCGTCGTGGTTTTCCCTTCCACCGATCCGGAACTTCACCTGTTGCCACGCGAACCCGGCGAGGTCGGAGCTGGTGAAGTACTTCCTGGCCGCGAGTCCCCTCGCGAAGTGGAAGATCGAGGCGCCCATCATCATCGTGTTGTCGACATCGAAGAAGGCGGCCGCCGTCAGATCAGGTGGCGCGGGGGGAGGCGCCTTGTCTGCGGGTGGCTCCGGCCCCTCGACGGTCGCGACCTGTTCGAGAGTGGCCACCTGCGCGGCTTCCATCGCCACGGCGGCGTCGGCGGACGCCTGACCGGCCAGCGCGGCGCGCCGCTCGCGTTCCTGCCCCTTACCGCGGCTCCGCCACAGTGACACGCACACCGCCTCCACGTCCTGATTTTGCTTCGGTGCTGGTGGACAGCGTATCGAGAATACCGCCGACACCGGCGGGCTATCCGATGCTCACCTCAGGCAACCCCGGTAACAGGGGCGGGATGGTCAGCAAGGGGGCCGCTTCCGGGGCCGAATCGGGCAGCCGGGGAAGCGGTGTCGCGGAGATCGGTGCAGGCAGAGCGTGTGGTGTGGGTGAAGTCGCCCGCTCTCCGAGTGTGGGGACGGTCGCCGTCGGTGCCGGGGTCGGCAGGCTGACGGGACGGGCCCGCGGAGGGTCCTCACCGTCCGTGTCGATCTCGCTGAGCGGGTCCTCGTCCGGCTCCGGAACGGGGGCGATGCCGTCGGGCGGTGGTGCGCAGGCTCCTGCCGCGGGCAGCGCGCCCAGCTCGTCGTGCTCGCCGGAGGTGATCTGGTAGCAGTTCATGCGCGCGATGAGCGCTTCCGCGCGCTGTTCGATCCGGACGAGCAACGACGAAGGTTCCTCCGGCTCCGCTGTGCTTGTCGTGCCGAGCGAGGGACCGAGCGAGGCCAGCCTCGCGGTCTGATCGGCAGCCCACGACCGCAGTACGCCGAGCAGGCGACCGTCGGAGCTGGTGGCCAGCGTGACCAGCGGGGCGACCCCCGCCTTGGTCTGGTTCGCGAAGTCGGAGAGGCCCCGTGCGACGTCGGCGGGGTCGGCTGGTCCTTGCCTTGCCATGGCCGACAGCTCGTCAAGCCGCTTCGCCGCGAATTCGAGGTGTTTGGTCGCCTTGGCTTCCTCGTCGAAGGTCAACCCGATGACGGCCGTTTCTCCCGCTCGTTTCAGGTGGTACAGCGGATCGCCGGGTACCGCGTCCTCGGAGAGCAGCAGCCCGAGCCCCGTCGCGGCGACGACGAGCGCGATCCCGGCGGCGACCACGGGATACGGGCCGCGACGGCGGCGCGGAGCCGACGCCTCGCGCGTGACGCGCTCCGCGATGCGGGTCCTGACCCGCTCGTCGAGCGGATTCGGATCGCCGAGTCCGCGCAGGGCCGCGACGACGGCGAGTTCGTCGCCGAACTCACGGCGGTCACCGTCGTCGAGCGCGCGAGCGAACCGTTCGTGCTCGTCGCGCCGCGCGGGTGACCATCGAGGCAATCTCACGCGTCGACCCGCCTTCAGGCATCCGTGCCGGAATCCTTCGCAAGGGCAACGACAGGGAGCGGCCGAGGGTTACGGGGATCAGCGCAGTCCACTCGGGAGCAGTTTCGCGAGCCTGCGGACGGCCCGGTGCTGGAGTGCCTTCACCGCGCCCTCGTTGCGTTGCATGATCGCGGCCGTCTCCGAGACGGAAAAACCCTGGATGAACCGCAGGATGACGCATTCGCGCTGGTCGTCACCGAGGTCGGCGATGCAGCGCAGCAGTTCGTCGTTGGTGGTCTTGCTGATCACCTGCTGCTCGGGGCCCTGTGGCGCGCTCGGGGTGCCTCCGCCAAAAGGGGGCGCTCCTGATTCGGAGACCTCGTCGGTGACGATCTCCAGCCGGAACCTGCTCGATTTCACGTGGTCGAAGACGAGGTTGCGGGCGATGGTCGTGAACCACGCGCCGACGTCGCGGCCCTGGTAGGAGATCGAGGTGATCCTGCGCAGCGCTCTCAGGAAGGTCTCGCTGGTGACGTCTTCCGCGAGATGCCGGTCGCCGACCCTGAGCAGTACGTACCGGAAGACCCAGTCGACGTAGCGGTCGTAGAGCTTGCCGAAGGCCGCGGTGTCACCACGCTGGGCCGCGTGGACGAGTTCCCAGTTCTCGGCGACGGCGGCTTCGGCGGCCGAGTCGATTTCCTGGTGAGTGTCGGTGTTCTCGAAGGGGGCCGCCGCCTCGATCGCACGATCGGCTTTTCGGCGCCGCGCGGGTGCTGGACCAGCCGCGACAGCGATCGGCATGCTCACCGGCTTGCACCTCCTCCGGGCCCGTTCCCGAACTACGAGTGATCATCGCCACTACGTCGCTTGAGGAGCATACGCGTTGTTACCGCAAAGTAGGTAGTGGTGTCTCATTGCGAATGATTGCGAATGGGAGACGGCGGTGAATCCTCGCGATGACGGCACTCGCTGCTGGCAGACTGGCGCGAGAGCGAAAGGGGCCGGTTGTGCAAGGGGAAACCAGCGAGGCCGCCAGAGACAGCGAAACCGACAGCGCGGGCAACGTCGCCGACCTTGTCGCCGCCGCGGCAGCGAAACGGGGCGAGGCGACGGCCCTTTTCGACACGGGAACCCAGGTGGCGGTGACGTGGGCCGAGGTCGACGCGGCCGTCGACGCGCAAGCGCACCGGCTCGTCGCGGCCGGTCTTGAGCGGGGAGACAGGGTCGCGTTACGCCTTCCGACCTCGCCCGCGTTCGCGGTCTGGTTCTTCGCGATCGTCAGGGCGGGCGGCGTCGCCGTGCTGCTCTCTCCACAGGCGCCGTCGGCGGAACTCGCCCCGATCGTCGAGGACAGCGGTGCGAAACTGCTCGTCGCCGCCGATCCAGGAGTTCTCGCCGAGGGAAGGACCGCGCTCGACGCCACCCTTGAATCCTCGACCGAACCCGGGAGCTTTCGCGCCATCGGCGACGGCGAGGACCTTGCCGCGCTCTGCTACACGGCCGGAACGACGGGACCAGCTCGTGGGGTGATGCTGTCTCACAGGGCCCTGCTCGCCAACGTCGCGCAGATCAGGCGGCTCAGGCCCGTGGTCACCGAGCCCTCGGACAGGGTGTTCATCGCCATCCCCGTTCACCACATCTACGGGCTGGGGCCAGGGCTGTTGCAGGTCGCGGCGGCCGGCGCGACGGCTGTGCTCGCGCAGCGGTTCGACGCGCGGCAGGCACTCGCCGACTGTGCGGAGCAGCGGGTCACCGTCGTCGTCGGCGTGCCGACGATGTACTCCGAGTTCGCGGCGCTGCCTCCCGACGAGGTCGGCGAGGGGCTGTCCACGGCGAGGCTGCTCATCTCGGGTGCCGCTCCGCTGCACCCGAAGGTGCTCGCGGCGGTGCGTGGTGCGACCGGGCTGTCCGTCTTCGAGGGCTACGGACTTACCGAGGCCGCCCCAGTCGTCACGTCGACTCTGCTCACCGGATACGCGAAACCCGGTTCCGTCGGCAGGCCGCTTCCGGGGATCGAGCTGCGGCTCGTCGACAGCGACGGCGCTCCGGAGGGCGTCCCGCTCGACCCCGAGGACCCTTCGGACAGCTTCCCCGACGAGAAGGGCGGCACCGGCCTCGTCGCGGTGCGCGGCGCCAACCTGTTCTCCGGGTACTGGCCCGATGGCGCGCGGGGCCCCGACGAGCAGGGCTGGTTCCGGACCGGCGACGTCGGCTACCTCGACCTCGACGGCGACCTTCACCTCGTCGACAGGGCCAACGACCTGATCATCGTCAACGGGTTCAACGTGTTCCCGCACGAGGTCGAGGACGTCATCGCGGAACTGGAGGGAGTGGCCGAGGTCGCCGTCGTCGGTGTGCTCGACGAGCGCAGTGGTGAGGCGGTCAAGGCGGTCGTCGTTCCGGCGGAGGGCGCGGAGCTTTCCGAGCAGCAGGTCATCGACCTGTGCGCGGCGAGGCTCGCCGCCTACAAGGTTCCCGGAACGGTCGAGTTCGCGCGGCACCTCCCGCATTCGGTGACCGGGAAACTGCGGAGGGCCAAGCTGCGGGGATGATGGCGGCATGGCTCATCAGGTGACCGTGATGACGAGGAACGGATGCTCCTCGTGTGTGAAGGCGGAGCAGGACGTCGAGCGGATCTGCGGTGAGCTCGGCGTGCCGTGGACGACCGCCGACGTCGACTCCGATCCGGAGTGGAGGGCGGAGTACGGCGATCGCGTTCCCGTCATCCTCGTCGACGACGCCGAGCACGGGTACTGGTCGGTCGACGAGCAGCGCCTGAGGGCCGCCCTGTCGTAAGCCATTCGTAAGCGGAATCGGGGAGCCATCGGGGTCCCGTGGGCCGACGATGGGGTGATGAACGATCCCGCGCCCTTCATCAGGGGCAGGACGGACGGGCCGCTTTCGAAACCGGTCGCCGCGCTGACCGGTTTGCTCGGGCTGGCCGCCGCGCTGGGCGCGGGCCATTTCGTCGCCGCGTTCGTCGGTGTCGGCGCCTCGCCGTTTCTCGCCGTCGGCAATTCCGCCGTCGACCTGACGCCGACCTGGCTCAAGGACTGGGCCGCGAGCACCTTCGGCACCGCTGACAAGGCGGTGCTGCTCGCGGGGATGGCCGTCGTTCTCGTACTGGTCGCGATCGGAGCGGGGCTCGCCTCACGGCGAAGCCCGCTCCCCGGTTCCGCCGTGATCGTGGTGTTCGGCCTCACCGGTTGTGCCGCCGTCTTCACCAGGCCCGATCTCGGTCAGCTCGCGCTCTTGGCGCCGGTCGTGAGCCTGCTCGCCGGTCTGCTGGTGTTCAGGAAGGCGCACGCGCTCGCTTCGCGGGCGGAGCCCACACCGGCCGAGGGCCGCAGGCGTTTCCTGCTCGGAGCGGGCGGGTTCGCCGTCGCCGCGGGCTCGCTCGGACTCGTGGGCCAACTCGTCGGTGGGTCGAGGGACGCGGCGAGGTCGAGGGCGGCGATCGGCAGGCTGACCCCCGCGACGAAGGCGCCGCCCATTCCGGCGGGCGCCGACTTCGCGAAGCTGGGAACACCGTCGTTCATCACCCCGAACGCCGATTTCTACCGCATCGACACGGCTTTGGTCGTGCCTCAGGTCACCGCCGAGGAATGGCGCCTGCGGGTGCACGGCATGGTCGGAAGGGAGATCAGCCTCGGCTACCAGGACATCCTCGACCGCCCGCTCGTCGAGCGGACCATCACGATGTGCTGCGTTTCCAACGAGGTCGGCGGTCCCTACATCTCGACGGCGAACTTCATCGGCATCGACCTCGCCGAACTGCTGACCGAGGCGGGCGTGCGGCGCGGCGCCGAACAACTTTTCTCGACCAGTTCCGACGGCTGGACCTGCGGTACCCCCGTGGAGGACGTGCTCGATCCCGCGCGAGGCGCGCTGCTCGCGATCGGGATGAACGGGGAGCCGCTTCCGCTTGAGCACGGGTTTCCGGCGCGGCTCGTCGTGCCGGGGCTCTACGGCTACGTTTCGGGAACCAAGTGGGTCACCGACCTCGAACTCACCACGTGGGCCGCGCGCACGGCGTACTGGTTCGAAAGGGGCTGGGGCACGCGGGGACCGGTCAAGACCCAGTCGCGCATCGACTCGCCGGCCGGGTTCGGCACGGTCACCACGAAGGGCGGCGCTTTCGTCGCGGCGGGAATCGCGTGGGCTCAGTTCACCGGTATCGCCAAGGTCGAGGTGAGCCTCGACGACGGACCGTGGACCGAAGCCGAATTGTCCACAGTGGTCAATGACGATTCGTGGCGCATGTGGCAGGTGAAACTGGAGGTGCCGCGCTCCGGCTCACACCGGCTTGCGTGCAGGGCGACCGACAAGTCCGGCTATACGCAGACCGCGCGGCGAGCCGGTGTCCTTCCCGACGGTGCGACCGGATGGCACACCGTCGAATTCACCACCGTCTGACTGGCCTCGCGACGTGACACCGTGTCAGAAACAGCGGAATGTGTCGCACGTCAACCCCTTAACCAGCCGCTTTGTGCCTGCGTTCACAAATGGCTACCGTATTGCCATCACCGGTTGCGGCGCGGGTATCGAACACCTTCGCGTGCGCCTGGTCAAGGGTTGACAGTAATTTTTCAATGACAGGAGAGCCAGCGTGGTGGCAGAGCGGGGCCGGCGAAGCGGGGCCGGAGCCGCGCAGAAGCGCTCGCGGCCACCGGCGAAAAGTGGTGCGCCCGACGCCGACAACGCACCGACCGCGGAAATGCCCGCCGTCGTCGCCACCACAGCCACCACACCGGACCCCGAGGTCCGCGCTCGTTCCATCCCCGAGGCAGCCGTCGCCAGGCTCGCCGTCTACCTGCGCGTTCTCTCCGCCATGGCCGAGCAGGGCGCGACGACGGTGTCCAGCGAGGAACTGTCGACGGCAGCCGGAGTCAACTCGGCGAAGCTGCGCAAGGACCTGTCCTATCTCGGTTCCTACGGCACGAGGGGCGTCGGCTACGAGGTCGAAGTGCTCGTCGGGCACATCGAGCGCACGCTCGGTCTCACGCGGCAACACAAAGTAGCCGTCGCCGGAATCGGTAACCTGGGACATGCGTTGGCGAACTACGGCGGTTTTCCTGGGCGAGGATTTCCGGTCGAAGCCCTTTTCGACATCGATCCGGATTTGGTAGGCGTGCCGGTCGGCGGGTTGCCTGTGTCACATCTCGACGATATTCCGAGGGTGTGCACGGAACGGCAGATCTCCATCGGCGTCATCGCGACTCCGCCCACGGCGGCTCAGTCGGTGTGCGACCGGCTTGTCGCCGGTGGCGTGCAATGCATCCTGAACTTCGCCCCCGTGGTGCTGCAAGTGCCGGAACATGTCGAGGTGCGAAAGGTCGACTTGGCTGTGGAGCTACAGATCTTGTCCTTCCACGTCGCGAGAAGGGCCGACGACGCCGAACTCGCGGCGAGCGCCGTCAACGGCAAGCCGGGGAGCGCGAAGGCTCGCAAAGGCAAGGCCGTCGCGGGCAACGGGGCGGTGATTCCGTCGTGAGCATCCTGGCGATCGGCCTTTCCCACCGCACCGCGGACATCCCGACGCTTGAGCGCGCCGCGGTTCCTTCCGCCGAACTCGGCAAGATCCTGCACGAGTTGCAGCAAGCCGAGCACGTCTCCGAGGTCATGCTTCTCTCGACCTGCAACAGGATCGAGGTCTACGCGGTCGTCGAGACCTTCCACGGTGGGCTCGGCGACATCTCGGAAGTGCTGGCACGACAGGCGGGCATGACACCGGCCGAGTTGTACGACAGCCTTTACGTGCACTACGCGGGCGCGGCGATCGAGCACGTGTTCTCCGTCGCGTCCGGCCTCGACTCGATGGTCGTCGGCGAGACGCAGATTCTCGGCCAGGTAAGGGCTTCCTACGCCACCGCTCGCGAGGCGGGAACCGTCGGAAGGAACCTGCACGAGCTGATCCAGACCACACTGCGGGTCGGAAAGCGCGTGCACACCGAGACCGGGCTGGACGCGCTCGGTGCCTCCGTCGTGTCGGAAGCCCTTGCCGCGGCGGGAGATCTGGCAGGCAAGCACGCGCTGATCGTCGGCGCGGGTTCGATGGGAGCGCTCGCGGCCTCGCAGCTTCGCAAGTCGGGAATCGGCGGCGTGACCGTCGTCAACCGGACGTTCGCGAACGCGGAACGACTCGCGGCTTCGCTTACCGAGCAGGGAGTTTCCGCGGCGGCGATGCCGATGAGCGAGCTGGCCGTCGCCGCAGGGCGCGCCGACGTCGTCGTGAGCTGCACGGGAGCGAAGGGCGCCGTGCTCACCGCCGAGCACGTCGCGCCGAGGACGACCGAACCGCTGGTGATCTGCGACCTCGGGTTGCCGAGGGACGTCGAGTCCGACGTCGCCCGCATCGAAGGGGTCGAGCTGGTCGACCTCGAAACCGTGCGCCGCAGGATGAAAGAGGCAGGCAGCGGGACGACGGAGAAACAGACCACTCGCGCGGCCGGCATCATCCTCGACGAGGTGCGCGCCTATCTCGCGGGGCAGCGCAGTGCGGCGGTGACGCCGACGGTGACCGCGTTGCGCAAGCGGGCGGCCGAGGTCGTCGACAGCGAACTGCTCAGGCTCGACCGGCGGCTGCCCGAGCTCGACGCCACCGTGCGCGAGGAACTTGGTCGCACGGTGCACAGGGTCGTCGACAAGCTCCTGCACGCGCCGACGGTGCGCGTCAAACAACTCGCGGGCCAGACCGCGGACACCGACTACGCGAGTGCGCTGCGCGAGCTGTTCGAGCTCGACCCGCAGGCGCCCAACATCGTGTCCAGCCCTTCGGCTGGCGGTACCAAGCACGAACAGATCGACGGTGAAACACGTGGCTGAACGAACCATCAGGATCGGGACCAGAGGCAGCAAGCTGGCGATGGCGCAGACCGGCATCATCGCCAAGCAGCTCACCGATGCGGGACAACGGGTCGAGATCGTGCCCGTTTCGACTCCAGGCGACAGGTCTATGGCTCCGATCGCGGAGATCGGGGTCGGCGTCTTCACCTCCGCGCTGCGGGAGGCGTTGCTCGACAAGCAGGTCGACGTCGCCGTGCACTCCTGCAAGGACCTGCCGACGGCGCCCGAGCGCGGCATCTCGCTCGCCGCGGTTCCGGTCAGGGAGGACCCGAGGGACGCGCTGATCGCGAGGGACGGCCTCACCCTTGGTGAACTGCCTTCCGGCGCGGTCGTCGGGACCGGTTCGCCGCGTCGCATGGCACAGTTGCGCGCGCTCGGCCTCGGGCTGGAGGTCAGGCCGATCAGGGGCAACATCGACACCAGGATCGGCAAGGTGACCTCGGGCGAACTCGACGCCGTCGTGCTCGCCCGCGCGGGCCTTTCGAGGGTCGGCAGGCTCGACGTGATCACCGAGACTCTCGACCCCATTCAGATGTTGCCGGCCCCCGCGCAGGGAGCGCTGGCTGTGGAGACCCGCGTCGACGACGTGGACACCGAACACCTTCTTCAGTCCATTGTGGATGATGAAGCGACCAGGGTCGCGGTGACTGCTGAGCGGGCCATGCTGTCCGCGCTCGAAGCAGGTTGCAGCGCACCTGTTGGCGCGTTGGCCGAGGTGGTCGAGGACCTGGACGGCGAGGGAGCGGTCATCGAGCGCATCTCGCTGCGCGGCGTTGCCGCCACCGGAGTCGAAGGTGACTCCGTCAGGATCCTCCGCGCCTCCGCCATCGCGGAGAAGCACGAAGCCGACCAGCTCGGAAGGCTGCTCGCCGCCGAGTTGCTCGACCTCGGTGCAGGAGCCGTTTCGCGCTGAAAGACCGCACGAGAAGAACGAACCTCGGCCGCGTCGTGGTGGGCGGCCGATCAAGAGGAGAGACGAAGTAGATGACCCGCGCACGCAAGACCACGGGGCGCGTCGCCTTCGTGGGCTCGGGCCCCGGCGACGCCGGACTGCTGACGGTTCGCGCTCAGGAGCTACTGGCCAAAGCCGAACTGGTGGTGACAGATCCCGACGTACCGGCATCCGTGCTGGCATTGACCGATTCCGAAGCCGAGGTCCGTCCCGCCGTCGGTGAGCCAGGCGATGTCGCGAAAGACCTGACCGCGGAGGCGAAGGCAGGCAGGCTCGTACTGCGGCTCGTCGGTGGTGACCCGCTGACCCAGCCCGCCGTCGTCGCCGAGGTACAGGCCGTTTCCCGCACCAGCGCCGTCTTCGACGTCGTGCCAGGTGTCTCGCCAGGCGTCGCGGTTCCCGCGTACGCGGGCGTCGCGCTCGGCGGCACGCACTGCGAGGTCGACGTTCGCGGCGAGGTCGACTGGGCAGGCGTCGCCGGAGCGCAGGGCACGATCGTGCTGCACGCGACGTCGAGTCACCTCGCAGAGGCTGCCTCGGCGCTGGTGGAGAACGGCCTTTCGCCGCAGACCGCCGTCGCGGTGACCTCCAACGGCACGATCAACACCCAGCGCACCGTCGACTCGACGCTCGCTTCGCTCAGCGCGGACGCGGGTGAGCTCGTCGGCCCGCTCGTGGTGAGCATCGGTGGTGCCGTCGGCAACAGGTCGAAGCTGTCCTGGTGGGAGTCGAGGGCGCTCTACGGCTGGAAGGTGCTCGTTCCGCGCACCAAGGAGCAGGCCGGTGACATGGCCGACCGGCTCCGCAGCCACGGCGCCACGTCGCACGAGGTGCCGACGATCTCGGTCGAGCCGCCCCGCAGCCCCGCTCAGATGGAGCGCGCGGTCAAGGGCCTCGTCGACGGTCGCTACCAGTGGATCGTGTTCACCTCGACCAATGCCGTTCGCGCGGTATGGGAGAAGTTCGCCGAGTTCGGTCTCGACGCCAGGGCGTTCTCCGGTGTGAAGATCGCCTGTGTCGGCGAGGCGACCGCCGAGAAGGTGCGCTCGTTCGGCATCCTTCCCGAGTTGGTTCCCTCCGGTGACCAGTCGAGCGACGGCCTGCTCGCCGAGTTCCCCCCTTACGACGACGTGCTCGACCCCGTCGACAGGGTGCTGCTGCCGAGGGCGGACATCGCGACCGAGACGTTGTCGGCCGGTCTTCGCGACCGCGGCTGGGAGATCGACGACGTCACGGCCTACCGGACCGTCAGGGCCGCGCCGCCGCCGGCCGACACCCGCGAGATGATCAAGACCGGCGGGTTCGACGCGGTGTGCTTCACCTCGTCCTCGACCGTGCGGAACCTGGTCGGCATCGCGGGCAAGCCGCACGCGCGCACGCTGGTGGCCTGCATCGGTCCGAAGACGGCCGAGACCGCGACCGAGTTCGGTCTCAGGGTCGACGTGCAGCCGGACAAGCCGAACGTACTGACGCTGGTGGACGCGCTGGCCGAGCACGCGGCGAAGCTGCGTGCCGAGGGCGCGCTCCCGCCGCCCCGCAAGGCGAAGCGCGCTCGGCGCTCCTGAGCGGTGAAGCCACGACGGCCCGCCTCCCCCTGAGGGGAGGCGGGCCGTCCCGCGTCTGGGCGGGTGCGGCGCGTGCGGGCGTGCGGGGCGGCGGGATCCCGCGTGCGGGGCGGCGGGGTAGCGCGTGCGGTGCCGTGCGAGTCCCGCACCGCCCGCGCGAGTCCCCCGCTCAGGCCGTCGAGATCCGCACTCAGGCGCGCGAGTTCTGCACTCAGGTCGCCGAGATCCGCACCCAGACCCGCGAGATCCGCACTCAGCCCGCCGAGTTCCGCCCGCGCGAGGGCCGGTTCAGGCGCCGCACCAGGCGACGCAGATCCGTTCCAGGATCGCGACCGACTCGGCGAGCTTGCGAATGGAGACCCACTCGTCGGTCACGTGTGCCTGCGCTGCCTCACCTGGGCCGCAGATCACCGTCGGCACCGAGCCGAAGGCCGGGGTCAGCACGGAGGCGTCGGTGAAGTAGGTCGCCGCCTGTACCGCCTTCTCGTGCGTACCGGTGATCTCCCTGCCGATCTCGGCGACGGAGGCGGCCCACTCGTCACCGGCGTCCGTCCACACGGCAGGCAGGTCGATGAGCGGTTCAAGCGTGACGTCCTCGCCCGCGACCTCGGCGAGCGCGCCGAGCACCGCCTTGTGGTCCTGGCCCGCGACGGTGCGCACGTCGATGGTGGCTTCCGCGCCGTCGGGTACCGAGTTGGTGTTGAGCCCTCCCGCGAAGGTGCCGACATTGAGTGTCGGCCCGCCCATCACCGGATGGTCAGTCACGTCGAAGGCGAACGATTCGAGCCGGGTCACCGCGCTCGCCAGCTTGTAGATCGCGTTCACGCCGAGGTCGGGCATCGAACCGTGCGCCGTGACCCCCGCTGCCTTCGCTGACAGCCACAGCGCGCCCTTGTGCCCGTTCAACACGGCGTTGCCCGTCGGCTCGGTGATGACGAGCGGCCCGCTGGGCCTTCCAGCGAGGTGCTGTCCGGCCAGCCTGGCGCCTGCTGAGCCGGTTTCCTCCGCCGCGGTGAGCACGAGCCGCAGCCCGGCCCGCCGTGGCGTGGTCGCCGCGATCCTCGTGGCGGCGGCGACGATGGCGGCGACGCCGCCCTTCATGTCGCTGGTCCCGCGACCGTGCAGCCTGTCGCCGTCCGGTTCGGCGCGGAAGGGGTCGTACTTCCACGTCGCCGCACCGAGCGGAACGGTGTCCACGTGGCCGGAAAGGCACAGCGGCGGTTCGGCGAGCCCGGTCTGCCATTCCGCGATGAGGGTTCCTCTGCCCTGCTCGTGCTCGACGATCTCGACGGAGAAGCCCGCGTGTTCGAGCAGCGGGGCGACGACGGCCAGCGCCTCGTTCTCCGCGTGGCCGATCGTGTCGACAGCGACGAGTTCCCTCGTCAGGTTCAGTACATCGACGCTCATACCGCCTCCGGTTCCGGCGTGGATTGGCCCTGACTCGCAGGGTAGGCGCAATAACCACCGGATGGGGACCATGATCGGCCGGTTGGCGCGGGCCGCCCCCGGCGAGTCCGAAGTGGATGGAGGTTTTCGCCGTGGCGGCAAGGAGCGCGTTGCTTATTGGCTGAACCGTTACCCGGAGGACGCGGAACGGATCGCGCGGAATGGGCGCTTCCTGGACAGAACCGACCCAGGCCAGCGGCGACCTCGCGGCGGGGCGGAGTACCGTCGAGTAGGTGTTTCCCGAGCATCGGCCCCGTCGGTTGCGGGGCACGGCCGCCATGCGGCGCCTCGTCAGCGAGACAACCCTGCGGCCTCGCCAGTTGATCCTGCCCATGTTCGTCGCCGAGGGCGCCGAAGCGCCCAAGCCCATCAGCAGCATGCCGGGCGTCGTCCAGCACACGCGAGATTCGCTGCGCAAAGCCGCCGTCGACGCGGTGAGGGCCGGTGTCGGTGGCTTGATGTTGTTCGGTGTTCCCAAGGTGCACGACGCCATCGGCTCAGGAGCGACCGACGACGACGGCGTGCTCAACGTGGCGCTCAGGGACCTGCGAGCCGAACTGGGCGATGACACCGTGATCATGGCCGACACGTGTCTCGACGAGTTCACCGATCACGGACACTGCGGCGTGCTCGACGCCGAAGGCGGGGTCGACAACGACGCGACGCTCGCGAGGTACGCCGAGATGGCGGTGGCACAGGCTCGCGCGGGGGCGCATCTGCTCGGCCCGAGCGGGATGATGGACGGCCAGGTCGGTGTCATCCGCAAGGCACTCGACGAGGCCGGCTACGAGGGAACCGGCATCCTTGCCTACTCGGCCAAGTACGCCAGCGCCTTCTACGGCCCGTTCAGGGAGGCCGTCGATTCCCAGCTCAAGGGGGATCGCAAGACCTACCAGCAGGATCCGGGCAACGCGAGGGAGGCGTTGCGCGAGATCGAACTGGACGTCGCGGAGGGCGCCGACGCGATCATGGTCAAGCCCGCGCTGTCCTATCTGGACGTGATCAAGGCCGCGGCGGAGACCTCGCCCGTTCCCGTCGCCGCGTACAACATCTCCGGCGAGTACGCGATGGTCGAGGCGGCGTGCGCCAACGGCTGGCTCGACCGCCAGCGCACCGTGCTGGAAGTACTCACCTCCATCAGGAGGGCGGGTGCTGATCTGATTCTCACCTACTGGGCGGCCGAAGCGGCCGACTGGCTGGACTAAGGTCGGCGATCGTGACTGACTCAGACGAAACGGACGACCAGCGGAGGAAGCGGGGCCTCCCGCCGGCGCCGCGCCTCTCCGGACAGCCCCGCAAGCCGGTCGATCCGCCGACCCCGGTGGCCTGGTCCTTCTACCTGTGGATCGTGGCCGGTGTTGGACTGATCGCGGGCTTCGGCCTCGTCCTCACCGCCAAGCAGGGCGTCATCGACACGCTCATCGAGACCAACAACGACCAGCGGATCACCAACGAGCAGATCGCCTCCGGCGTCACCTCACTGCTGTGGGTGCTCTTCATCGGCGGTGTCGTGTTCGCGGTGCTGTTCGGCCTCTTCGCGTACAAGGCGAGGGAGGGAACGCGCTCGGCTCGCACGATCCTCACCGTGCTCGGTGCCGTGATGCTGCTGTTCCAGCTGCTGTTGTTCTCCAACCTGATCACGCTGGGAGCCGCGTTCGTCGCGATGGTCGCGCTGGTGCTGATGTACCTGCCGAGCGTTCAGGACTACTTCCCCAAGGTGCCGAAGACACTGTCGTGAGGCGGCCATGACCGACCACTACCGGGAGCGGGGCGCGAGCGGCTGGCCGTTGCTGTGGGGTCCGCTCTTCGCGTTGCTGGGTTACCTCGCCGAGCGGTTCACCGGCGGCGACCGGCCGCACACGGTCATGTGGCTTGCCGTCGGCATCGGGTTGTTGTGGCTCACCTCGATCTGGGTGTACGCGCGAAGGCGGTTCCTGGTGGTCAGGGTCACCGACACCGAGCTGGTGCAGGGCAGGGAGCAGCTGCCCGTCGAGCGGATCGCGAAGCTCACCGGGGTCGGCGCGCCGGCGGGAACCAGGGTGCTCGGCGGTGGCTGGAGTGTGCCCCGCAAGTACGAGGAACTTCCGCTCAAGCTCGACGACGGCACCGTCGTACTCGCCTGGGCATGGGACGCCGAAGAGCTCCGTGACGCATTGGAGTCGGTCATGCGAAAATCTGCGCCGTGAGTAATGCCGTCGCCGTGCCCGGCTATCCGCGTCCTCGCCTCCACCAGCCGTGGCGGCTCGTGGTCGCGTTCGGCGAACTCGTCGTCGCCGCGGTCGCGGTGTGGGGCGCGATCCTGTGCTGGAGCGAGGTGACGACGCTCGTGACGGTCCGGCTCAACGACGGGACCGAGCTGGTGTCGAGGCACATCGCGGGCAACTGGATCGGGATCGCCATCGGCCTCGTCGCCGTCGCCGGAATCCTTGTCGTCGATGCCGTCAGGCACACCTTGCTCGGGGTCAGGGCGAGGGGCCGCAGGCGGCACAGGTCACGGCAGGGTGGCCAGGACGCGGCCACCGATTGAGCCTTTGCGAGACTGGCAAGCGTGACCGGAGGAGTCGAGCAGTCCAAGTCCTGGTTCGCGCGCGCCACGGCGGCAACCCCAGGCGGGGTCAACTCGCCGGTGAGGGCGTTCGCCGCCGTCGGAGGCACCCCGAGGTTCATGGTGCGGGGGGAGGGACCTCGCCTGTGGGATGCCGACGGCAACGGCTACGTCGACCTCGTGTCGTCGTGGGGTCCGATGATCCTCGGCCACGCCAACCCCGCCGTGGTGAACGCGGCGAGGGAAGCCGCATCGGCCGGTCTTTCCTTCGGAACGCCGACGACGGGTGAGGTCGAACTCGCCGAGGAGATCATCGGCAGGGTCGAGCCCGTCGAGCAGGTCCGGCTCGTCAACTCGGGTACCGAGGCGACGATGAGCGCCATCCGGCTCGCGCGTGGATTCACCGGCCGGAGCAAGATCCTCAAGTTCGCCGGTTGCTATCACGGTCACGTCGACGCGCTGCTCGCCGAGGCCGGTTCCGGGGTCGCCACGCTTGGCCTGCCGACCTCGCCTGGAGTCACCGGGGCGCAGGCAGCCGACACGATCGTCGTTCCCTACAACGACATCGACGCGGTCACGAAGGCGTTCGCCGACAACCCCGGCACGATCGCGGCGATCATCACGGAGGCTGCGGCGGGCAACATGGGTGCCGTCGCCCCGCTTCCCGGTTTCAACGCAAGCATTCGCGAACTGGCTCACGCCAACGGCGCGCTGCTGATCATGGACGAGGTGATGACCGGCTTCCGGGTCTCCTCGGCGGGCTGGTTCGGCCTCGAAGGCGTCGCGGGTGACCTGTACACCTTCGGCAAGGTCATGTCGGGAGGGCTTCCCGCCGCCGCGTTCGGCGGAAGGGCCGACGTCATGGGCAAGCTCGCCCCGACAGGGCCCGTCTACCAGGCTGGAACGTTGTCGGGTAACCCGGTCGCCGTCGCGGCGGGGCTCGCGACGCTGCGGGCCGCCGACGCCGACGTCTACAAGGCACTCGACGCCAACGCGCGCAGGCTCGGCACTCTGTTCGGCAAGGCGCTCGACGCCGAGGGCGTTCCCAACACCATTGCCTACGCGGGCAACCTCGTCAGCGTGTTCTTCACGCCGGATCCGGTGCCCGACTACGCCTCGGCCGCCGCGACCGAGACGTGGCGGTTCAAGCCGTTCTTCAACGCGTTGCTCGACAACGGTGTCTACGGTCCGCCGAGCGCGTTCGAGGCGTGGTTCGTCAACGCGGCGATGGACGACGCGGCGTTCGAGGTCATCGAGGCCGCGCTCCCGAAGGCCGCGCAAGCGGCGGCTGCCGCGGAACGGCCATGACGGTGCCCGGCATGCCGACGCGGACCGTCGTCCACCTGCTCAGACACGGCGAGGTCTACAACCCGGCCGGTGTCCTCTATGGCCGGATGCCCGGCTACTCGTTGTCCGAACGCGGGAGGCAGCAGGCGCTGACCGTCGCGGAAACGTTGGCTGGACACGATCTCGTGCACGTCGTCGCCTCTCCGCTTGAGCGGGCGCAGCAGACCGCGGCGCCGATCGCGGGAGCGCACCGGCTCGACATCGCGACCGACGAACGGCTCATCGAGGCAGGCAACGAGTTCGAGGGGCTGCGGGTCGCCGTCGGGGACGGTGCTTTGCGGGAACCCAAGCACTGGCCGAAGTTGCGCGACCCGTTCCTGCCTTCGTGGGGCGAGCCCTACCTGGAGATCGCGCACCGGATG
Organism: Prauserella marina; assembly: GCF_002240355.1. Taxonomy (GTDB): domain Bacteria; phylum Actinomycetota; class Actinomycetes; order Mycobacteriales; family Pseudonocardiaceae; genus Prauserella_A; species Prauserella_A marina. The sequence goes on from NZ_CP016353.1 coordinate 485,349, forward strand.
CTCGGCGCGATCACGAGGGCGCGAGCGGCGGCCGAGGGGCACGAGGCACTGTGTGTCTCGCACCAGCTTCCCGTCTGGACGGCACGCAGGTTCCTCGAAGGGAAGCGGCTGTGGCACGACCCCCGCAGGAGACAGTGTTCGCTGGCCTCGCTCACCAGCCTTGTCTTCGCTGACGAGCAACTCGTCGACATCGTCTACAGCGAACCGGCAGGCAGCACCGATCCATCGGTGACGGGCGCATGAGGCCCCGTACGGCGCTCAGCGCGCTCTTCGCCGTCCTCCTCGTCGTCGTGACGGGCTGCACGGGGGGCGACGACGCCGTCGCGCGTGGCGCGACGTTCACTTTCGTTTCCCCCGGTGGCAAGACCGACATCTTCTACGAGAACGAGGAACGGCAGAAGGTCCCCGACATCTCCGGCGAGGATCTTTTCGACGAGAACAAGCAAATCTCCGTTTCGGACTTCGCCGGCAAGGTCGTCGTCATCAATGTCTGGGGCCAGTGGTGTGGACCGTGCCGCACCGAGGCGCCGGAACTGCAGAAGGTCTACGAGCAGATGGGCGAGCACGTTCAGGTGCTCGGTATCGACGTGCGTGACCACGACAGGTCGGCTCCGCAGGACTTCATGCGCAACCGCAACCTGACCTACCCCTCCATCTACGACCCGCCCGGCCGCTCCCTGCTGCAACTCTCCGGCTACCCGCGCAACGTCGTGCCTTCGACGATCATCGTCGACAAGGACCAGCGCGTCGCGGCGGTCTTCCTACGCGAACTGCTCGCTTCCGACGTGCTGCCGGTCGTGGAACGGCTCGCGGCGGAAAAATAGCGCTCCTTCCCACGCGTCGAGCAGTCTCGCGGCCGAACCGCCGACGGGGCCGACGGCGTCGGTGATGATTCGCTGGTCAGGCAACGCCGCGGATTCGACGGCGGCGACCGCTTCGCCGGGGTCCCCGATCGTCGACGAGCACACGGAAAGCAGATAGTCCGGAACGGACAGTGCGGCGTCCACACAGCCCACGACGGGTGTGCCGACGGCGGTGATGAGCGGGAACACCGTTCCCGGGATGCCGATCGCCGCTTCCGCCTTCGCCGAAGCGGTCACCGTGGGTTCCTCGCTGATCTCGTAGCGTTCCCACAGACTGCGGTCTTCTCGTGGATGGAGACCGACGAGGATGCGTTTGCCCGCCGCCGCGAGTCGTTCGGCGGCGGCGAGCAGCAACTCGGTGCCCGGCGCGTTTCCTCCGGTGTCCGATCGGGTCACGCTCGTCACCACGAGAACAAGATCCGGTTCCGGCGCCCGCCTGGGCAGTGAGTCGGTCTGTGGCGAGCCGACGACCCGCACCCTGCCTCGGCCGACACCGAGGTAACCGCCGAACGCCTTGGCTTCCGCTCGCGATGACGACGTGACGGTGCGAAGGCGCCTGCGCACCGTCCGCGCCAGCGGGGCCCTTTCGGGGCCGAGGTAGGCAAGCGAGGACGCGGCGAGCGGCGACAACGGAAACCGCAGCGCGCAGGAAACCGGCCATTCGCCCGCGCCGGTGAGCACGAGCAGATCGGGGTGGCGAAACCGGCCGGGTGTGCTGACGTCGACGCCGGTCTCGGGGTCGACGCCGTCGAGATCGGGAACGAGCTGGGTCAGCCTCCAACGCCTGCTGGCGATCTCCGCGAGCAGTGGTTCGACGTGATATGTGCCCCACGGCTCGTTCGTCGCGACGGCGATGTGCGGCTTCCGGAGCGGGTGTGCCGCTGCCGTCGCGCTGCCGAAGGCGAGCGCACCGGCACCACCGAGCGCGCCGAGCAGGGCGGATCTACGGGAGAGGGAAACAGCTTGCATGATCGGCAAGTTAGCCGTGGCTGGTGAACAAACCCGGCCCATCGGTTTAACAGAGAACCCATTCCTTACTCTGAAAGCCGTGAATGCGACTGAGCTGGCGATGTCTGGCCCGTTGCTGCTCGCCGCCGCGGTGGCCTTACTCGCGGGCACCATCTCGTTCGCGTCCCCGTGCGTTGTCCCGCTCGTCCCCGGCTATCTCGCCTACCTCGCGGCGCTGGTCGGATCAGACGCGCCCGCCGTTTCGGCAGGTGAGGAGCGCAAGAAGGGCAGGTTCGCCGTCGTCGGCGCGGCCGGGTTGTTCGTGCTCGGGTTCACGGTGATCTTCACCGCGGGCGTCGGAAGTCTGGTGTGGCTCGCCGATGCCCTGTTGATCAATCAGGAAGTCTTGCAACGCATCGGCGGTGTGGTGACGATCGCCATGGCGCTGGTGTTCCTCGGGCTCATTCCGGGGATGCAGAAGGATCTGCGTTCGCACCACGTCCCCCGCGCCGGACTGTGGGGAGCGCCGTTGCTCGGCGCCGTGTTCGGTCTCGGCTGGACGCCGTGCATCGGCCCCACGCTCTCCGGCGTGCTGGCCATCGCGACCGCGAGCGGGGGAACAGGGGCTCGCGGTTTTGTGCTCGTGCTCGTCTACTGCGTCGGTCTCGGGCTTCCGTTCCTGCTGATCGCGGCAGGCGCGGGCTGGGCGGTGAAGGCCACCGACTGGCTGCGCCGCAACGGCCGCAGGGTCCAGATCTTCGGCGGAGCGCTGCTGCTCGTCGTCGGCATCCTGCTCGTCACCGGCCTGTGGGCCGAGCTGGTCGGCTGGATGCGCGACGCCTTCATCACCGACGCGAGGTTGCCGCTGTGAGCACTACGACCCCGACCCGTGAGGGCGGCGGATACCGGCAGACGCCCGCGCGGAAGGTGCTCGCGTTCCTCCGCAACACCTGGCGCGGGCTGACCTCGATGAGGACCGCCCTCGTCCTGCTGTTCCTGCTGGCTCTCGCCGCGCTGCCCGGCGCGCTGCTGCCGCAGCGCTCGCTGAACGAGCCGAAGACCCTCGAGTACATCGAGGCTCGGGGCTGGTGGGGGCAGTTGCTCGACCGGCTCCAGTTCTTCGACGTGTACGGCAGCGTCTGGTTTTCCGCGATCTACCTGCTGCTGATGGTGTCGCTCGTGGGCTGTCTCATGCCGCGCACGAGGGACTACATCAGGTCCATGCGCACGAAGCCCGTGCTGACGCCCCGCAACCTCGCCCGGCTGCCGCACCACGCGAGCGCCGAGGTGGACAGCGATTCGGACGACGTGCTCGCCTCGGCGAGGCGCAGGCTGCGTGGCTGGCGCGTCGTCGAGCGCGAGGAGAAGGACGGCGCACGGAGCCTCAGCGCGGAGCGCGGATATCTGCGCGAGACCGGCAACCTGGTGTTCCACTTCGGCATGCTCGGCCTCATCGTCGCTTTCGCGCTCGGCAAGATGTATTTCTACGAGGGCCAGGTCATCGTCCTCGACGACGAGCAGTTCTGTAACTCCGGGATCTATGCCTACGACTCGTTCAACCCAGGACTGCGGGTCGACGGCACCGAACTCTCCCCGTTCTGCGTGCAGGTCAACGACTTCACCGCGACCTACACCGACGGCGGCCAGCCGCTTGCCTACGAGGCCGACATCGAGTATCAGGCGGCCGACGATCTCGCCGGTGACGTCTGGCACCCCTACCACCTTGAGGTCAACGAGCCGTTGCGCACGCAGGGCGACCGGCTTTACCTGCTCGGCCACGGCTACGCGCCGACCTTCACGGTGACCTACCCCGACGGCGAGCAGCGCTCCGGCACGATGCAGTGGAAGCCGGTCGACGAGATCACGATGCTCTCGGAAGGCGCGACCAAGTTCGAGCCGCCGAACACCGAAGATCCCGAGGCGCAGCGGGAGAACCAGCTCGCGATCACCGGACTCTTCGCGCCGACGGCCGCCATGCAGGGCAACATCCTGACCTCGTCGTTCCCCTCGCTCAACGATCCGATGGTCGCCGTCGACATCATGCGCGGCGATCTCGGCATGGACTCGGGGCGAGGACAGTCGATCTTCGAGATCGACCAGTCCATGGTGGACAGTGGAAGGCTGGAGAAGGTCGCGAGGGAGAACATCGCGCTCGGCGAGCAGATCACCATCGACGACGGCACCAAGATCAGGTTCGACGGGGTGCGGCAATGGGTTTCGCTTCAGGTGTCGCACGACCCGACACAGGGCTGGGTGCTCGGGTTCGCGATCGCGATGTTCGCCGGGCTCGGCGCCTCGTTGTTCATCAAGCGAAGGCGGTTGTGGGTCAGGGTGACCCCTGCCACGGGTGGCGAGGATGAACGACGTACTGTAGTAGAAGTGGGCGGACTCGCCCGCACGGATCAAGCGGGATACGGCGAGGAGTTCACCCGGATCGCCGAGGACCTGCTTCGTCGTGACAGAAAGGCACACTGATGCCGGTGAACGAGACGTTGTCGCAGTACAGCGACTGGTCCTACACCACAGCGGTAGCGGTATACGTGCTGGCGATGATCTTCTTCCTTGTCGAGCAGTCGTTCGGCCGCCAAGGTCGGCAGGCCGCGGCGAAGACGAGGCAGTCGAGCAAGGAACTCGTCGGCGCAGGAGGGCCCGCGACGGCAGCCACGGTGACCGGGGGAGACGCCCCTCTGACCGGTCCGGCTCGGCCGGTCCGCAGGACCAAAGCGGAGCGGATGGGGCGCACCGGCGTCGCACTGACCCTGCTCGCGGTCGCGCTTCACCTCGCGTCCATCCTGCTGCGCGGTTTCGCGACCTCACGGGTCCCGTGGGGCAACATGTACGAGTACATCATGGTCATCTGCTTCGTCACGGTCGTGACGTGGCTGGTGGTCATGCGCAAGTCGCCGGTGAGGCACCTCTCGGCGTTCGTGTTGCTGCCGATCGTGATCCTGATGTTCGTCGGCGGCACCATGCTGTACGCGGTGGCCGCACCCGTTCAGCCCGCGCTCCAGTCGTACTGGCTCGTCATCCACGTCGCCGCCGCAGCCGCATCCTCCGGTGTCTTCCTCGTGCCTGGTGTCGCGAGCATCCTGTGGCTGATCAAGGCCCGCAACGAAAAGAACCCCGCCAAGTTCGCGAAGTTCGGTCCACGGCTGCCCGGTCTCGACGTACTCGACCGGATCGCCTACCGCACGACGGTTTTCGCCTTCCCCGTCTTCACCTTCGGCGTGCTGTGCGGCGCCGTGTGGGCCGAGGCCGCGTGGGGCCGGTTCTGGGGCTGGGATCCCAAGGAAACCGTCGCGTTCATCGCATGGGTCATCTACGCGGCCTATCTGCACTCGCGTGCGACGGCGGGCTGGCGCGGTACGAGGGCGGCGGTCATCAACGTCGTCGGCTTCGTCGCCACGGTCTTCAACCTGTTCTTCGTGAACCTCGTGACGACCGGTCTTCACTCGTATGCCGGAGTGGGCTGACGCGGGCCCGCATCTCCGGCTACCGTCGCACCTGACGGCAGAGGGGAGATACCTCGCGACCCATATCGGAGGACAGACGCGGTGACCGGACCCAGCCAGCCCGAAGGGCACGATCCGCGGCTCTTTTCCGAAGCATCCACGGATTCGACGCCGCACCCCGCCGTGCCGGGCATTCAGCAGCCCCAACCTCATCAACAGCAGTACTTTCCGCAGCGGCACGCGGCCGATCCGAACCTGCCGCCGTTGAACCCGCAGTACGCGCAGGCACAGCAACCTCCGTTGCCGCAGCCCGGCAGGGGACGGCATCCGCTCAGCAACGGTGCGGGTCTTTCCAGCGGGCACTTGGTCAAGCGCATGAAGCGCAGCCCGCAATCGGGCTGGCGCAAGGCGGTTTACCTCGGAACGGGAAAGCTGATCAACCCGGGGGAGAGCCCGGCGGACCGGCGAAGGCGGGAGTTGATCTCGCGGGTCAATCAGCCACTGCGCGGTTGCTACAAGATCGCGATGCTGAGCCTGAAAGGTGGCGTCGGCAAGACCACGACGACCACCACGCTCGGTTCGACGTTCGCTTCTCTGCGTGGTGACCGGGTTGTCGCGGTCGACGCGAACCCCGACAGGGGCACGCTCTCGCAGAAGATCCCCATCGAGACGACGGCGACGGTGCGGCATCTGCTGCGCGACGCCGAGCGCATCACGAGATACAGCGATGTGCGGGCCTACACGTCACAGGGTTCGAGCAGGCTGGAAATCCTTGCCAGCGAGCAGGATCCCGCCGTGTCGGAGGCGTTCTCGGAGCACGACTACCTGCGCGCGGTCAACCTGCTTGAGCACTTCTACAACATCGTGCTGACCGACTGTGGAACCGGTTTGATGCACTCCGCGATGAAGGGGGTACTCGACGTGGCCGACGCGCTGGTGATCGTGTCGTCCGGCTCCGTCGACGGGGCGAGGAGCGCGTCGGCGACGTTGGACTGGCTCGACGCTCACGGCTACGGCGATCTGGTCGCCCGCTCGGTGACGGTGATCAACTCGGTGCGGCCGAGGGCGGGTTCGGTCGATCTCGACAAGCTGGCCGCCCACTTCGCGGCCAGGACGAGGGGAGTCGTGCGCACGCCGTTCGACCCTCACCTCGAAGAGGGCGCCGAGATCGAGCTGGAACGGTTGCAGGACGAGACAAGACTTTCGCTGCTCGAACTCGCCGCGACCGTCGCCGACGGGTTCACTGCCGAGCGGATGATGCGCTGAGCGCGGGCTCCAAGCCCGCTCGACCTAGTTCTTGTCTTCTTCGTCGGGTCGCTTCTGCTGCTCGCCGAGTTTGCGAAGGAAGTCGGGGTCATCGTCGGGAGCCACCGTGCTCTGGCGTGTCGGCACACCGACTCGCTCGGCGCCGAACACTCGCCACAACAAGACGGCGATGGTGAGCGCGCCGATGGCTGCGAGCAAGTAGAGCATGCTCGCTCCTTTCCGCTGCTGCGCGAGTGACAAGAGTACTGCCCCGAGGTTAACCCTTTTGCCGGGTTTGCGGGTAAGGGGTGTCCCCCGACATCCGCGAGGATGCCGAAGAACACCCCTTCCGAACTTGCCTCGTGATGGCGCGAAGACCTACGGAAAGGTCTTGTATTCAGGTGAAACGGTCGGCGGAGCCGCGGTGCCACAGCCGTTCGGGGTAGGGGTCTACCTTGTCGGCTCCGTCGCGATCTCAGATCGTTCTCGGCTCGCCCGCGCTGGTCGTCAGTTCGGCCAACAGGTCGTTGACCTCGGACTCGCGGAACCGGCGGTGCCCGCCAGGGGTCCGAATCGAGCCGATCCTGCCCGCGGTCGCCCAGCGGGTGACCGTCTTGGGATCAACGCGAAACAACGCGGCCACCTCACCTGGTGTCAGTAGCCGTCCTCCCGTGGTCGCGGTCACTTTCCGCCTCCTTCACACATCCAGTGCTATACCGGGAGCGCGGTTGGCTCTTGGGCCGTCGTGCCCGGTCCTCTAACTCCACAATCGTTGCACTTCACCCGCCAGGTACTCGAACGGTTGTCAGAGAGTAAAGAGGTAGTAAGGGACAAAAAGAGCGGTTCGGACATCCGCAGGTGGCAGCTAACCTAGGCCCGTGGATCACGTAGACCGCAAGATCATCGCCGAACTCCGCACCAACGGCAGGGCCTCGTACGCCGAGCTCGGCAGAACCGTCGGTCTTTCGGCGTCCTCCGTGCACGAGCGAGTCGGAAAGCTGGAGGCCGCGGGCGTGATCACCGGCTACCACGCCGTCGTCGACGCGAGAGCCGTCGGACTCGGCGTCACCGCGCTCGTCGGCATCCAGCCCACCGACACCGCTTCCGACGACGACGTCGCCGTCGCGCTCGGCGAACTCGACGAGGTCGAGAGCTGCTACGCCGTCGCGGGTGACGAGGCGTTCGTCGTGAAGGTCAGGGTCGGGACCGTCGACGATCTCGAACTCGCGCTCGGCAGGCTGCGCCGCATCGACGGGGTCGCCCGCACGCACACCACGGTCGTGCTCTCCACCCGGTTCGAAGGCAGGCCGAACAACACGAGCCTCGGCCGCCCTGCTGGTGACGCGCGCGGCGGCGTAGCCTCGTAGAGCGTGAGCGAACGACCAACCGGACATCTCGGCCGCGACCTGACCCTCTATGTGGTGGCGCGGTTCGCACTGGTCGCGGTCATCGCGGCCATCCTCGTTGCCCTCGGCGTGCCGCTGCTCGTCGCGCTGGCCGTCGGGCTGGTCGGCGGGCTCCCGCTCGGCCTGCTGTTCTTGCGGGGACTCAACGCGAAGGTCACGGCAGGACTCGCGGCCCGCAACGAGAAGAGGGCCCGTGAGCGGGCGAGCCTGCGTGCCCAGCTTCGCGGCGACGAAGCCGAAGGGGCCGACGAAGCCGACGAAGCCGATCACGAAGTGAGCAAGGAATGACGGTCGCCGACCCGGTGTGGGTCAGGGAGGCCGTCCGGATCATCGAGGCCGACGCCAACCGCAGCGCCGACACCCATCTGCTCGTCTTCCCGCTGCCGCCGGAGTGGGGTATCGATCTTTACCTCAAGGACGAGTCGGTGCACCCCACCGGCTCGCTCAAGCACCGGCTCGCGCGGTCGTTGCTGCTGTACGGCCTTGTCAACGGTCAGATCGGCAGCGAGACGGTGCTCATCGAGGCATCGAGCGGTTCGACGGCGGTCTCCGAGGCGTACTTCGCCAGGATGCTCGGGCTCAGGTTCATCACCGTGATGCCCCGCAAGACCAGCCAGGAGAAGATCGACCTCATCGAGTTCTACGGCGGCGAATGCCATTTCGTCGACGTTCCGGGCGACATGTACTCGGAGGCTGAGCGGCTCGCGAACGAGTGCGGAGGGCACTACCTCGACCAGTTCACTTTCGCCGAGCGCGCCACCGACTGGCGGGGCAACAACAACATCGCCGAATCGGTCTTCACTCAGCTTCGCGCCGAACGCCACCCGGTGCCTTCGTGGATCGTCGTCGGAGCGGGAACGGGAGGCACGAGTGCCACGTTCGGCCGCTACGTGCGCTACAAGCGGCATCCGACGAGGATCGCCGTCGCCGACCCGGAGAACTCCGCGTTCTACGGCGCGTGGCGCGACGGCGACCGGAACCACACGACCGGCCTGCCTTCGAGAATCGAGGGCATCGGAAGGCCGAGGGTCGAACCGTCGTTCGTGCCCGAGATCATCGACGAGATGATCAAGGTGCCCGACGCGGGCTCCTACGCCGCGATCCGGTTCCTGCGGGAACGGACGGGACACTGGGCCGGCGGCTCGACCGGCACGAACCTCTGCGGCGCCTTCACGCTCATCTCGCGCATGCTGCGAGCCGGTGAGCGGGGCAGCGTGGTGACGTTGCTGTGCGACGGCGGCGAGCGCTACGCCAACACCTACTACAGCGACGAGTGGATCGGCGCCAACGGATTCGATCTCGCGCCGCACACCGAGGCGTTCGAACGGTTCATCGGTACCGGCGAGTTCTCAGCCGAACGCTAGCGCGCCCCCGGTCAGTACGGCCCAGGCGAGCATCGCCATCCCGGTTCCGCCGAGAACGGGGATGAGCGCCCTTCCCGATCCGCCGCCCGCGATCGTCCTGACGGGCACGAGCAACAGCGGGGCGGTGAGCAGCCCGATGAACGCGAGCGGATGCGCGACACCGATGGCGACGGTGACGGCGAACGGCACCGCGACGAGAAAAAGGTAAAGGCGCCTTGTACCGGCGTCGCCGAGTTTCACGGCCAGGGTTCGTTTTCCGGTTTCCCTGTCGGTGGGGATGTCCCTGAGGTTGTTCGCCACGAGCACGCCGGTGCTCAGCGAACCGACGGCCACCGCGCAGCCGAGCGCCTCAAGGCTGATCTTTCCCGCCTGCACGTACACCGTGCCAAGTACGGCTGCCAGTCCGAAGAAGACGAAGACGGCGACCTCGCCGAGTCCCGCGTAGCCGTAGGGACGGCGTCCTCCCGTGTAGAACCAGGCGCCCGCGATGCAGGCCGCGCCAAGCAGCAGCAGCCACCAGGTTCCGGTCGCCGCGACGAGCACGAGCCCGAGGACACCCGCGACGCCGAGCGAGGCGAGCGCGGCCGCGAGCACCGTTTTTGGCCGTGCCACACCGGAGCCGACGAGCCGCAGCGGGCCGACGCGCTGTTCGTCGGTACCGCGGATCCCGTCGGAGTAGTCGTTGGCGAAGTTGACCCCGATGATCAGGGAAAGCGCGACGAGCAACGCGAGCAGCGACTGCCACCACGAGAACTCGCCGAGTTGAGCCGTCGCCCCCATACCGGCGAGCACGGGGGCGACGGCGTTGGGCAGCGTCCTCGGACGTGCCCCCTCGATCCATTCCGCAACGGTGGCCATGCCGTCATTCTTTCGCTACCCGATCATCAGCAGGATCCTGGGCTGACCCCGGGTTTGACGAAAGCGGCACTCACGTACATACCGGGCGCGAGGCGGTACCAGCGGTCGGTGGTTCCCTGGCTGCCCGACACCCGCTGACCTGTCACCGCGCACTCGATCCGCACCTGCGCGTACCTCGCCGCGTAGCCCGTCTTGCCACCGGAAAGCGCGGGGCCGGAGCGGACGTTGACCGCGAAGCCGCTCGTCTCGACGGTGCCCCACGGGCCGCCGGAGGTCCACTGGTAGGTGACGTCGACCCACGCGTTCGTCGGCAGTTGCAGACCGTCCCAGAACGTCCCGTCGGCGAGGTCGATTCCGGCGGGGTTGAGCACCTTCCTGCCGAACTGGTCCTTGCCGTCGTTGAACCCGTCCTGGTAGGCGGCCTGTGCTTGCGGCTTGCCCTGCGGGAGGCTCCTCCACTGCTCCCTGTCGGAGTTCCAGTAGTCGTCCTTGGTGTTCCACGGGCCGACGTCCCATACGGGAGCCCATTCGCAGCGGGCGCCGTCCGACGTGCACACCTTGACCGTGTAGTTGCCGCTGCCCTTCCCCGCGAGGCCCTTGCGCGATGGCAGCGCGACGAAATGGTCCCGCTCGGTGATCACGTGCCCGTTGGCCGTCGTCCCGCCGACAAGGCCCTCCCTCGTCGCGAAGACCCGGTATGTCGTCGGAGCACTGAGCCTCGCCTCCGGCCTCGGCTCCTCCCACGCCGTCATGTCCACGGCGGCGAGTTCGTCCGGTGCGGACACGACGAGCCGGGTTTGCACCGTCCGCGTCGATTCGGGGAGCACGGCCGGTGCGTCGACAGGCACCGGAATCCATTCGGACCAGGTGCCGTCGGCCCGTTGCCCTCGAACGTCGACCGAACCACCGCTCGCCTCTTTCGCGGTGACCATGTTGACCTCGGCGCCGAGTTCTTCGGCAGCGAACTCGTGCACGGCGACCCGCTGAGCGCTCGTCGTGCCGAACGTGAGGTCGCGGCCGTCGGGGGCAGGCAACGTCCAGGACACCGTTTCCGACGCGCGAACCGGTTCCGAAAGCAGGGTCATTGCCAGTGCCGCGACCGCGCTCAATGCCAGTGACCTGCGTCTTCGCTGTTTCATGCGGTCAGCCAACGCGGCTTTGGCGATAAGTCAACGAGCCCGCGCGCAGTGTCGCGGGACGCCAGTCGGCCGAGCTACCCCAGCAGGGTGGTCCTCACCCCGGACCGGTCGATCTTGCCCGGACCGATGAGCGGAAGCCTCGCGACGAACCGCACCCGCTTCGGCACGTGTGCCGCTCCCAGTTCGGCTCGCACCGCGGCGAGCAGGTCGGCGACCGGCGGCGCCTCGCCATCCGGTACGACGGCCGCGGCGACGAGCTGCCCCCACTCCGCATCGGGGAGGCCGACGACGCAGACGGAGCGAACCCCGGGCTGACGGGAGAGCACCCGCTCGACCGCGCCCGCCGGGACCTTGACCCCACCGGTGTTGATCACGTCGTCGACCCTGCCGAGCACGCTGAGCCTGCCATCGGCGTCGAGCGCGCCGAGGTCACTCGTAAGGAACCAGCCCGAGGAGAACGCGGCAGCCGTGAGATCGGGCCGCAGCCGGTAGCCGTGCGTCAGCACCGGCCCCGCGATCTCGATGCGATCGCCCTCGCCGAGCCTGACCCGCACGCCGTCGAGCGGACGGCCGTCGTAAACGCAGCCACTCGCGGTCTCACTCATGCCGTAGGCGGGCACCACCCGTACGCCCGCTTGCTCCGCGCGGGACCTGAGCCGGTCGTCGAGCGCGGCACCACCGAGTACGACGGCGGAGAACCCCGCCAGCTCGCTGTTTCCGGCGTCGAGCAGTCTGCCCAACTGGGTCGGAACCAGAGCCGTGTAGTGCGGGCCCGTCTCCGCGAGCAGCGAGCGCGCGGCAACGGCGAACGCGCCGGGATCGAATCCCGCCGACATGTCCAGCACGGTCGGTGCCGTCCCCGCCTGGTGCGCGCGCACCAGCACCTGTAGCCCGCCGATGTAGTTGGCAGGAGTGGCGAGCAGCCACCTGCCCTCGCCGCCGAGCCGGTCGTGTGTGGCCATCGCCGAGGCAAGCAACGCCGACGCCGACAGCAGCACCCCTTTCGGGCCGCCCGTCGAACCCGACGTCGGCATGATCACCGCGGTACCCGGCTCGACCGGCTGCTCGGCAGCCATCGCGGCGAGCACGTCACCCGCGGCCGGGTTGCGCTGGTCGAGCGGCAACACCGCGGGTCCGCCGTCGAGCGCGGTCAGCACGGCGTCTCGCAGCTCGGCGACGCGCTCAGGTGAGCCGTCGGTCCAGACGACCCGCATCAGTAGTAGTAGGGATGGGCCGACCAGTCGGGATCGCGCTTCTCAAGGAACGCGTCCCTGCCCTCGACGGCCTCGTCCTGCAAGTAGGCCAGCCGGGTCGTCTCGCCCGCGAAGACCTGCTGACCGACGAGCCCGTCGTCGATCAGGTTGAACGCGTACTTCAGCATGCGCTGTGCCGTCGGCGACTTGCCGAGCACGCCGAAAGCCCACTCCAGTGCCTCCGCCTCAAGCGACTCGTGCGCGACGGCGGCGTTGACCGCACCCATCGCCTGTGCCTGCTCGGCGGTGTAGGACTTGCCGAGGAAGAAGATCTCCCTCGCGAACTTCTGGCCGACCTGCCTTGCCAGATACGCCGAACCGAACCCGCCGTCGAACGAACCCACGTCGGCGTCGGTCTGCTTGAACATCGCGTGCTCCGCCGAAGCCAGCGTGAGATCACACACCACGTGCAGCGAATGCCCTCCACCGGCCGCCCAGCCAGGCACGACCGCGATCACGACCTTGGGCATGAAGCGGATCAACCGCTGTACCTCCAGGATGTGCAGCCTGCCCGCCCTCGCCGGATCGACAGTGTCGGACGTCTCGCCGCTCGCGTACTGATACCCGGTCCGGCCACGAATACGCTGGTCACCACCGGAACAAAACGCCCATCCGCCGTCTTTCGGCGAGGGGCCGTTTCCGGTGAGCAGGACGCAGCCGACATCAGGGCTCATCCTGGCGTGGTCCAAGGCGCGGTACAGCTCGTCGACCGTGTGCGGGCGGAAGGCGTTGCGCACCTCGGGCCGATCGAAAGCCACCCGCACGACGCGTTTTCCCGACCGGGTTCGCGTGGAACGGTGGTAGGTGATGTCGGTGAAGTCGAATCCTTCGACCTCGGTCCACTCGGCGGGGTCGAACAGTTCCGATACCTGGGCGTCATGCACGCTTGGGAGAATATGCGGTGCGCGGGTGGCAATGAAGGCCGCCGGTGACATGGCCCGCGGTGGTGAGTCGATGAAGGCGTACGGGAACTGCCGACGGAAAGGAACGCACGTGAGCGCTCAGAGGACTTCCAGGTGAATCCCTCCACCGCGCAGGCACGGGTCATCGTCGACGAACTCGTGCGCAACACCGTCTCCCACGTCGTGCTCAGCCCAGGCTCACGTAACGCCCCGCTCTCGCTCGCGCTCTACGACGCCGCCGCGGCAGGCAAGCTGAGCCTGCACGTCCGCGTCGACGAACGGGGCGCCGCCTTCCTCGCGCTCGGTATCGCCGCGCGCACCGGAAGGCCCGTCGCCGTCGTGTGCACCTCGGGTACCGCCGCGGCCAACTTTCACCCGGCCGTGCTCGAAGCCGACCGTGCCGGAGTGCCGTTGATCGTGCTGACCGCCGACCGGCCGCCCGAACTGAGGGCAGCCGGTGCCAACCAGGTCATCGACCAGCAGAACCTCTACGGCAATGCCGTTCGCTACTTCGACGAGCTCGCGGTCGCCGAGCGCAGGGCCGGCCAGAACGCGTACTGGCGCAGCCAGATTTGCAGGGCGTGGAACGCCGCGTACGGCGAGTGGCGGTGTGGCCCCGTCCACCTGAACATTCCCTTTCGCGAACCCCTGGTGCCCGACGGGGAGGAACGCTGGTTCGAATCCCTCGACGGAAGGCCCCGTGGCGCGAGGTGGACCGAGCTGCCCGACTTCGGCGCGCTCCCTTCGTTCGTCGTGCCCTCGGCTCGCCACGGACTCGTCATCGCCTGCGACGCCGGCGTGCGGGCGGCCAGCGAATGGGCCGAACAGCACAACTGGCCCGTCGTCTCGGAAACGGGAGGACTCGGTCTTGGCGGATCGACCGCGATCGCCGGAGGAGCCTGGCTGCTGGCCGTCGAGGAATTCCTCGCGGAACACACCCCCGAACAGGTCCTGTGCATCGGAAGGCCGACCGTGTTCAGGCAGGTGCAGCGGCTGCTGTCGGATCCAGCCGTCGAGGTGTTGCTCGTGCGGCCCGACTCGGACTGGCCCGCACCGGCGCACAACGTGCGGCAGGTCGGCCAGTGGTTCGACGAACCGGCGAAGCCTGCCGACCCGGAATGGCTCGCGAGCTGGCGCAGAGCCGATGCCGCCGCGACGGAGGCCGTCAGGGCCACCTTGGCGGAGGAACCGTGGCCAAGCGGGCTGCGGGTAGCCGGCGAACTGGTGCGCGAACTACCGGATGATTCGCTGCTCGTCGTCGGTTCCTCGAACCCGGCCCGCGACGTCGCGCTCGCCGGAGGGCTGCGGCCGGACGTGCTCGTCCACCGCAACAGGGGAGTCGCGGGCATCGACGGCACCGTCTCCACCGCGATCGGCGCCGCCACCGTGCACAGGGGGCCCTCCTACGCGCTGCTCGGCGACCTGACCTTCCTGCACGACATCAACGGCCTGCTCACCGGGCCGGCCGAGCTGCGGCCCGACCTCACCATCGTCGTCGTCAATGACGACGGGGGCGGCATCTTCTCGCTGCTCGAACAGGGCGCGCCCGAGCACAGCGCCAGTTTCGAACGGGTATTCGGCACCCCGCACGGCGCCGACCTTTCCGCGCTCTGCGCCGGATACCGCGTGCCGCACACCCTCGCCGAAACCCTCACCGAGTTCAGGGCCGCGCTGCGGCCCCGGCCGGGACTGCGGGTCGTCGAGGTCAAGGTCGACCGGTCACGGCACCGCGACCTGCACGCGAGGCTGCGCTCCGCCGTCGCCGAGGCCGTCACCGGCGAATAGCCTCCTTTCAGCCGTGTCGGGCATGGAGAAAGCTCGCTACGTTGATCGGCCATGCGGCTTCACACCCGCGCCGGATACGGCGCCGTCGCGACGGGTCTCGCGACCGTTCTGCTGGCAACCTCCGCGAGCGCGGCCAACGGGCCAGGCGCTCCCGGTGCCGGCGATCCGTACTACCCGGGAGCGGGCAACGGCGGTTACGACGTTGCCCACTACGACATCCGCCTCACCTACCACCCCGAAACCGACCGGCTCGCGGGTACGACGACCATCCTCGCGACGACGACACAGGAGCTGACGCGCTTCAACCTCGACTTCGGGCTGAACGTCGAATCCGTTCGCGTCAACAACGCGCCCGCCAGGTTCGAGAAGGACGACGCCGACGTCAGCGAACTCGTCGTCACCCCGCGCCAACCGTTGCGGAAGAACCAGTTCGTCACCGTCGTCGTCAAGTACGCCGACACGCCTTCCGAGGTGAGTATCGACGGCTTCACGGCGTGGAAGAAGACACCGACCGGCGCGCTCGCCGTCGATCAGCCGAGCATCGCCGAATGGTGGTTCCCCTCCAACGATCACCCCACCGACAAGGCGACCTACGACGTGTCCGTCGAGGTACCCGACGACGTTTCCGCGCTGTCCAACGGAACTCTCGTGCGCAAGACCCAACAGCGACAGGGCTGGACGCGATGGAACTGGCGAAGCACCGAGCCACAGGCCACCTATCTCGCGTTCCTCGCGGTGGGCGACTTCGAGGTGCTTGAGTCGACCACCCCGTCCGGGCAGCCGTTCATCACCGCGTACGACCCTTCGCTCGGCGCGAGCCTTCCCGCCGCGAAGGCGAGCATCGAACGGTCGCCGGAGATGGTCGAATTCCTCGAAGGGTTCTTCGGTCCCTACCCGTTCGAAGCGCAGGGCGGGATCGCGACGAACGGGCTCGGCTTCGCGCTGGAGAACCAGACGAGGTCGGTCTACGACGGGGCGTTCTTCCGGTCCGGCACCAACATGTCCGTCGTCGCGCACGAGAACGCACACCAGTGGTTCGGTGATTCGGTCGCGCTCGGCGCGTGGAGCGATATCTGGCTCAACGAGGGCTTCGCCAGCTACTCCGAGTACCTGTGGTCGGAATACGCGGGCGAGGGCACAGCCGACGAACTCGCCCAATACATCTACGACTCGTTCCCGGCCGACGACGAGTTCTGGCAGGTCCTTCCCGGCGATCCCGGCGCGGACAACCAGTTCCACGCGGCCGTCTACGACAGGGGTGCGCTCGCCGTGCACGCCCTGCGCAAGGCCGTCGGCGACGAGACTTTCTTCACCATCCTGCGCACCTGGCTTGAGGAGAAGAAGGACGGCCACGGCACGATCCCCGAGTTCATCGCGCTGGCGGAGAAACTGTCGGGGCAGCAGCTCGACGACGTCTTCGAAACGTGGTTGTTCACGGCTGGCAAACCCTTGGAGGGACCCAACGGCGCGGTGACCGCACGTAGTGGTCCGGTGGAACAACCCGAGTCGTACCCGATGATCCGGCACACGCACGAACTGCTCGCGGCCGGGCACTGACGGGCATTGCCGCTCTGTCTTCCCGGGGCAGAGCGGCAATGCGGTAATGCGGACACGGGGCGAACGACGCTCCCGTTATGCTCGGGCGAGCCCACCTGAGCAGCGGAAGTGAGCAGTGACCAAGTCAAGCCCCGGCGAACCGGTTGCGCAGCCCGTCGAGCGTGCGCGGCCTGCTGAGGCTCGCGGGAACAACAGGGCCTCGCGCATCGGTTTCGGTGCGATTCTCGCCGTCGCGGTGGTCATCACGTTGCTCGGTGTGACGCTCGTGTTCGCGGCGTTGCGTAACGACCAGGCCATTTCGGCGCATCTCGGCACCGCCAACGCACAGGTCGACCAGGTGTTGTTCGACAGGACGATCATCAGGTTCGAGACGCCCGACGGTGTCGCGCACAGTCCGGAGAACGGCGTGCTCTATCCGGGTGGGCTGAGCGCGGGCCAGCTCATCAGGATCGAGTACGACACCACGGATCCAGAGCTGGCGAAGGTCGCGGGCCGGACCTGGTTGCTGACCTTGTTGCCGGTCGGCAGCACGGTGCTCATCATGTGGCTCATCGCGGGCCCGTTGCTGTGGTGGTTGCGGAGCAAGCTGCGTGCCGAGCGCCGAGCGTCGCCCGTGGCGGCGGAAGCCGAAGCCCCGACCCCCTGACCGACCCTCGCCGTGAGCGCGAGTCCCCCGTCCAGGCCGCCGAGATCCGCACTCAGGTCGGCGAGTTCCGCACTCGGGTCGGCGAGTTCCGCACTCAGGCCAGTGAGATCCGCGTTCGCGGTGTTCACGGTGGCAGATGCCCACTGCCGTCGATCGCTGACGCGCAGCCGCCCACCCACTGCCGACGCTCACCCACCACCGCCGACCCAGTGCCGCCGACCCAGTGCCGCCGAGGGTGATGGCCGCCCAGCCAACTCACACCCACCAAACCCAAGCCCACCGGACCCACAATCCACTGTGGACCCGAAGCCCCTGCTGCCCACAGACACAGCCCACACAGACACAGCCGACACCAGACACGAGCGGCACGGTAGTCACCATGTCGCTGCCAGTGACAATCCCGACACGGCAAAGCAGATGTCGACCCGCCGTGATCGCCGTCCGGGGCCGTGACCTGGTGGAGCCCTTCCCCGAGCAACCCCGGACGCGCGACCACGACCGTTGTCGCCGCACCGCGTGGGCGCGGTGTGGACCTGTCGCATCTACACTTCCGACATGTCCCGAGCGAGCCTGGATAAGGATCCTCGCGAGGTCGCTGCCATGTTCGACGGAGTCGCGGCGGGCTACGACCGCGCGAACTCGGTGATGACCTTCGGTTTCGACCGCCGTTGGCGCATCATCACGGCGAGGGTGCTCGACGCTCGTGAGGGAGAGAAGGTGCTCGACCTCGCGGCGGGCACCGGAGTCTCCACGAAGGAATACGCCCGCAACGGCGCCTGGTGCGTCGCGGCCGATTTCTCACTTGGCATGTTGAAGAGCGGGCTCGACCGCGGGGTGCCGATGGTCGCTGCCGACGCGTTGCGGTTGCCCTTTGCCGACAACAGTTTCGACGCGGCGACGATCTCTTTCGGCATCCGCAACTTCGTGGACACGAAGGCCGCTCTCGTCGAGATCGCCAGGGTGGTCAGGCCAGGTGGCCGGCTTGTGGTGTGCGAGGTGTCGACGCCGACGTTCCCGCCGATCAGGTTCCTTTACCGCAAGGTCGTGCTGCGGGCCATGACCTGGCTCGGCCGCAGGGCTTCGTCCAACCCCGAGGCATACGGGTACCTGGCTGAGTCCATGCTCACCTGGCCCGATCAGCGCGGGCTCGGCGAGATCATCGCCGCCGCGGGCTGGACCAGCGTCGAGTGGATGAACCTCACGTTCGGTGTCGTCGCCATCCACAGGGCGAGGAAACCCGAAGCGACCGACTGAGCCGCATGGCCGCGCACTCCCTTCCGTAGACTCGCGGACATGACTCAGGATGCCGAGGTCATCGTCGTTGGCGCAGGCCCAGCAGGTTCGACGGCCGCGACGTACCTCGCCCGTGCGGGCGTCGACGTTCTGTTGCTGGAGAAGAGCACGTTCCCTCGCGACAAGGTGTGCGGTGACGGACTGACCCCACGCGGCGTCAAGCAGCTCATCGATCTCGGCATCGACACGAGTGAGTCCGACGGCTGGATGCACAGCAGGGGACTTCGGATTCTCACCGGCGAGCTGACCCTCGAACTGGACTGGCCGGACCTCACCAGCTACCCGCCCTATGGGGTGGCCAGAACCAGGCACGACTTCGACGACGTGCTGGCGAAAGCCGCCGTCAAGTCCGGTGCAAGGATGCTCGAACGCACAACGGTCACCGGCGCCATCACCGATGAGCGAACGGGAAGGGTCGTCGGCGTCACCGGCAAGTCGGGGGAAGACCGCCGTCCCGTCAGTTTCCGCGCTCCGCTGGTGCTCGCGTGTGACGGTGTTTCCGCGCGGCTGGCCCTCTCGATCGGCATCGAGAAGAACGAGAAGCGACCGCTCGGCGTCGCGGTGCGGCGCTATTACCGCAGTCCCCGGCACGACGAGCGCTACATCGAGGGCCACCTCGAACTCTGGGACAGGGCGGATCCGAGGAATCCGAAGCTGCTTCCCGGCTATGGCTGGGCTTTCCCACTGGGTGACGGGACCGTCAACGTTGGGCTGGGAATGCTGTCGACGTCGTCGTCCTTCCGCAGCATCGACTACCGTGCCCTGCTGCGGTCGTGGCTCGACTCCACCCCCGAGGAATGGGGCTACCGCGAGGAGAACGCGGTCGGCAAGATCGGCGGCGCCGGCTTGCCGATGGGCTTCAACCGGACTCCCCATTACCGCGATGGCCTGCTGTTGCTCGGTGACGCGGGAGGCATGGTCAGCCCGTTCAACGGCGAGGGCATTTCGGCGGCCATGGAATCCGCTCAACTCGCCGCCGAACACGTGTTGCAGGCGTTGGCACGGCCAGAAGGGCCGTCGAGGGAACGGGCGCTCAACGGCTACCCTCGCGCACTCGCCGACCTGATGGGCGGCTACTACCGGCTCGGCAACATCTTCGCGAAAGCCATCGGCAAGCCGAAGGTCATGCGCGCGGCGACGAAGTACGGACTCAGGGTCAATGCCCTGATTCCTCTTGTCTACAAGGGGCTTTCCGGCTGCTACGACGCCAAGGGCGGCGACGGGGTCGACCGGGTCATCTCACTGCTCGCCAAGGCCGCGCCCAGCGCTTGACGGCACCGCAGCGCTCGAAGGACAGGTGCCACGTCGCGGACGGGGTCGTCGTGGTGCCGTGACACCGAGGCCGTGGTGCCTATGGTGCTGGATGCCAAGGTGCCGTGGTGCGCGGACGCTCTGGTGCCAAAGGTGCCGTGACGCCGCGGTGTCCAGGCGCTCCGGAGCCCGAGGTGCCGGATGCCGTGGCACCAAAGGTGCCGTGGTGCCGGATGCGGCCAGGGCATGTTTCGGGAGCTCGCCGCTGCGGCGCCTGCTTCGCCAACCCGAATGCGCGCCTCGATGTCCTGAACGCGGATCTCGCCGTCCCGGGTGCGGATCTCGGCGTCCGGAGCGGGGGACTCGCGCGGCTCACGCCCGGTTCACACCCTGGTTGGGCACCTTTTCCGAGGTGGGAAAGCTCACAGTACGCACGTACTTTGATGACGGCGCCTCGCGGCCGATGTCCCTTTCGTGCAGGTCTATGGCCTGCGACCACGGCAAGTCACCCGTTCGTGGCGAACAGGTTAGGTAAGCCTTATACCACGGGGGCTAGCGACAACGGCGTGACTCGCGTCCTACACTGCCCCCATGCTTTGTGAACCGGTTCACAACTTCATACCGAAGCTTGTGAACTATTTCACAAGCTGTGTGAAGTGGGCGGGCTACGACAGGGGCGGTTAGTACACCGAGTAAGGGTGCCCTAACGCTCAGAGGTGTGACCTAACTCCCTTAGGGTGCCGCCAAGTAGTCGCACAACACACACGTCCGTAACGCAGCGGCGCGGAAAGGATGGTGCCGCAGTGAACTCCTCAGGAGCCCCGGTGGTACTGGCACAGGAGAGCGTGGGGGCGGGCCTTGGCGTCTACCTCCCGCTTGTGTTGATCTTCGTTCTGGCGCTCGCCTTTGCGACCTTCTCCGTGCTGCTCGGGCCCCTCGTCGGACCGAGCAGGTACAACAAGGCGAAGCTCTCGGCATACGAGTGCGGCATCGAACCGTCACCGCAGCCGCTCGTCGGCGCGGGCAGGATGCCGGTCGCCTACTACGTCACCGCGATGCTGTTCATCTTGTTCGACATCGAGATGGTGTTCCTCTTCCCCTACGCGGTCTCGGCTGACGCGCTCGGCCTGTGGGGGGTCTTCGCGGTCGCCTTGTTCATCGGGACGTTCTTCATTGCCGACGCCTACGTGTGGCGGCGCGGCGGGCTGGATTGGAACTAGAAGATCATGGGTCTCGAAGAGAAGCTCCCCAACGGAATCCTGCTGGCCAAGCTCGAAGGCGTGGTCAACTGGGCGAGGAAGAACTCGCTGTGGCCCGCGACGTTCGGGCTCGCCTGTTGCGCCATCGAGATGATGACGACCGGCGGATCCCGCTACGACATCGCGCGGTTCGGCATGGAGCGGTTCAGCGCGACACCACGCCAGGCTGATCTCATGATCGTCGCGGGCAGGGTCACTCAGAAGATGGCGCCCGTGCTCAGGCAGATCTACGACCAGATGGCCGAGCCGCGCTGGGTGCTCGCGATGGGTGTCTGTGCCTCCTCCGGCGGCATGTTCAACAACTACGCCGTCGTGCAGGGTGTCGACCACATCGTCCCGGTCGACATGTACCTGCCGGGCTGTCCGCCGAGGCCGGAGATGTTGCTCGACGCGATTCTCAAGCTCCACGCCAAGATCCAGGACGAGCCGATGGGTCCGCGCAGGGCGGCCATCCGGGCGGCGAGCGGTGAGCGCACGCCGATGATCCCGTCGTCGATCAAGTACGCGAAGAAGTGATGGGCATGCCTGACGAGAAGCCAGAAACCGGCGGCGAGCAGTCCAGCGCGGAGCGGGCGGAGACCGGCATCGAGCCACGCGGCGCCGAACCCGCGAGGCCGGCGCGGCCGGTCGTCGCGGGCAGCGAGCGCAAGGGCATGTTCGGTGTTTCCGGGTCCGGGGACACCTCCGGTTACGGCGGGCTTCGGCTTCCCGCCTACTCGCCGCCGCCTGCCGAACGTCCCTATGGCGGCTGGTTCGACGACTTCGCTGACGAATTCTTCGCGGCGCTGGCCGACAACGGCGTCCCGGCGGACTCGATTCTCCAGGTCACCGTCGACCGAGGAGAGATCACCTTCTACGTCGCTCGCGAGCACCTCGTCGCCGTGTGCAGGACCCTCCGCGACGACAAGGGCCTTCACTTCGAGCTGTGCGCCTCGGTGTCCGGTGTGGACTACGGGGTCGACGTCCCTCAGCGGCTGCACTCCGTCTATCACCTGGCTTCGATGACCTACCGGAGGCGGATCCGGCTTGAGGTCACCCTCGACGTCGACGACCCGCACGTTCCGTCCATTGTGGATGTCTATCCCACGGCGGACTGGCAAGAGCGGGAAGCCTGGGACATGTTCGGGATCATCTACGACGGTCATCCCGCGCTGACCCGAATTCTGATGCCCGACGACTGGGACGGTCACCCGCAGCGCAAGGACTACCCGCTCGGCGGAATCCCCGTTGAGTACAAGGGCGCGGAGATCCCGCCGCCCGACACGCGAAGGTCGTACTCATGAAGGAGTCTTGCTCATGACAACGAGCGATCGCCTCGCGGACGCGACGACCGGGACGGACACCTCGCCCGAAGGCTCGGCCAGCGCGCAGTACGCGGAGCACAGGGAAACGACGGAAGGCCGGGTCTACACCGTCAGCGGTGGCGACTGGGACGACGTCCTCTCCGATGCCACGCACGACGAGCGCATGGTCATCAACATGGGTCCACAGCACCCTTCGACCCACGGCGTGCTCAGGCTTGTGCTGGAGATGGAGGGTGAGACGGTCACCCAACTCCGGTCGGTCATCGGTTACCTGCACACCGGTATCGAGAAGAACTGCGAGTACCGGACCTGGACTCAGGGCGTCACGTTCGTGACGCGCATGGACTACCTCGCCCCGCTCTCCAACGAGATGGGCTACTGCCTCGCTGTCGAGAAGTTGCTCGGCATCGAGGTTCCGCGCAGGGCACAGCTCCTGCGGGTGTTGTTGCTCGAACTGAACCGCATCGCCTCGCACTTCGTCTACATCGCCACCGGCGGAATGGAACTCGGCGCGACCACCGCGATGACGCTCGGCTTCCGCGAGCGTGAAGAGGTTCTTCACCTGCTCGAACACCTCACCGGGCTCCGTATGAACCACGCGTTCATCAGGCCGGGCGGGCTCGCGCAGGACATGCCGGAGGACTTCCACCAGGCCGTCACCGCGTTCTGCAAGGTGATGGACGAGCGGCTTCCCTTGTACGACAAGCTGTTCACCGGTCAGCCGATCTGGCGCAACCGGCTCAAGGACGTCGGCTACCTCCCCGTCGACGCGTGTCTCGCGCTCGGTATCACCGGTCCGGTACTTCGTTCGGCAGGGCTTCCGTGGGATCTGCGCAAGGTCGAGCCGTACTCGTCCTATGAGGAGTTCGACTTCGACGTTCCGACCTCGACCGACGCCGACTGCTGGGCTCGCTACCTCATCAGGGTCGAGGAGATGCACCAGTCGCTGCGCATCGTGAGGCAGGTGCTGAAGAAGCTCGAACCCGGCCCCGTGATGGTCGAGGACAAGAAGGTCGCCTGGCCCGCTCAGCTCTCGATCTCCAGTGACGGCATGGGCAACTCGCTCGACCACGTCCGCAAGATCATGGGCCAGTCGATGGAATCGCTCATCCATCACTTCAAGCTGGTCACGGAAGGCTTCCACGTCCCACCGGGACAGGTGTACGTGCCCGTCGAATCCCCGAGGGGCGAACTGGGCTTCCACCTCGTCTCCGGCGGTGGGACAAGGCCGTTGCGCGTGCACGTCAGGGAACCGAGTTTCGTGAACCTGCAATCAATGCCGGCGATGTCGGAGGGTGGTCTCGTCGCCGACGTGATCGCCGCGGTCGCCTCGATCGACCCTGTGATGGGGGGAGTGGACCGTTGAGTGCCCAGCAGGAGCCGTTCGACGCCGACATCGTGGCGAAAGCGCGCGAATTGGCGGACCGGTACCCGCAGTCGAGGTCGGCCTTGCTCCCGATGCTGCACCTCGTGCAGTCGGTGCAGGGTTACGTGAGCCAGGAAGGCATCGCCTTCTGCGCGGAGCAGCTCGGCCTTTCCGAGGCCGAGGTGAGCGCGGTGGCCACCTTCTACACGATGTACAAGCGCAAGCCGTGCGGTGAGCACCTTGTGAGTGTGTGCACCAACACCCTGTGTGCCGCGCTCGGCGGCGACGCGATCTACCGCAAGCTCGGTGAACACCTCGGCGAGGACGGAAAGCCGCTCGGTCACGAGGAAACCGCGGGAACGCCCGGCGAACGGGGCTCGGTCACGATCGAGCACGCCGAGTGTCTTGCCGCTTGCGACCTCGCGCCGGTGTTGCAGGTGAACTACGAGTACTACGACAACCAGACGCCGGAGTCGGCCGTCGAACTCGTCGATGCGTTGCGGCGCGGGGAAAAGCCCGCGCCGACCCGGGGCGCGCCGCTTTCCGATTTCAAGTCGGTCGAACGTCAGCTCGCCGGGTTCTTCCCCGAGGAGGAGGACGTGTTCAGGGCTGACGTCGACGGACCTTCCCAGGCCGTGGAGACCCTGCGGGGCGCGCAGTTGGCCGCGGATCGCGGCTGGACGGCTCCCGCCATGGCGGACAACGTCCCCCTGCCGGAACTGGAGGCGAAATGAGCGCGGATCCGGTCACCCCGGTACTCACGAAGCGGTGGTTGTCGCCGCAGTCGTGGCGGCTGTCGACCTACGAGAAGCTGGAGGGCTACACGGCTTTCCGCAAGGCGCTCGCCGGAACGCCCGAGCAGCTGGTGCAGCTCGTCAAGGATTCGGGCCTGCGGGGAAGGGGCGGTGCCGGTTTCCCCGCGGGCGTGAAGTGGTCGTTCATGCCGCCCAACGAGGACAAGCCGCACTACCTGGTGATCAACGCCGATGAGGGCGAGCCGGGGACCTGCAAGGACATCCCGCTGATGATGGCCGATCCGCATTCGCTGATCGAGGGCTGCATCATCGCGGCGTACGCGATGCGTTCCCACCATTGCTTCATCTACGTGCGCGGCGAGGCGCTGCACTGCATCCGCAGGTTGAACGCGGCCGTCAAGGAAGCCTACGAAGCCGGATACCTCGGCAAGAACATCCTCGGCTCCGGTTTCGACCTCGACATGACGATCCACGCCGGTGCGGGTGCCTACATCTGTGGCGAGGAGACGGCACTGCTCGACTCGCTTGAGGGCAGGAGGGGGCAGCCGAGGCTGAAGCCACCGTTCCCCGCGGCGGCGGGGTTGTACGCGGCGCCGACGACGGTGAACAACGTCGAGACCATCGCGAGCGTTCCCTACATCATCAACGGCGGCGCCGACTGGTTCAGGGCGATGGGCAGGGAGAAGTCGCCAGGCCCGAAGATCTTCTCGATCTCGGGGCACGTCGAGCGGCCTGGCCAGTACGAGGCCCCGCTGGGCACGACGCTTCGGGAGTTGCTCGAACTGTGCGGCGGAATGAAGGACGGCATTCCGCTGAAGTTCTGGACTCCCGGCGGTTCCTCGACCCCGTTGTTCACGGCTGAACACCTCGACGTCCCGCTGGACTTCGAGGGCGCTGCCGAGGCCGGTTCGATGCTGGGCACCACTGCCGTGCAGGTCTTCAACGAGACCGTTTCGGTCCCGTGGGCCGTCATGAAGTGGACCCAGTTCTACGAGCACGAGTCGTGTGGCAAGTGCACGCCGTGCAGGGAAGGGACCTACTGGCTGGCCCAGATCCTCGAACGCATGGTCGAGGGAAATGGCACCGAGGAAGACATCGACACCTTGCTCGACGTCTGCGACAACATTCTCGGCCGCTCGTTCTGCGCGCTCGGCGACGGCGCGGTAAGCCCGATCACCAGTGGCATCAAGTATTTCAAGGCCGAGTTCCTCGCGTTGTGTGAGAAGAACAGGGCGGACAAGCCCGAACTTGTGGGAGCGCAGGCATCATGACGATCGCACCCGACAAGGCCACGACCGACCAGCCGGTTCCGGAAGGCCACGTCAAGCTGACCATCGACGGTGAGGAAGTCATCGCCCCCAAGGGCGAGCTGCTGATCCGCACGGCCGAACGGCTGGGGACCGTCGTTCCCCGGTTCTGCGACCACCCGCTGCTCGACCCGGCCGGAGCCTGTCGCCAGTGCCTCGTCGAGGTGGAGATGGGCGGAAGGCCGATGCCGAAGCCGCAGGCTTCGTGCACGATGACGGTCGCGGACGGCATGGTCGTCAAGACTCAGCTCACCTCGCCCGTCGCCGACAAGGCCCAGCAGGGTGTGATGGAGCTGCTGCTCATCAACCACCCGCTCGACTGCCCCATCTGCGACAAGGGCGGCGAGTGTCCACTACAGAACCAGGCGATGGCGCACGGAAGGCCGGAATCCCGTTTCAGGGACACCAAGCGCACCTTCCCGAAGCCGCTGCCGATCTCGACTCAGGTGTTGCTCGACCGCGAGCGCTGCGTGCTGTGCCAGCGCTGCACCCGATTCTCCGCGCAGATCGCGGGCGACCCGTTCATCGACCTGCTCGAACGCGGGGCACACCAGCAGATCGGTACGTCGGAGACGGCGGCGATCGAAAGCGCGTCGCAGACGAGCGCGGGAACGCCGTTCCAGAGCTACTTCTCGGGCAACACGATCCAGATCTGCCCTGTCGGCGCGCTCACCAGCGCGCAGTACCGGTTCCGTTCGAGGCCCTTCGACCTCGTGTCGTCGCCGAGCGTGTGTGAGCACTGCTCTTCGGGCTGCGCCGAGCGCACCGACTTCCGGCGCGGCAAGGTCATGCGCAAGCTCGCGGGCGAGGACCCCGAGGTCAACGAGGAGTGGATCTGCGACAAGGGCCGCTTCGCGTTCCGGTACTCGACGGCGGCCGACCGGATCCGGACGCCGCTCGTGCGCAACGCCGAGACCGGTGAACTCGAAGAGGCTTCCTGGACCGAGGCGCTGCGGGTCGCGGCGGAGGGCCTTGCCAAGGCCAGGGACGCCGCCGGTGTCGGTGTGCTGACCGGTGGACGGTCGACGGTCGAGGACGCCTACGCCTACGCGAAGTTCGCGAGGCTGGCGCTGCGGACCAACGACATCGACGCGAGGGCACGCGCGCATTCCGCTGAGGAGCTGGACTTCCTCGGCGCGAGGGTCGCCGGAACCTCGCCCGACAACGGCGTCACGTTCGCGGCGATCGAGCGGGCGCCGCTCGTGCTGTGTGTCGCGTTCGAACCTGAGGAGGAGGCCCCCGCGGTCTTCCTCAGGCTGCGCAAGGCGGCCCGCGACCACGGAGCCAAAGTCGTCCACATCGGACAGTGGACCTCGCCTGCGGTCACCAAGACCTTCGGTGAACTGCTCGCGTGCGTTCCCGGTGGCGAGGCCACCGCCGTCGACGGCATCGCCTACCACGCACCCGACCTCGACGAGCGGCTGCGTCAGGACGGCGCCGTGTTGCTCGTCGGTGAGCGGGCAGCCGAGGTGCCCGGACTCTTCTCGGCGCTGCACCGGTTGTCGGAACGCACCGGTGCCGCGCTGGCCTGGATCCCGCGCAGGGCAGGCGAAAGGGGAGCGGTCGAGGCAGGTGCCCTGCCGACGCTGTTGCCAGGCGGCCGTCCCGTCCTCGACGCGCAGGCCCGCGCCGAGGTCGAGCGACTGTGGGGCGTCGAAAAGGGTTCGCTGCCGTCGGCACCTGGCAGGGACACCACCGGCATCCTCGACGCGGTCGTCACTCGCGACCTCGACGGCCTGCTCGTCGGCGGTGTCGACCCCGACGATCTGCCCGACCCCGTACTGGCGAGGAAGGCGTTGCGGGCGGCGGAGTTCGTCGTCAGCCTCGAACTGCGGCCCAGCGTGGTCACCGAGCACGCCGACGTCGTGCTTCCCGTCGCGCCCGTCGACGAGAAGTCGGGTTCCTTCCTCAACTGGGAGGGCCGCTCCCGCGAGTTCACGGTGACCCTCGACGGAACCGGGGCGCTGCCCGACTGCCGAGTGCTCGACACGCTCGGCGTCGAGATGGACGTCGACCTGTTCACCCAGACCCCCGCCGCCGCGAGCGGGGACCTCCGCAAACTGCTCGGATATGGGGGAGCCGCGGCCGCGCCCGACGTCCCCGACGGGCATGCCCGCACTCCGGGGCGGGGCGAGGCGGTGCTGGCGACCTGGCGCAGGCTCATCGACGACGGTTCGCTGCTCGTGGACGAACCCGACCTCGCGGGAACGGCCCGCAAGGTCGTGGCGAAGGTGTCGAAGGAGACGGCGGCGACGGTCGGCGACCTGATCACCGTCTCCACCGGCCGAGGATCCATCACGTTGCCCTGCGAGGTCGCCGACCTCCCCGAAGGGGTCGTGTGGTTGCCGGGCAACTCGGATGGCTCGAAGGTTCGCGCCACCCTCGGCGTCGGACACGGTGCCGTGGTGACGATCGCGGCCGGAGGTGCACAGTGACACCGTTGCTCGCGCAGGTGCAGGAGCCCATGACGAGGGCGGAACTGCTCGCGGACGACCCGTTGTGGCTGATTCTGCTCAAGGCCGTCGTGCTGATGCTCATCGGTCCGATCATGACGGTCGTGCTGATCGTCGGAGAGCGCAAGACGGTCGGCAGGATGCAGAACCGGCCGGGACCGAACAGGGTCGGGCCGAAGGGGTCGTTGCAAGCCGTCGCCGACGCGATCAAGCTTCCGTTCAAGGAACAGATCATCCCGGACACGGCCGATCGCAAGGTGTACTTCCTGGCACCGATCATCGCCGTCGTCCCAGCGCTCATCGGGCTCGCGGCGATCCCGTTCGGACCTGAGGTGACGATCTTCGGGGAACGCACCGTTTTGCAGCTCGTCGAGTTGCCGGTCGGCGTCCTGCTGATCCTCGCCGGTGCCTCCATCGGCGTTTACGGCATCGTGCTCGCGGGCTGGGCTTCCGGCTCGCCCTACCCGCTGCTCGGCGGTATGCGCTCCGCCGCGCAGGTGATCTCCTACGAGATCGCGATGGGACTTTCGATCGTCGGTGTCGTGCTCTACTCGGGCACGCTCGCGACGGGAGGGATCGTCGACGCGCAGGCGAGCGGCTGGTACTTCTACCTGCTGTTGCCGAGCTTCGTCATCTACCTGATCTCGATGGTCGGCGAGACGAACAGGGCGCCGTTCGACCTTCCCGAGGCCGAATCGGAACTGGTCGGCGGTTTCCACACCGAGTACAGCTCAATGAAGTTCGCGATGTTCTTCCTCGCCGAGTACACCAACATGGTGATCGTCTCGGCGTTCGCGACGACACTGTTCCTCGGCGGCTACCTGTTCCCGTTCGTCGGGGTCGACCACGCGCTCAACCAGGGCTGGCTGCCGGTTCTGTGGTTCTTCATCAAGATGGGCGGCCTGCTGTTCCTCTTCATCTGGCTGAGGGGCACGCTGCCGCGATTCCGCTACGACCAGTTCATGAAGCTCGGCTGGAAGGTGCTCGTTCCGGCCAACCTCGTCTGGCTGGTGCTCATCGCGGCCATCAGGGCAATCCGCAACGAGGGCAACGTCTCCACCGGTCAGATACTGATCATCGGCGGCATCGTCATCGTGGTCATCGTGTTGCTTACCCTGCTGCTGCCCGAAAAACGGATACCCGACGACGATTCGGTGCCGATCACCGGCGGAGGCTATCCGGTACCGCCGCTCGATCTGAAGGTTCCCGATACGACACCGCGCAGGAAGGCACTGAAAGCCAAAGCCAAGGCGGAGAAGAAGGAACCGGCCGCGGTCGCTGCCACGAAGGAGGGTTCCGATGGGGATATTTGATCCCATCAAGGGCTTCGGCGTCACCTTCTCGATGATGTTCAAGAAGGTCATCACCGAGGAGTATCCGGAGATCGGCGCGCCTGCCGCGCCCCGATACCACGGGCGTCACCAGCTCAACCGGCATCCCGACGGGCTGGAGAAGTGTGTCGGCTGCGAGCTGTGCGCATGGGCCTGTCCTGCCGACGCGATCTTCGTCGAGGGTGGCGACAACACCGAGGAAGCCCGGTACTCGCCAGGCGAGCGCTACGGCATGGACTACCAGATCAACTACCTGCGCTGCATCGGTTGCGGGTTGTGCGTCGAGGCCTGCCCGACCCGGTCGCTGACGATGATCAACTTCTACGAACTCGCCAACGACAACCGGCAGGACCTCATCTACACCAAGGAGGACCTGCTCGCGCCGCTGCTGCCGGGGATGGAGCAACCACCCCACCCCATGCGGCTCGGCAAGGACGAGCAGGACTACTACGTCAACGGCCCGGAACTGGCTCGCGACCGCGGTGTCCCTTCCGGTGAAACCGTCGAGACGAGTGAAGAGAAGGCAATGCAATGATCGCGCCACTCCTTGCTCAGGCGACCGAGCAGGCGACCGTCTCGACGGGGGAGGCCGTCGCGTTCTGGGTGCTCGCACCCATCGCGGTGGCCGGTGCGCTCGGCATGATCTTCGCCCGCAACGCCGTGCACTCCGCGTTGTGGCTCGTGTTGACCATGCTCTCGCTCGGCATGCTCTACCTGATCCAGCGCGCGCCGTTCCTCGGTTTCACCCAGATCATCGTCTACACCGGCGCGATCATGATGCTGTTCCTGTTCGTGCTGATGATGGTGGGCCGAGAATCCTCCGACTCCGTCGTCGAAGTGCTCAGGGGACAACGGCTGGCCGCCGCGATACTCGGGGTCGGCGTCGCCGGTGTGCTCGCCGGCGCGCTCACCAGGTCGATGGCCAACGTCACGCCCGCGCCGCCATTGGACTCGTGGGCTCCGGACGGCGGCGGCGCGGGTGGCCTCGGCAGGCTGATCTTCACCGACTACCTCTTTCCCTTCGAACTGACCTCGGCGCTGCTGATCGTCGCGGCGATGGGTGCCATGGTGCTGGCGTTCACCGACCGGCACTCCAAGGCGGGCAAGCGCGGTCAGCGCGAACTCGTCGTCGCCAGGTTCAGGGGCGAGTACGAGCGCCCTTCGCCGAAGCCGGGACCCGGTGTCTACGCCACGACCAACTCGGTGGCCGCGCCCGCGCTGCTGCCCGACGGTTCGGTCGCCCCGGAGTCGCTGTCCGAGATCATCGAATCGACTCCCGCCGCACGGTTGACCGCCGACCGCGAGCAGGTCGCCGACGACACGGCAAAACCGGACGCGCACGCGCTGACCGGCCGTGAAGAGAAGGGGGAGGGCGAGTGACCCCCACCTATTACCTGCTGCTTTCCGCGCTGCTGTTCACCATCGGCGCGGTCGGGGTCCTCGTGCGCCGCAACGCCATCGTGGTGTTCATGTGCATCGAGTTGATGCTGAACGCGGTGAACCTGTCGCTTGTCACCTTCGCGCGCATCAACGGCTCGATCGAGGGCCAGGTCATGGCGTTCTTCGTGATGGTCGTCGCCGCCGCGGAGGTCGTCGTAGGGCTCGCGATCATCATGGCCATCTTCCGCACCCGGCGTTCGGCCTCGGTCGACGACACCAACCTGCTGAAGTACTAGGGGACCAACCTTGATGGCATCATCGTGGCTGCTGGTCGCGTTTCCCGCGCTCGGTGCGCTCATCCTGCTTGTCGGTGGTAACCGGACCAACGCTTGGGGGCACCTGCTCGGCTGTGCGACGGTCATCGCGTCCTTCGTGTACGGCCTTGCCCTGTTCTTCGGCAACTCGTTCGAACAGGCCACCGACACCACCGTTTACTCGTGGATTCCGGTCGAGGCGTTGCAGGTGGACTTCGGCCTGCGCGTCGACGCACTCTCGGTGATCTTCGTTCTGCTGATCACGGGTGTCGGTTCGCTGATCCACATCTATTCGATCGGCTACATGTCCGACGACGCCGACAGGCGAAGGTTCTTCGGTTACCTGAACCTGTTCGTCGCCTCGATGCTGGTGCTCGTACTCGGCAACAGCTTCGTGATGCTGTACCTCGGCTGGGAAGGCGTCGGTCTCGCCTCCTACCTGCTCATCGGCTGGTACACGAACCGTCCTTCCGCGGCTACGGCCGCGAAGAAGGCGTTCCTGATGAACAGGGTCGGCGACGTCGGGCTCGCGCTCGCGATCTTCCTGATGTTCAAGTACATCGGAAGCACCGGCTACGCCGAGGTGTTCGCCGGTATCGGCGACCTCTCGCCCGGTGTCATCACCGCGATCGCGTTGCTGCTACTGCTCGGCGCCTGCGGCAAGTCCGGCCAGTTCCCGTTGCAGTCGTGGTTGCCGGACGCGATGGAGGGCCCGACCCCGGTCTCGGCCCTCATCCACGCCGCGACGATGGTCACCGCCGGTGTGTACCTCATCGCGAGGGCGGCGCCGATCTACAACCTCACCGAGGACGGCAGGCTCGTCGTCACCATCGTCGGCGCGTTCACGTTGCTGCTGGGCGCGATCATCGGTTGTGCATACGACGACATCAAGAAAGTGCTCGCGTACTCGACCGTCAGTCAGATCGGCTACATGATGCTCGCCGTCGGGCTCGGGCCGCTCGGCTACGCGCTCGCCATCGCGCACCTGCTGACCCACGGCTTCTTCAAGGCGGGGCTGTTCCTCGGGGCGGGCTCGGTCATGCACGCCATGAACGACGAAGTCGACATGCGCAAGTTCGGTGGCCTCTACAAGAAGATGCCGATCACGTTCGCGACGTTCGGGCTCGGCTACCTCGCCATCATCGGCTTCCCCTTCCTCTCCGGGTTCTTCACCAAGGACGCCATCATCGAGGCGGCTTTCGGTCAGGAAGGCTGGCGTGGCTGGGTGTTCGGCGGTGCGGCCTTGCTCGCGGCCGGGATCACCGGCTTCTACATGACGAGGCTGATGTTGCTGACCTTCTTCGGCAAGGAACGCTGGAAGGAAATAAAGTCGGCCGACGGCAGGGAATTCCACCCTCACGAATCACCACCGGTGATGACCGCGCCGATGGTCGTACTCGCGATCGGCTCGGTCGCGGCAGGTGCCTTCCTGATCATGGGCGACCGGCTCGCGAACTTCCTCACCCCTTCGGTCGGCGAACTGATGGAGTCCGAGCACGGCGTGCTGCCACACGCGTTGATCCCGTGGCTGACCGTCGCGATCTCCGCGCTCGGTGTTCTGCTCGCCTGGACGTTGTTCGGCAGGAGGGACACTCCCGTCGAGCGGCCGGAGAACGTCGCGTGGCCGGTCAGGGCCGCCCGTAAGGACCTCTACGGCAACGCGCTGAACGAGGCCCTCGTGGCGACACCGGGCCTGTGGCTCACGCGGTTCGCCGTTTTCGTCGACAACAAGGGCGTCGACGGCGCGGTCAACGGAATCGCGGCGACCCTCGGCGGCGGATCGGGCAGGCTGCGGAGAATGCAGACCGGGTTCGTCCGCTCCTACGCCCTCTCGATGCTCGGCGGATCGTTCCTGATCGTCGCCGCACTGCTATTGGTGAGGTTCTCATGACCTGGCTGCTCGTACTCATCCTGCTGCCGCTCGCGGGCGCGCTCGTCCTCACCGGACTCCGGGCGAACGACCGGCTCGCCACGATCACCGCGCTCGCGGTGACGATCGTGGAACTGCTGCTGGTCATTCCACTGTGGATGAGCTACGACCCCGGCGGCGAGCGACTGCAACAGGTGTCCTCGATGGACTGGATCCCCGCTTTCGGGGTTCACATCTCCTTCGGGACGGACGGCATCTCGCTGATCATGATCGCGATGATCGCCCTGCTGGTGCCGATCGTCATCGGTGGACTGTCCTCGACGGACAAACTGCCGGAGGGACGCAGCGCGGCCGGTTTCCTTTCGCTGATCCTCGTACAGCAGTCGCTGACGATCGCGGTGTTCGCCGCGACCGACGTCTTTCTGTTCTACGTGCTGTTCGAGATCATGCTCATCCCGATGTACTTCCTCATCGGCAGCTACGGCGGCGCGAACAGGCAGTACGCCGCGGTGAAGTTCTTCCTGTACTCGTTCCTCGGCGGCCTCATCATGCTGGCCTCGGCGATCGGTGCCTACTCGCTCGCGGCCGACCAGCTCGGCGAAGGCACGTTCGACTGGGAAACCCTCGTCCAGGTCGTCAGTGACGCCCCGGCGAGCACACAGATCTGGCTGTTCCTCGGTTTCTTCCTCGCCTTCGCGATCAAGGCACCGCTCGTTCCGTTCCACACCTGGCTTCCCGACGCGGCAGGCCAGGCGCCGATCGGAGTCACGGTCCTGCTCGTGGGCGTACTCGACAAGGTCGGAACGTTCGGGTTCCTCCGCTACTGCCTCCCGATGTTCCCCGAGGCAAGCGAACGGCTCGCGCCGCTCGTGCTCGTGCTCGCCGTGGCAGGCATCATCTACGGGTCGATGCTCGCGGCAGGCCAGCAGGACATGAAGCGGTTCGTCGCCTACGTCTCGCTCGCGCACTTCGGGTTTATCGCGCTCGGGATCTTCGCCTTCACGCCGCAGGCTCTCGTCGGCTCCGCCACTTACATGCTCAACCACAGCCTCGCGACGGGCATGCTGATCATCGTCGTCGGGTTGATCGCGACAAGGGGCGGATCGACCCGCATCTCCGATTACGGGGGAATGGCCAAGCTGACCCCCGTGCTCAGCGGAATGCTTTTGCTCGCCGGTCTGTCCACTTTGTCTCTGCCGGGCACCAACTCGTTCATCAGCGAGTTCCTTGTCCTCATTGGCTCTTTCGAGACACGGCCGGTCTACGCGATCATCGCCACCGTCGGCATGGTGCTCGCGGCCGCCTACGTGCTGTGGCTCTTCCAGCGCATCATGACCGGCCCGGTGCGCGGTGACGCGCTCGTCGGCGTCGGCACCACCCCGCAGCCGAGCCCGGACCCCGGGCCAGGCCAGGGCGGAGGAACGGCGACCGCGGTGGCACCGAGCACCGTCGGCGAGAAGAAGGTCATCAAGGATCTCTCGGTCAAGGAGATCGCGGTGCTCGCCCCGTTGGTGGTGCTGATCGTCGGGCTCGGCTTCTACCCGAAACCGGTGCTTGACACGGTCACGCCGTCGGTGGAAGCGACACTTTCAGCGGTGCAGGAAAGGTAACGCCAGCCGTGTTGAACGTTTTTCTCGCACAGCAGCAAGAGGCCATCGACGCACCGGGGATCGACTGGGCGGCGATCCTGCCCCTGCTGATCATCTTCGGTGCGGCCTGTATCGGAGTCCTCTTCGAGGCGTTCCTGCCACGGCACATGCGGTGGTCGAGTCAGGTCGTACTCGGTCTGCTCGCCCTGGTGTCGGCTGGTGTCGCGCTCGGCGCGTACGCGAGTGGTTCGCCTGAACGCGGGGTGACCACGTTCAGCGGCACGCTCTCCGTCGACCGGCCCGCGCTGTTCCTGTGGGGCACGCTGCTCGCACTGTCGGTCGCGGCGTTGCTGCTCATCGCCGACCGTTCCGTCGAACCGGGCGGCGCTTTCGTCGCGCAGGCAGGTATCGCTCCCGGCACCGTGCAGGACAGGGCACAGGTCGGTTCGACGGGAATGCAGACCGAGGTTTTCCCGCTGGCGCTGTTCGCGCTCGGCGGCATGATGACCTTCACGGCGGCCAACGACCTGCTCACCATGTTCATCGCGCTGGAGGTACTCAGCCTTCCGCTGTACCTGATGTGTGGCCTCGCGAGGCGGCGCAGGCTGATCTCGCAGGAAGCCGCGGTCAAGTACTTCCTGCTCGGTGCTTTCGCGAGCGCCTTCTTCCTCTACGGCCTCGCGTTGCTGTACGGCTACGCGGGTTCGGTCAAGCTCGCCGACATCGCCAACGCGACCGCGGGTACCGACCGTTCCGACACACTGCTGTTCGCCGGAATGGGCCTGCTCATGGTCGGCCTTCTCTTCAAGGGCTCCGTCGGGCCGTTCCACACCTGGACGCCGGACGTCTACCAGGGCGCGCCGACGCCGGTCACCGCGTTCATGGCCGCCTGCACCAAGGTCGCGGCCTTCGGCGGCATTCTGCGCGTGCTCTTCGTCGGTTTCGAGTCGACGAACTGGGAATGGCGCGGCGTGCTGTGGGCGGTGGCGATCGTCTCGATGGCCATCGGTGCCGTCATCGGCCTCACCCAGACCGACCTCAAGCGCATGATCGCCTACTCGTCGATCGCGCACGCGGGATTCCTGCTCATCGGCACTATGGCGATCACGGACGACGGGCTTTCCGGCACGCTGTTCTACCTGCTCGCCTACGGTTTCACCACGCTCGCCGCGTTCGGCGTGATCTCGCTGGTGCGCGACTCCTCCGGTGAGGCGACGCATCTTTCGGCGTGGGCGGGGCTCGCGAAACGTTCACCGTTGCTGGCGGCCGTCTTCACGTTCCTGTTGCTCGCGCTCGCCGGTATCCCGTTGACGAGCGGGTTCGTCGGCAAGTTCGTGGTGTTCTCGGCGGCGCTGTCGGACGGGATGGCACCGCTCGTGGTCATCGCGCTCGTGTTCAGCGCGATCGCGGCGTTCTTCTATCTCAGGGTCGTCGTGTTGATGTACTTCTCGGAGCCCGCGCAGGACGGCCCCTCCGTGACCGTGCCGGGAGCGTTCACCACGGCCGCGATCGCGCTCGGCGTCGTGGTGACCTTGCTGCTCGGTGTCGCGCCCACGTTCGCGCTCGACTGGGCTGGTGCGGGCGGCTTCGCGATCGGATTCTGAGTTCTTGGTTAGTCCAGAGTGGACCGGGCAGCGGCGAGCCTCGATGCCAGCCGCCCCGGTTCGCCTGGGAACACCGTGAGGTAGTCGCTGGTGTCGCGTTCGATGCCGACCCTGCCGTACTCGGTGTCGAGGTAGCTCACCGGCCGCTCGGTTCGTCCGCGACTGCCGTTCTTCGCGCGCCTCGCGGTGTACAGGTGCCCCATGCCGAATTGGGGCGCTGCCAGTATTTTCGCGAGCCACCGTGCTTCGATGCGGTATCCCGGGTAGTCGTAGGCGGCGACGGAGAACGGGGTGAACTCGGCTGGCTCGATCGCGGGAAGGTGGCTGACGAGCGCGGCGGGCAGGTCCTCGTCGGCGACGACGTCGAGCCGGACCCGTTCCGCGTGATGCAGAGCTACGATCGCGGTGCTGGCCTGAACGGCAACGAGCACGCCGTACTGCTGTTCGTGAGTGCGAAGGTAGGCGTAGTACTCGGTGTACGGGCGATCGATGATGCGCAGTACCTGCTCGAAATCGGGGTCGAGGGCGGTACCGTCGGCGAGTCCGAGTCCGCTGAGTTCGCTCAGTGTTTCCCGCTTCAGCCGGTCGTCGGCAGCGGGCGGGATGTAGCGGTTGCCGCCCGCGAAGATCAGGTGCGGTTCACCGCATCCTGCCCACCTCATCGCGGTGAGCAAACTGTGAAGTGACAACTCCACGGGGAAGGCTATCTTTCCTTGCGCTCGCCGATGACCGGCGGTGTGGTCTGCTGGAACGGGCCGGCGAACGTGTCGTCGGGGTCGGCGTTGCGCAGGTAGGCGGGCGCGCGGCGGTCTTTGTCCTCGTCGTCCCTTCCCTTGCCGGGTCCCATTGTGCCCATCGGCATGCCCATGGACCCGCGGCCCTGCGCCGCGCTTGCGCCGACCGGGGTGTTGCGCGCCGGTGCGCCGGGAAACGCGCCGGTTCCTTTGCCTGGTGCGGCTGTCCCTCTGCCGTTGACCGGCGATCCACCTGGCGTCCCGGGGCGCCCTGCGCGGGTTGATCCGGGGCTGCCACCCTTGGCTTGGCCGTTCGGGTTTCTTGTTGCCGAGGGGAGTTCGGGCGCAGCGGAGAACCACTGGGTGGTGCCCGGCCTGCTGGTGGGGCCGAAGTGGAGACTTTCCGGTCGTGGCACCGGTGAGCTTGCCGCTGCCGGGGTGTAGGTCGAAGCCGTGGTGGCCGATGGCCCGGTTGCCGTGCTTACCGCGCTCGTCGTCGTGTGTGACATCGCGTCCGTTGTGGACGGTGCGGTAAAGGCGGCGGCGGGGAAGGGAGTGGTGACAGATCCGGTGCGCGGCGTCTGGCCGGTGTCGTCGGCGAGCCGGATGGGCGAGCCGGGATCGGTCAATGGGGTGTAGTCGGCTGGCATGGTGTCGCCATTGGTGTTACTGGCTTGGTGGTAAGCAGCGAATGCCTGGATGTTGGCATGTGCGATTTCCTCGTGTACGCGGAGCCGGTCCTCGTAGGTCACAGAGCTGAAAAGGTCGTCGGGTGTCAGCGCGGGCCGTTCGGGGACGGGAACGATGGCGTGGCGCGCGTGTCCGAAAGCGGTGAGTTGTTCGGTGACCGATCCGTGTGCCACGTCGAGCAACTCACTGTCCTGAGTGGATGCGTTGGCGAGTGGGGTCGCCGCGTTGGCTGCCGCGTCACTCGCCTTCCCCTGCCAACCGGCCTCGATGGCTTTGCCGAGCGAGCTGACCTCGTCGGCGCAGGCCGCGAGCTCTTCACGGAGTTTGCGGGCGGCTTCCTGAGCGGCGAAAAGCCGGTCACCACCGTCGCCCGCGTTGATCTGCCAGAAGATCGCGCCCGCGCTGAGTGGCCCCTCGGTTGCCATGATCAGTTCCTCGCCTTGATGTTTCCGATGACCGCGGTGGCGACCTCATGCGCCGCCTCGCAAGGATCAAGCTCGCCAACCCGGTCATCGCTGAGGATCAGGGTTATGTCCACTGTGCTCTCGTTACTCATGCCGACCCGGATCGAGCATTCGCCCTTGTCCCGATTGTCGCTCACACCGTATGCCACGGCTGGATAGTCGTCCGCTGGAGGCATTTCTTCGAAGAAGGCGAATTTCCTTCCGTTTTCATCGTAGAGCGCTGTTAGGCCACTATCCGAGACCTGGGGGAAACCGACGTAGATTCTCGCTTCTCCCAGGCTTCTTCCCCAGCGGCATGAGGGGCCAGTGGCGCCACTTGGGTCTGGCTCTGCTGTCACATTTATGCCTACAAAGTCCCGGGACTCATGCTTTGTTATTGCATCGCATGGTGTTTCGAGGAAGTGATCTACTTGCAGTGGGATGTCAACTCTTGGGACGCCGGGTCCGGGAGTGGAACCAGTTGTGTCTGAAATCCCATTGCTTGACGCATGTTCTTTCGAGGTGGCGGAGCAGCTCGCTAGGAGTATGGAAGTTAGAAGTGTGATGACTAGCGCACCCGTGTGGCGCATCAGAATCTGCCCTGTGTGGAGTGGCGGATCTCGATGACTGCTTGCTCCTCAGCCTGACGGTAGTCCGCAATTGCAGCCTCAAACTTTTTCGCCATCGCTTGGCAGTATTGCATTCGCTTGTCTAGCGCATCGGACAACGCTAAGCCGGATAAGCGGATGCGCTCAGCGTTGTTGATGCTGGCGTACTCGGCGCCAGGACCTTCAGCGTCTGTGAGTTGACGTGCTTCGGTCTTGGCCTTCTCGAAGCGGAGGCCGAGGGCTTCCCATTTGTCCGCTATGGAGCGGAGCTGGTCTGGCGTGAAGGCATAGCCGCCGTCCGGTACGGGATCACCGGTGGTTGCCGGACCTGTCCATGGATCGACGCTGTCGCCCTGGGGCTGGACACCGGTCCTGGACGGCGGCACGTAGACGGTCGGGTCGGGCTCGGCATGCCCTTGGACCACGTTCGACATCGTCCCCCACTATGTCGTTGCCGTTATTAATCAAACACTCTCCGCTATCGACGCAGCTCAGGCTAACACGGTTTCCTTCGCCCAGATGTCCGTTTCGGCGGCTTCCCCGAACGGGGCATCGCCGTTGCGACAAGGGGTGTCGCCCTCATCACGCAGGTCGCAGGCCCAGCGGGTCGTGAGCTACCGGATGCCGCCCATTAGGCTGGTGAGGACCGTGACC
The DNA here is from genome assembly GCF_002240355.1 of Prauserella marina. Classification (GTDB taxonomy): domain Bacteria; phylum Actinomycetota; class Actinomycetes; order Mycobacteriales; family Pseudonocardiaceae; genus Prauserella_A; species Prauserella_A marina. The sequence goes on from NZ_CP016353.1 coordinate 524,972, forward strand.
CAGTGCCGGAAAGGGCGGACGACGTGTCAGTGCGTGATGGCGCTATCGACGATTTGCGCGCTGCAGTCGGGCTGCAGATCGCGGACGAGGAGCTGCTGCGCACGCTCGCCAAGGGCCTGCTCGACGTCGAGGACGTTCTCCGGCAGGTGGTGCGCAGCGATGTGCAGGCCGTGAACGAGGCGGCGAGACACCTCGTCGAAGCGGGCGGCAAGCGTTTTCGTCCCATGTTCACCTTGCTCGCGTCGCAATTCGGCTCGGGGGACAGACAGGGGGTCGTGACGGCGGCGGCCGCGGTGGAACTCGTCCACCTCGCGACGCTGTATCACGACGACGTGATGGACGAGGCCACCATGCGCCGCGGCGCACCGAGCGTCAACGCGCGGTGGGACAACACCATCGCGATCCTCACCGGAGACTTTCTTTTCGCACACGCGTCGAGGCTCGTCGCCGATCTCGGCACCGACGCGGCGCGGATCATCGCCGAGACCTTCGGCGAACTCGTCACGGGACAGATGCGGGAGACGGTCGGTCCCGGACCGGATGAGGACGCCGTCGAGCACTATCTTTCGGTGATCTCCCAGAAGACCGGTTCGCTGATCGCTACGGCGGGCCGGTTCGGCGGAATGCTCTCCGACGCCCCCGATGCCTACATCGACTCGCTGCGCCGCTTCGGGGAGATCATCGGCACCGCCTTCCAGATCTCCGACGACATCATCGACATCGACTCGCCCTCGCACGAACTCGGGAAGTCGCAAGGCACCGACCTGCGCGAAGGCGTCCGCACCTTGCCGATGCTCTACGCGCTCGCCGAGGACAAGCCGCAGCCACGCCTGGTGGAGCTGCTCGACGGTCCGCTCACCGACGACGTGCTCGTGGAGGAAGCGCTGGTTTTGCTGCGCGATTCTCGCGGTCTCGAACGCGCACGCGTCACCCTTTCCGACTACGCTCAGCGCGCGAGGACGGAGCTGTCGTCACTGCCGCCTTCGCCGGCTCGCGACGCATGCGAATCGGTGGCCGACTATCTCGTCGCACGCACCCGTTGACGGGCTGTCCGGCTCGGCGACGCGAAGGTAAAGACTGAGGAGGACAGCGCGGGTATGTCCATATTCGGGCAGGTTTGGGTGTTCAGCGCAATCGCTTTCGTGCTGGGCGCGTTCCTCTCCTGGCTCTTTCTAGTACGCCCTGCGCAACGGCGCATCCGGGAACTGGAGCGCCGGCTCGCGGCAAGCGAGCGTTCGGTGCCGGTCGAGCCTGGCCACGGAACGCGTGTTTTCGACAGAGCGGGCTCCGCCGACGCCGAACCGGTCGCCCCGGTCGTCGCCGCTCCTTCGACGAGACACTTCGAGCCCGTCGAACCTGAGCAGGCCGCGGCGGAACAGACTCAGCACATCCCGCCGGTGACGAACTGGCCCGAGCGGGACAGCATGCAGGACGCCGGAGGTCGGCACGCGACACCACGCGTCGAGGAAAGCGACTGGCAGGACGTCGCCGCCGTGCTCGACGCCGACGACTCCATGCGCGGCGGGCCTGGCGCGCACGCCGGACTCGACGCCGATGACGAGCAGGAGACTCGCGCCTTCTCGTACTACGACGAACCGCGGGCCTATCCGGCCGACGAACCGAAGATCGACCAGCAGCTGCCCGATCCGGAGCCTGTCGAGCCGCGGCACACCGAACCGGAGCAGGCCGAATATCCGGAACCCGCCGAGCACACCGAACCGGAACCGGTCGAGCAGGAGCAGCAGCCGGACCCGGTGACCGAACGGCTCGCATTCGAGCCGGAGCCGGAACCCGAACCGGTGGCAGAGCCGGAACCGGAACAGCCACCACGCAAGGCGCCGAGCCTTTTCGAACCGGTGCCGTTCGATTTCGACGACGAGGACGACGAGGACTACTCGCGGCCCGAATCGCCTCGGTCGGAACCGGAAACGAGCCCGCCGGCCTACGCGTTCGGAGCGCAGGGCGCCGCGCCGGAGCCGGAGTCCCCCGTCGAACAAACCCAGGTGTTGCCCAAGCGCCAGCCGCGCTCGTCTCCGCCGGGGGGTTTCGATCCGCCCAAACCCATCCAGCCTTCGATGCGGCCGGTGGCGCGCAGGGAGCCGGACCAGGAGGGGCCGACGCACAGCGGTTCCCTTTTCGAACCCACCGTCGCGCCGACGGGAACCGGTGGTCCGACCGCCCCGCCCGCCAGGGACGTCGACAGCTCGGAGGGGCGGCTTCCTCCCGGGCCGTTCGGTCCAGGATCGGCGATGCCGAAGCCGGGAGGCGGACGGCCTTCCGATGACTTCGCCGTGAAGGCGAGCGTCACCGCGTTGCGCTACTGCACGGAAGAATCCGCGCAGTTCCCGCGCATGGTCGCCGAGGTCTGGTTCCGCACTCCCTCCGACGCCGAACGCGTCGGCTTCCGCCCGCTCAGCTGACAACCGCGAACACGAAACCGCCCCCGGCGAACCAAGCCGGGGGCGGTTTCGTGTTCGCCTCAACTCAGGCGACGGTCCAGGTGTCCTTGCCGCGCAACAGGCTTTGCAGGTCGGGAGCTTTCGCCTCCGCTGCCTGCTCGACCTGGAACCTGGCCTGGTCGTCGTAGGTCGGCCTTTCCACCTGGCGGAAGATGCCGGTCGGGGTGTGGGTCAGGTTCTGGTCGCCCAGCCGTGACAGCGCGAAAGCGTAGGCGGTGTCGTCGATGGTGGGGTCGTGCACGACAAGGTCGTCCTCACCGATCTCGGAGACCTTGCCGATCTCCAGCCCGCCCCAGCCACCGCGGCCGACGCCGTACTCGCCTTCGGGGCCGAACCTGATGGGCTCGCCTGGCCGCAACGGGATCAGCCTGCGCTGCGCCTCGTCCTTGTCCTTGAGTACTTCGAAGGCGCCGTCGTTGAAGATTGGGCAGTTCTGGTAGATCTCCACCAGCGCGGAACCCCGGTGTCGCGCGGCGGCGTTCAGTACCTCGGTGAGGCCCTTCTTGTCGGAGTCCATGGCCCTGCCGACGAACGAGGCTTCGGCGCCCAGCGCGAGCGAGATCGGGTTGAACGGGGTGTCGAGGGAGCCCATCGGGGTGGACTTGGTGACCATGCCCTGGTCGGAGGTCGGTGAGTACTGGCCCTTGGTGAGCCCGTAGATCCGGTTGTTGAACAGCAGGATCTTCAGGTTCACGTTGCGCCGGAGACTGTGGATCAGGTGGTTGCCGCCGATGGAGAGCGCGTCGCCGTCGCCGGTCACCACCCACACCGAAAGGTCAGGCCGGGTGGTGGCCAGACCGGTCGCGATGGCGGGTGCCCTGCCGTGGATGGAGTGCATCCCGTAGGTGTTCATGTAGTACGGGAACCGGCTCGAGCAGCCGATTCCTGACACGAACACGATGTTCTCGCGCTTGAGTCCCAGCGTCGGAAGGAACGACTGGATGGTGTTCAGCACGATGTAGTCGCCGCATCCAGGACACCAGCGGACTTCCTGGTCGGATTTGTAGTCTTTGGCTTTTTGCGGCTCTTCGGTCGTCGGCACCAGATCGAGCCCGCCGATCTGCGGGAGACCCAGATCAGTGGCGGTCAACAGTGGCCTCCTTGTTACCGGTGATGATGTCGGTGAAGACGCCTTCAAGTTCTTCGGCCTTGAACGGCAGTCCCGCGACCTTGGTGTAGGAGTTGATCTCGGTGAGGTACTTGGCCCGCAGCAACATGGCGAGTTGACCGAGATTCATCTCGGGCACCACGACCGTTTCGTACGAGGCGAGCAGGTCACCGAGGTTGGCTGGGAACGGGTTCAGGTGCCGCAGGTGCGCCTGCGCGATCGGCAGCCCGTTCTTGCGCACCCTGCGGCAGGCGGCGCCGATTGGTCCGTACGAGGAGCCCCAGCCGAGCGCGAGCACCTTTGCCTTGCCGCCGCTCGGGTCGTCGACCGTGAGGTCGGGAACCTCGATGTTGTCGATCTTGCGCTGGCGCAGCCGCACCATGTGATCGTGGTTGTCGGGGTCGTAGGAGATGTTGCCCTTGCCGTCGGCCTTCTCCAGTCCGCCGATGCGGTGCTGCAAACCGGGGGTGCCGGGGATGGCCCATTCGCGAGCGAGGGTTTCCGGATCGCGAACGTAGGGCCAGAACTCGCCGGAACCGTCGGTGGCGTTGGGCTCCGACGCGAAGGTCACGCGCAGGTCGGGAAGATCTTCGACGTCGGGAATCAGCCATGGTTCGGACCCGTTGGCTACCGCGCCGTCCGAAAGCAACAGCACCGGAGTGCGGTAGGCCAGCGCGATCCTGGTGGCTTCGAGCGCGATGTCGAAGCAGTCGGCCGGTGAGCACGGAGCCACGATCGGCACCGGCGATTCGCTGTTGCGGCCGAACATGGCCTGTAGCAGGTCGGCCTGCTCGGTCTTCGTGGGCAAGCCGGTGGAAGGGCCACCGCGCTGCACGTCGATGACCAGCAACGGAAGTTCCGTCATCACGCCGAGGCCGATGGTCTCCGACTTGAGCGCGATCCCCGGACCCGATGTCGAGGTGACGCCGAGCGCCCCGCCGTAGGAAGCGCCGAGCGCGGCGCCGATGCCCGCGATCTCGTCCTCGGCCTGGAACGTGATGATGCCGAAGTTCTTGTGCTTCGACAGTTCGTGCAGCACGTCGGAGGCGGGCGTGATCGGGTAGGTGCCGAGCAGTACCGGAAGGCCCGACTGCTGACCGGCCGCGACGATTCCGTAGGCGAGCGCGGTGTTGCCGGTGATCTGCCGGTAGGTGCCCTCAGGCAGCTTCGCGGGCAGGACCTCGAAGGTCGTGCCGAACGCCTCGGTGGTCTCGCCGTAGTTCCAGCCGGCGCGGAAGGCGAGGATGTTCGCCTCGGCGATCTGCGGTTTCTTGGCGAACTTCTCAAGGAGGAACTGCTCGGTGCCCTCGGTCGGCCGGTGGTACATCCACGACAGCAGGCCGAGCGCGAACATGTTCTTGCAGCGCTCGGCGTCCTTCTTGCCGAGGCCGGTGTCGGCGAGCGCGCCCTGGGTGAGGGTGGACATCGCCACCCTGTGCACCTCGAAGTCGGAAAGGCTGTCGTCGCCGAGCGGGTCGGCCTCGTAGCCGACCTTGGTCAGGTTCCGCTTGCTGAACTCGTCGGTGTTGACGATCAACGTCCCACCATGTGGAACGTCGGCGAGGTTTGCTTTCAGCGCGGCGGGGTTCATTGCCACCAGCACGTCCGGCCGGTCTCCCGGCGTCAGGATGTCGTAGTCGGCGAAGTGAACCTGGAAGCTGGATACGCCGGGAATCGTGCCCTGTGGCGCACGGATCTCGGCGGGAAAGTTCGGAAGGGTCGCAAGGTCGTTGCCGAAGGCAGCGGCCTCGGAGGTGAACCGGTCGCCGGTCAGTTGCATGCCGTCGCCGGAGTCACCGGCGAACCTGATGACTACGCGGTCGAGCCGGCTTACCTCCGTGGGTCGCGTCGTCGACAGCGCGCCAGTACCACTGCCGTTCGCACTCGTGCTCATGGGCCAGGGAATCCCTCTCTCACGACTGGGCGCGGACAACGCTCAATACTTCGAGATTACTTGGTGTTTTCGGGCGCTGTGCAGGGGTGTGATCCGGCTTACCTGTGACCAGCGGTAACCCTGTTCTGACTTCCCAGGAACTGGGATCAGGTCTTGGGATTCGGCGGTCGTTCGAGCAGTGTCGAGAGCACGACGGTCGACACGGTCCTGTCGATGATCTCCAGCCCGCGCAGCCGTTCGAGCGCGGTTTCGAGGTGGTGGATGTCGGCCGCCCTGAGGTGCACGATCGCGTCGGCCGCCCCCGAGACCGTGTAGGCGGCCACCACCTCGGTCAGCGGTTCGAGATGGTGGCGGATCCGCGCGGGCGCGACGTTGCCGTTGCAGTGCACCTCCACGAACGCCTCGGTGCCCCAGCCGAGTGCCTCGGGGTCGACGACAGCCGTGAACCCGCGCAGCACGCCGGTGTCGAGCAGCCGGTCGACCCTTCGCTTGACCGCGGGAGCGGACAGGCCGACCACCTTTCCGATCTCGGCGTAGCTGGACCTGGCGTTGGTCACGAGGCACGAAACGATTCGCTGATCTAGCGTGTTCACACGCAACATCTAGCACACAACTGCGCAACCAACATTGATTGCTTGCGCGATCGGGCGGTCATACATTCGAAGTATGACGGAGACCTTGCCGTCGCCGGTGCGTGTTCCCACTCCTCGCCACTACGTGATGTGCCCGCCGCGGTTTTTCACCGTCGACTACGCGATCAACCCGTGGATGGATCCGGAGCGCCCCGTCGACACCGACCGCGCGATGGCGCAGTGGACCGCGCTGCGTGATCTTTACCTGAGTCTCGGGCACACGGTGGACGTGGTCGAACCACAGCCGGGGCTGCCGGACATGGTGTTCGCGGCCAACTCGGCGACCGTGCTCGACGGCAGGGTGCTCGGCGCGCGGTTCCGCGCGCGGCAACGCGCGGCGGAGGCGGAGCACTTCCGCCGCTGGTTCGTCGAGAACGGCTACCGGGACGTCACCATGCCGAGGCGGATCAACGAGGCCGAGGGCGACTTCGCGTGGACGGGCTCGTTGCTGCTCGCGGGCACCGGGTTCCGCACCGATCGCGAGGCGCACGCCGAGGCCCAGGAGACGCTCGGCGCCGCGGTCGTTTCGCTGCGGCTCGTCGACCCCCGCTACTACCACCTCGACACGGCATTGTTCGTGCTCACCGAGGCCACCGAAACCGTGCCTGCCAGCGTCGTCTACTACCCGGACGCCTTCTCGGCCGGGTCGCGGCGCGTGCTTGAGCGCCTCTTCCCCGGCGCGGTGCTCGCCGAAGAGGCCGACGCCGCGTGCTTCGGCTGCAACGGTGTCTCCGACGGACGCAATGTCGTCCTGCCCGTGGAGGCGACCGGGCTCGCCGAGCGGCTTGCCGCCGAGGGCTACGTGCCCCACTTCGTCGACATCTCGGAGTTGCGCAAGGCAGGCGGGGGCCCGAAGTGCTGCACGATGGAGATCCGCAAGTAGCGGGCTCTCGGCGGGATGGGCGGAAATGACCAACCGACAATTCCGGTAACGCGTCAATGAGCAATCCCGGTTGCATGTCTCAATTCCGAATCGGCTCCATCGGCTACTCGCATTTCTTGTAACGGCGGGCCTTTGCTCAGCGAATCAGCCCATGCCGGAAGCAGTCGGGGGCCAAGGAGCCAGTAGATGACAACATGCCGACTCTGTGGTTCGTCAAACCTGGCCAGCGTAGTGGATCTTGGTGCGACGCCACCGTGTGAACGGTTCCTCACGAGCGAACAGCTCGACGAAGAAGAACCGAGCTTTCCCTTGCACCTCAGGGTGTGCACGAGCTGCTGGCTCGCGCAGATCCCGCCCCTGATCACACCTGAGGAAACGTTCACGGAGTACGCCTATTTCTCGTCGTATTCCCGGTCGTGGGTCGATCACGCGAAGAGTTTCGTCGACGCCGCCGTCGACCGGCTCGCTCTCGGGCGCGACTCGTTCGTCGTCGAGGTCGCCAGCAACGACGGGTACTTGCTCAAACACGTTGTGCAGCAGGGAATCCGGTGCCTGGGCATCGAGCCGTCCCGCAACGTCGGCGAGGCCGCCAGGGCCGAAGGCGTCCCGACGTCGACCACCTTCCTGAGCGAGTCGAGCGGTTCCGAGGTCAGGGACGGGCACGGCCCGGCCGACCTCGTCGTCGCGAACAACGTGTACGCGCACATCCCGGACATCGTCGGTTTCACCAAAGGGCTGCGCGCGCTCGTCGCCGACGATGGCTGGGTTTCGATCGAGGTGCAGCATCTGCTCACTCTGATCAACAACGTCCAGTACGACACGATCTACCACGAGCACTTCCAGTACTACACGGTCGAATCGGCGAGGAACGCGCTCGACTCGGGTGGTTTGTCCCTTGTGGACGTCGAACTGCTCGATACGCACGGCGGGTCCATCAGACTGTGGGCGCGTCCCCGTGAGGTCACCGGTGAGCAGAGCGCTCGGATGGTCGATGTGCTGGAAAAGGAGAAAGCGGCGGGCCTGCACGAGCTCTCCGGATACGCCGACTTCTCGGCGAACGTCACGAGGGTGCGGCTCGACCTGCTCCGCTTCCTCGTCGCGATGGAGGAGGCCGGTAAGTCGGTCGTCGGCTACGGTGCGCCCGGCAAGGGCAACACGCTGCTCAACCACTGCGGAATCCGGACCGATCTCCTGCCGTACACGGTGGATCGCAATCCCTACAAGCACGGCAGGTTCACGCCGGGAACCCGGATTCCGGTGCTGCCGCCGGAGCGGATCGCGGCCGACCGGCCCGATTACGTACTCGTGCTTCCGTGGAACCTCAAGGCGGAAATCATGACTCAATTGTCCTATGTGGCCGAATGGGGAGGGAAGCTGGTCTTCCCCATTCCGCGACTGGAGATCGTCGAGGTGAACTCGTGAAGGTCGTGCTCTTCTGTGGCGGTTACGGAATGCGGATGCGGGGCGGCGTCGCCGGAGATGCCCCCAAGCCCATGCAGATGGTCGGCCCCCGGCCGCTGATCTGGCATGTGATGCGCTACTACGCGCACTTCGGGCACACCGAGTTCGTTCTGTGCCTCGGGTACGGTGCGCACCACATCAAGGACTTCTTCCTGCACTACGAGGAGACTGCGTCCAACGACTTCGTCTTGCGACGCGGCAAGGCCGAGCTGCTGTCGACGGACATCTCGGACTGGTCGATCTCGTTCGTGCAGACCGGAATCGAGTCGGCCATCGGGGAACGGCTGCGCCGGGTTCGCGAACACCTCGACGGCGACGAGATGTTCCTCGCCAACTACGCCGACGTGCTCACCGACGCCCCGCTGCCCGACATGATCGAACGATTCGAGGCGTCGTCGGCGGGTGCCTCGATGATGGTGGTTCCACCGCAATCGTCTTTCCACTGCGTCGAACTCGGGGAGGGCGGCGTCGTCGGCGCCATCACGGCGGTGAGCGAGATGCCGCTGTGGGAAAACGGCGGTTACTTCGTGCTGCGACAGGAGATCTTCGACCACATTCCCGAAGGCGGAGACCTCGTCGCCGACGGCTGCGCGGAACTCGCCAAGCGGGGCAATCTGCTCGCCTATCCCTATCGAGGGTTCTGGAAGCCGACCGACACCGTCAAGGAACGGTTCGCGCTCGACGAATCCTACGCGCGAGGAGACCGTCCGTGGGCGGTATGGGAACGGCAGGAAAGGGCGCGAACCGCGTGATCGCACTGACCGGCCGCCCACTGCGGAGGATTGTCGCGCTCGGGGCGCATTGCGACGACATCGCCATCGGAGCGGGTGGCACGCTGCTCGCGTTGTGCTCGGCGAATCCGGGAATCACCGTCGACACGCTTGTGCTCTCAGGGGGAGGTGGTGAGCGGGAGGCCGAGGAACTGGCCGCGCTCACCGCGTTCTGTGGTGGTGCGACGCTGAACCTGACCGTGCTCAAGCTCCCCGACGGCCGCCTGCCCGCGCATTGGGACGAGGCCAAGTCCGCCGTCGAGGAACTGCGGGCCCGCACCGAACCGGACCTCGTGCTCGCTCCCCACGGAGGGGACGCGCACCAGGATCACCGGGGTCTTGCCCAGCTCGTCCCCACGGTTTTCCGCGACCATCTCGTGTTCGGCTACGAGATCGTGAAGTGGGACGGCGACTTGACGACCCCGACCGCGTACCAACCGCTGACGGCCGAACTGGCCGAGGAAAAAATCCGGTTGCTGCAACAGCATTATCCGTCCCAGCGACATCGTCCTTGGTATGACCGCGAAGCGTTTCTCGGGCTGGCCCGGATTCGCGGCATCGAATGTCAGCGGCGATACGCCGAGGGCTTCCACGTTCGAAAGCTCGTCGTCGACCTGGAGGGTTGATCAGTGCGCGTTCTGCTGACCGGACACAAGGGTTATCTGGGGACCGTCATGGCGCCGGTGCTCGCGGCGGCGGGTCACGAGGTCGTCGGTCTCGATTCGGGTCTCTTCGAGGAATGCCTGCTCGGCCCCGCGCCGGTCGAGCCGCCAGGGCACCTCGTCGACCTTCGCGACGTGACCCCCGACCTTGTGCAGGGCATCGACGCCGTCGTGCACCTCGCGGCACTGTCGAACGACCCGCTCGGCTCACTCGCGCCCCAGCTCACCTACGACATCAACCAGCACGCTTCGGTGCGGCTGGCGAGGCTGGCGAAGGAAGCGGGCGTCAGCAGGTTCCTCTACGCCTCGACCTGCTCCGTCTACGGCGCCGCCAACGCGCACGCGCTGGTCGACGAGGACGCGCCACTGCGCCCGGTGACCCCGTACGCGGAGTCGAAGGTGCGCGTGGAAGAGGAGGTGCACGGGCTCGCCGACAGCGACTTCACCCCGGTTTTCCTCCGCAATGCCACCGCGTTCGGCTTCTCGCCTCGCCTGCGTGCCGACATCGTGCTCAACAATCTCGTCGGGCACGCGTACCTCTCGGGAAAGGTGCTCGTGCTCTCCGACGGCACGCCGTGGCGGCCACTCGTGCACGCGAAGGACATCGCGGCGGCCTTCACCGCGGCGCTCAGCGCGGACAGGAATGCGGTGCACGCCAAGGCGTTCAATATCGGTACCGAACGCAACAACCTCACGGTCGCGCAGATCGCGGGCAAGGTGGTCGAGGCCGTTCCAGGATCGGAGCTCGTCATCACGGGGGAGACCGGTGCCGACCCCCGGTCCTATCGCGTCGACTTTTCCCGCTTCCGCGACGCCGTCGGCTTCGACTGCGAGTGGAGCGTCAAAGCGGGCGCCGTCGAACTGGTGGATGCCTACCAGCGGTTCGGCCTGACCTCAGGCCGGTTCGAACAGCGGTACACCAGGCTGGCCTGGTTGAAATCCCGCACGAACGCGGGCGGTATCGACGAGTCACTGCGGCGGCGGTCGTGACCGATGCGGGCGCCGACATGCACGCTCTCGTCGAGCGGCTGTATCCGTTGTGCCGCAGCATCACCGGCGATGGTGTGCGGGCGACGCTCGACATCATCGGCGAGTACCTTCCGCTGACGCGACACGAGGTACCGACCGGAACACCGGTTCTCGACTGGACCGTCCCCGAGGAGTGGAACATCAGCGGCGCCTACATCGCGACCGCCGACGGCAGGCGGGTGGTGGACCTCGCCGATTCCTCCCTGCACGTCGTGAGCTACAGCGTTCCCATCGCGGAGACCATGAGCCTCGACGAACTGCGGCCACACTTGCACACTCTGCCCGAACATCCCTCGTGGATTCCGTACCGCACCAGCTACTACGCGAGGGAGTGGGGATTCTGCCTCCCCCACGACACCCTGACCTCGCTCGCGGAAGGCGAATACGAGGTCCGGATCGATTCCACATTGGAGGAAGGGCACCTCAGCTATGCCGAGCACGTGGTCGAAGGCGCCGTGGCCGACGAGGTCATCGTGTCCTGCCACGTGTGTCATCCCTCGCTCGCCAACGACAACCTCGCCGGTATCGCGGTCGCGGTTCAGCTCGCACGTGCTCTCGCCGAAACCGGGACGCACTACACGTACCGGTTTCTCTTCATTCCCGGCACGATCGGGTCGATCACCTGGCTCGCACGCAACCGCCAACGGCTCGACGTCGTCAAGCATGGTCTGGTGCTCGCCTGCGCGGGCGACCGCGGTGCGTTGACCTACAAGAGAAGCAGGCGGGGCAACGCCGAAATCGACAGGGTCGTCGAGTACGTACTTCGCGAGGGCGACCGGCCGCACACGCTCGTCGACTTCTCGCCCTACGGCTACGACGAACGCCAGTTCTGCTCGCCTGGCTTCGACCTCGGGGTCGGCTCGCTCACCAGAACTCCCTACGCGGGCTACCCCGAGTACCACACCTCTGCCGACAACCCGGGCTTCGTCACCCCTGCCGCCATGGCCGACACCCTCGGTGCCTGCCTGGAGGCGTTCGGTGTTCTTGACCGCAACCGCCGCTACGTCAACCTGAGCCCGTTCGGCGAACCGCAGCTCGGCAGGCGAGGGTTGTACGAATCGCTGGGAGGGCGCAGCGACGCGAAACAGGCGCAACTGGCCATGTTGTGGGTACTGAACCTCTCCGACGGCGAGCACACGCTGCTCGACATCGCCGAGCGGTCGGGCTTGCCGTTCGAAACCCTCGTCGTCGCCGCCGACGCGTTGCGCGCCGCCGGCCTGCTCAAGGAGTGAGGCCGTTGGCGAACGTGCGTGACCGGGCGAGCGGTACCAGCGGGCTCCGTGCCATGGCCGGCAGGTTGAGCTGGGGTCTGGCCGACCAAGCGGTATCGAGCCTCACCAATTTTGCCGTCGGTATCTTCGTCGCGCGCTCGCTGGGCGTCACCGCGTTCGGAATATTCAGTCTCGCCTGGGTCACCTACGGCGTGCTCGTCAACGTGTCCAGAGGACTGGCGACCGACCCGCTCGTGGTGCGCTTCAGCGGTGTCGACCCTCGTCGGTGGCGTGCCGCCGTCGCGCAGTCATCGGGTACCGCGCTGGCGGTCGGTTCGGCATCCGGTGCGCTGAGCGTGCTGGTAGGGCTCGTCGTGCCAGGCCCGCTCGGATCCGCCTTCGTCGCGCTCGGTGTCGTACTCCCAGCGCTGTTGACGCAGGACAGCTGGCGCTACGCGTTCTTCGCCTCGGGTCAAGGCTGCAAGGCGTTCACGAACGACATCGTGTGGGCGATCGCGCTCGTGCCCGCGCTGATGCTGGCCGCGCGAACGGGAAGCGTCGTGGCCTTCTTGCTGGCCTGGGGGCTTTCCAGCGCCGTAGCCGCGTGCTACGGCTGCGTGCAGACCGGCATGATCCCCCGGATCGGCGGCGTTCGCCCGTGGCTACGCGACCATCGCGACCTCGGTTTCCGTTACCTCGTCGAGAACGTCAGCAACAGTGGGGGTTCCCAGCTCCGCATGTACGGGCTGGGCGCCATTTCCGGGCTCGCCGACGTCGGCACCGTCAGGGGAGCAGAGCTGCTGCTCGGTCCCTTCCTTGCCGTCCTCATGGGACTGTCGCTCGCCACCGTCGCCGAGGCGGCGAGGGTGCGCCGCAGCGCGCCACACCGGCTGCGCCTGTTCTGCCTGCTACTCGGAACAGGGCAGGCCGCCGCGGCGACGATGTGGGGACTGGCGTTGTTGCTGCTTGTTCCCGACCACGTCGGTGAGTACCTGCTCGGTTCGGTGTGGGAATCGGCATCGGCACTCATCGTTCCCGCGACGCTTTCCGTTGTCGCCGCGAGCTTCTTCACGGGCGCGGCGGCCGGTCTGCGGGCACTCGGCGCCGCACGAAGGAGCCTGCGCTCCCAGTTGCTGGCTTCCTCGCTGTATGTCACGGGAGGGTTGCTCGGCGCATGGGCCGGAGGTGCGCTCGGCTCGGCGTGGGGTGTCGCCGCCGCAAACGTACTCGGCGCGCTCGTGTGGTGGATCCAGCTCGGCCGAGGGCTACGCGAGCATCAACCGGAGGAGATGAGAACGCCATGACCAGCTCACCCAGGTTGAGCATCGGGCTACCGGTCTACAACGGAGCCGAATACCTAGCCGAATCGTTCGACGCGCTGCTCGGACAGACCTACGGCGATTTCGAATTGATCGTGTCCGACAACGCCTCGACAGACGAGACCGAATCGATTTGCAGGGAGTACGCGGCGAGCGACGACCGGATCCGTTACCTGAGACTGCCGAGGAACATCGGCGCGGCGCCCAATCACAACCTCGTACTCGCCGAAGCGAGTGGATCACTGTTCAAATGGGCTTCGCACGACGATCTCTATGCGAGGGAACTGTTGCGGCGCTGTGTCGACGTGCTCGACGAAAGGGCGGACATCATCCTCGCGCACTCGTGGAACGCCATCATCGATCCACAATCGACGGTGACCCAGCCCGTCGAGTACCGGCTCGCGACCGACTCTCCCTCGGCGCCGGAGCGGTTCAGGAGCCTGCTGTTCGAACCGGGAGGCGACGATTTCTACGGTGTGATCCGTACCGACGTGTTGCGCAAGGTCACCCCGCACGGGAGCTATCACCACGCGGACAGGACATTCGTCGCGGAACTCTCGCTGCACGGGCCGTTCCACCAGGTACCCGAGCTGCTGTATTTCCGGCGCGATCATCCGACGAGGGCGGAACGAGCCAACCCCACCGCGCGGTCACGGTGCGTCAATCTCGATCCGGTGAGGGCTGACCGGATAAGGCACCCCACGCCGAGGTTGTACGCGGAGTACGTGTGGGGATTCCACAACGCGATCCGCAAGGCACCTTTGTCCATAGTGGAGCGCAGGGAGTGCTACCAGCATCTGCTTTCCTGGCTTGCCAGCAGGAGCAGGCCGGGTGCGACACAGCGGGTCGAGGACAGGCAGCCGGGCACGCCGGCCGCGGTGAGTGTGGCCGACCTCGTCGCCGGCAAGGCAGGGAGGTCTTCGTGACGCGACGGGTCGGCTTCTTCGGGCTGCTCGGTTCGGGAAATATCGGCAACGACGGCTCTTTCGAAGCCGTACTCACTCATGTGCGAGCCAACCACGATGGGGTTCGCGTCGACGCACTGTGTGGCGGTCCGTCGCGGGTCACCGCGCGCTACGGTATCCCGGCTGTGCCCATGCATTGGTATCGCGGCGAGACCGCGACCGCGAAAGGGGCCGGCGCCATCGCGGCGAAAGCGGTCGGCAAGTTCGCCGACGCCGTGCGAACCTTCAACTGGGTTCGCGACCACGACGTGGTGATCGTTCCAGGGATGGGTGTTCTTGAGGCGACCTTGCCGTTGCGCCCGTGGGGGCTCCCGTACTCGCTGCTGCTGCTGACCGTGTCGGGCCGGTTGGTGGGCACCGAGATCGCACTGGTGAGTGTCGGCGCCGACGTCATCGGCAACGGGCCGACGAGATGGCTGGTGACAACGGCGGCCAAACTGGCCGGATACCGGTCCTATCGAGACGAGTTGTCCCGGGAATCCATGATGGACATGGGAGTCGCCGTCGGCGGCGACGACGTATACCCCGATCTCGCGTTCGCGCTTCCGGATCCGCCCGCGCGAGTCAGGCAGGGCACGGTCGGGATCGGCGTCATGGCCTACCGGGGCGGCAACGCCGACCGGCCCTACGCGGAGGCCATCTACCGGGGATATGTCGCCAAGCTCAAGCGGTTCGTCCGCGGGTTGGTTGCCGAAGGAAGACAGGTCAGGTTGCTGACCGGCGACGCGCTCGACGACGAGGTGGTCGCCGAACTGCTTGCCGACATCGGTTCGCCGGACATCAGCGCGGCCAGGGTGACGTCGCTGCCGGGCTTGCTCGGCGAACTCTCCACCGTCGAAACCGTTGTCGCGTCCAGATATCACAACGTGCTCTGCGCGTTGAAACTCGGCAAACCCACGGTGTCCATCGGCTACGCGGCCAAGAACGACGTGCTCATGGCCGACGCGAACCTGGCCGAGTTCTGCCAGCGAATCCGCGACCTCGACGTCGACCGGTTGATCGAGCAGTTCACGACGGCCGAGAAGCGGAGTCAGGACATCGCCGCCTCACTGGCCGAATGGAATGCGCTGCAACGGCGGCGGCTCGATGCCCAGTTCGCCGCACTATCCACATTGATCGCCGACAGTGACCGGGCGAAGGAGGCACCGCGATGAAGATCGTTGCCATCGAGGAGATCGCGGGCGCGTATCTGTTCGAGCCTGTGCCGCATGTGGACGAGCGCGGCTTCTTCAGTCGTACCTTCGACGCGGAGGCTGTTCGTCGGGTGGGTATCGATCCGGGCTCGTTCGTGCAGGACAGTCTTTCCCGCTCAGCAAAGGGCGTCGTGCGTGGAATGCACCTTCGCGCGGGCCGAGGAGAGGCGAAGCTCGTTCGCTGCTCCTACGGGCGCGTGTTCGACGTCGTCGTCGACCTGCGTGCGGACTCACCGACCTACCTCGGTCAGGTGCACACTGAACTGTCGGACACGACACAGGCCACGTTGTACATTCCGGCTGGATGCGCGCACGGGTTTCAGGCGCTCACCGAACCCGCCGACGTCGCCTACCGTATCGACCGGACACACGATCCGAGCGAGGACGTCGCCATCGTCTACGACGACCCCGAACTCGCCATCCCGTGGCCGTTGCCGCCGCGGCTGCTGTCCGAACGCGACCGCGCAGCGCCGTCGCTGGCCCGAATATCAGGAGGCGCGCCATGACCGTCACCGGAATCGACATGACTGCGTCACTGAAAGCCAACGAACGTTTGCACCGACTCATTCCCGGTGGTGCCCACACCTACGCCAAGGGCGACGACCAGTATCCGGAGGACATGGCGCCGGTGATCGCGCGAGGCGAAGGTGCGACGGTGTGGGACGTCGACGGCAACCGGTACCTCGAATACGGGTCGGGTCTGCGCTCGGTCAGTCTCGGTCACGCGCACCCCAGGGTGACCGAAGCGGTGCGGCGGGAGCTCGGCAGGGGAGCGAACTTCGTCAGGCCGAGCATCATCGAAGCGGAGGCGGCCGAACGGTTCCTGGACACCGTTTCCACGGCTGACATGGTCAAGTTCGCCAAGAACGGCTCGGACGTCACGACCGCCGCCGTGCGGCTCGCGAGGGCCGCGACCGGGCGTCCACTCGTCGCGATCTGTGGCGACCAGCCGTTTTTTTCGACCGATGACTGGTTCATCGGTACGACCGCGATGGACGGTGGAATCCCGAGGTCCATTTCGGACTTGACCGTCACCTTCCGATACGGCGACCTGGCGGAAACCGAGGCGCTGCTCGAAAATTATTCGGGCCGGATCGCGTGCCTGATCCTGGAGGCCGCGACGTTGCGTGAACCGCCGCCCGGCTATCTCGCGGGACTGCGGGCGTTGACGAAACGGCACGGGATCGTGCTCGTCTTCGACGAGATGATCACCGGATTCCGCTGGTCGGAGGCAGGAGCGCAGGGGCTGTACGGGGTCGCTCCCGACCTTTCCACCTTCGGCAAGGCGCTTGGCAACGGGTTCGCGGTGTCCGCCCTGGCCGGGTGCAGGGAGCTGATGGAGCAGGGCGGGTTGCGGGCGGGAGGGGAGCGCGTGTTCCTGCTGTCGACCACGCACGGCGCGGAAACCCATTCGCTCGCTGCAGCCATGGCCGTGCAGGCGACCTATGTGGAGGAAGGCATCACGGCGAGACTGCACGCGCTGGGTGAGCGGCTCGCGGCGGGAGTGCGGGAGGTCGCCGCGGCGGAGGGGGTCGGCGAGCACGTCGTGGTGCGGGGCCGGGCGAGCAACCTCGTGTTCGCGACCCTCGACGAGCGGGGCGTGCCATCGCAGGAGTACCGGACCATGTTCCTGCGGCAACTGCTCGGCGGCGGCATCATTGGACCGTCCTTTGTGGTCAGCAGTGCGCTGACGGAGGAGGACGTGGACCGGACCGTCGAGGTGGTCGCCGGTGCGTGCGCGGTGTACCGTCAGGCGCTCGACGCGGGGGATCCCTTGCCCTGGATGGGTGGCCGCTCGGTGCGTCCCGTCTTCCGCCGTTACGTCTGAGCTGCCCTGCCCCCTGCCCCCTGCCCCGCCGAGTTCTGCACTCAGGACGGCGAGATCCGCGCTCAGAACGGCGAGATCCGCACTGGGGGCCGCGAGATCCGCGTTCGTGCGTGCGAGTTCTGCGTTCTGCTTCGCGAACGAGGATGCCGGTAATCCGGCACCGGTACGCCTGGCCTCCGGTACGTCCGGATACGCCTGCCGTCGGTACGTCCGGGTGCGCCTGCCGTCGGCACGTTTGGCGTTCGGCATGTCCGGCATGCCCGGTGTTCGGCACGCCCGGTACTCGGCGGCTGGCTCTCGGCATGGGACAACTCGGCTCCCGGAATGCGAGACGGTGCGAGGCACGTCTGGGGTTCGTTAACTGGGCGCCGGGGGCATCCGGGCTCCCGGGTGCCCGACACGTGGCTCGTGGCTCGCGGCTCGGCGCCAGGAACCCAGCCCCCGGCGTCGGCTACACCCTGCCCGTACCCGGGGCCAGACATCCGGTTCCCGACGCGTGACGCGCGAGTGCAGGTCTCGCTGTCGTGAGTGCGGATCTCGACGGCCCGAGTGCGGATCTCACCGTCCTGAGTGCGGATCTCGGCGTCCTGGGTGGGGGACTCGCGCATCTACGACCAGGGCTACCAGCGGGACGCACACCAGGGCGGTGGCGAAGCCACCCAGCGTGTCCGTGGGGTAGTGGGCATCCAGCGCGATCTGGGCCCAGGCCATCGCGGCTCCGCACACGAGCCCGAAGCCGTAGACCACCGCACCACCGACGAGTAAACCCCCGCCGCCGGTAACGCCACCACCGGGCACGCCGCCGGTAACGCCACCACCGGGCACGCCGCCGGGCACGCCACCACCGGGCACACCGCCCGCACCGCCTACGCGAGCGGCGCTCGCACCGGACACCGGGATGCCACCACGACCACGCCGCGCCATGCCGAGATCCGCGACAAGCAACCCCAGCACCAGGGCAACCGCCGTCAACAAGGCGGTGTGCCCGCTGGGAAACGAAAGGAAGTCACCATTGATCGTCCTGCCGACGAGTGGTTTCAGCCCGGTCGTCACGACGACACACAGGCAGGGCCCCGCGACGGCGAGCACGGCCAGCCTCAGCTTCCCCGCGAGCACGCACGCACCGGCAACCAGCGCCACCAGGATGGCCGCCCCCGCCGGTTCACCGCCGAAGTCGACCACCAGCGCGACGTCGTACCAGGGCGCCGGGGGGTCGGTGACGGTCGCCTGCGCCCACCTGTCGAAGCCACGGGGGTCCGACGATCCGGCGAAGACGACCGCGAGCACCACGAGGGTCACCAGCGCGGCCACCGCGACGACGAGCATCGGGGTCCGCAACACCGGGGGCAGGGCAGGCGCCTCCCACCTGCCCTGCCTCACACCGGCTCGCACAGTCGCCCCGCGATCGCCTCGCGGTAACCGGAGATCAGCCGTTCGAGCCCGACCTCTGGCGTGAAGTCTCGTTCATAACGCAGCCTCGCCGCCACCCCCATGTCGCGATTCCACGCCGTTTTCAGCACGATCCGCCTGAGGGCCTCGGCGAGCGACCCGGCGTCGTGGGGCCGGTGCAGCAGTCCGGTGATTCCGTCCTCGACGAGTTCGGGGAACGCGCCGTGCGAGGGCGCGACGGTCGGAACCCCGGCTGCCATGGCCTCGACGACGATGAGCCCGAACGCTTCCAGCCACGCCGATGGCGCCACCACGGTCGCCGCTCGCGCGGTCAACTCGGCGCAGTCGGCGGGGGAGCGGAGGCCCAGGTAGCGCACGTCGTGCCGGTCGCGGGCCCACGCGGTCACCTCGTCCGCCAGCGGCCCTGCCCCCGCGATGACCAGCGGTACGCCGATCCCGCCGCTCGCGGCGAGTTCGTCCCACGCGGTCATCAGCAGGGGAATCCCCTTTTCCGGGGTGAGCCTGCCGAGGTAGAGCACGTGACTGCCCGACGAGGTGCGCCGGACGCCGGGATCGGCGACCACGTTGTGCTTCACCGCGAGCCGCTGCGCGGGCAGCCCTGCCTGGATCAGCATCGCGCGCTGGGCAGCGGAAATGCAGAAGTACCTTGCGATGCCGTTGCCACCGCGCAGCCGTGCCCTGTTGGCCGCCGTGCTCACCGCGAGCGGGATCGTCGCGGCGCGGGAACCGCGATAGCAGCCGTGCGCGACGGCGGGAATAGGGAGCCTGCCGACGCAGTCGGTGCACACGTCGCCGTTCCGGAACAGCGTGCCGGGCGGGCAGACCGGCGTGTAGTTGTGCAGGGTCGCTACCGCGGGCGTGCCGGTGTCGGCGCAGGCCGCGGCCACCGAGGGAGAAAGCAGCGGGAACGTGTTGTGAATGTGCACGATGTCAGGGCGCGACCGTTCGAGTAGTTGCCGAAGTTCGCGGCGCACGCGACCGTTCCACGGAACCCTGAGCGGGACGGCGGCCTTCGCTGCCATCGGCATGGCCTCGATGTCGTCGCTGCGTTTCTCGAAGAGCTCGACGTCGTGTCCCGCATCGGCAAGCAGGCCGGTTTCGCGGTCGACGACGTTGTTCTCCCCGCTCGGCTGGCCCGAGCGATACCTGTTGTGTACCACGAGGATTCGCATCGCTAACCCGTTCTGACCGCGACGATCGACTTCGAGAACCCCAGCAGCCGCTCGTGCCAGATGTCGGAGGCGGGAAAGAGGTGGGCGAGTTCGGTCGTGCTGATGAGGTCGATCGTGAGTATCTGTTCGACGGCTTCTTCGACGGTGTGGACGCGTTCGTGGGCGAGCGGCCACCTGCTCACGAGGCGCGCCCTTGTCCGAAGTGGAAGGAACTGGAAGCCGGGTGCGACGTAGTGCGGTTCGACGGGAAAGTACCGGTCTGGGGTCTGCACCCAGTGCGAGGGAGCCGCGGCGCGGACGACGTCGGCGAAGTCGCGACGGCGCTGGTACCCGCCGACGTGCTCGATGAGGCTGTTGGAGACGACGAGGTCGTAGTCGCCGCGGCACGCGTCGAGCGAGCCCAGCCCGCAGGCGTCGGCGACGACGTGTTCCAGCCAGGGCTCCGGCGGTTCGTACTTGTCGAGGTTCATGGTGGTGACGAACGAGGGGCGCACGGGCGCCGATCGCCAGAAGTCGGGGACACCACCGAGGTCGAGCACTCGCATGGCGGCAAGGTCGGGGAATCGCCGGGTCAGTTCGGCGAATCGGACGGCTCGCCGTTTGCTGGAGAACGAGTTCGCCTGCCGTGGGTCGCCGAGCTTGTGGTGCAGACGGCGGGCGATTCCTGCCACTTGTCTCATCGGGCCTCCTGTGCGGGGGTGGGGGTTGTGACGGGGCTCAGCAGGGCCGCCGCGACGGTCAGGTGCAGCAGGTAGGGCGATGCGTCGCCGAGGCCGACCTCGGTGTAGGAGGCGACGATGCAGTAGGTGATGAGGAACAGCGCGCAGGCCCTCGCGGCGGATGGTGGCCGCAGTACGGCCGCGATCAGCAGGGTCATGAGCATCGCGACGACGAGCGCGATGCCGACATAGCCCTGTTCCTGGAACACAGCGAGCCAGCTGCTGTCGATGGGGAGTCCACCGAAGGTCTTGTTGGAAAGCCCGCTGCCGAAAAGTTGTTCGTATGCGGTGCGTGGCTCGGAAAGCAGCGCGTCCCACACCTTCTGTCTTCCGGTCAGGTTGGAGAAGTCCTCGTCGTCCTGCCCTCGCCGGAACCACAACTGCACGAGCGGGGCGAGCGCGACGGCGACGAGACCCACGACCATCCCGGTCGCCACGACGAATCTGCGGGCGCGCACGGTGGTCAGCACGAGGGACAGTCCGGCGACCGCGATGCCGACGACCAGCCCGAGTGTCGCCGTCCTCGTGTAGCTCAGCAGCAGCAACGCCACGGCCGGGGCGGCGACGAGCAGTACGTTGCGTCCGGTGGTGCGGCGGCCGAGCCACAACACGATGGTGAGGCCCGCGACGATCGCCGAGTACTGGCCGACCTGCGGCGGGGTGAACGGCCACAGCGCCCCGGTCAACCTGCCCTCATAGACGTCGGGCATCGCGAGGCCGGGCGCCACGACGAGCCCGAGCACGACCGGAACCAGCACCGCCCCGAGAACCCTGATGTGCCTTCGAACGAGCGTGAGCGTCCCGTCCCACCACCGGCTCAGCAGCCACAGGGTGGCGATGAACATCGCGAACCGCGCGCACCGGAAGAGGCCGCCGTAGCCGACCTCCAGCGGGGCGGTCGACACCAGGCTCGTCACCAGTAGCGCGGTGAGGATCAGCAGGAACGCGTTGGGACGTACGGTGAATCTCGGGTTGAGCACGAGCGCGATGGCGAACGCGATGACCAGCGAACCCATGGTGATGAGCTGGTACACCGACTGTGGGATCGAGATCAGCGTCTGCGCGCCCTGCGAGCCGAGCGTGTTGACCACGAGCAGTGCCCACACGGCGCCGACGAGAGCTGGCGGCTTCGCCGGTTCAGTGTCGAGTACCGGTCGCAGCCGTTCGTCCTGACGCATGTCAGCCGCCTCCCGAAGCGGCGAACGTGCTGCCGCTGTCCTGCCGGTAGGAGGGGCCCTGCCAGTCGAGTTTGTCGACGGTCTTGCTCATGTCGTACACGACGAACGTCCACGGTCCGAGGTAGGTGTTGTCGTGCCACCTGTTGTCCTGGTTGTGGGTGATGGCTTCCTGCACGACGTCGCCCTTGTACGGCGACCAGTCCGGATAGGTGCCGAAGTTGGACAGGATCGCCATCCGGCCGCACGCGCTCTCGCAGCCCACGACGGACGGATCGAGTTCGAAGCGGTTTCCGTGGATGTCGACCCGCTGGCTCTTCCACCGGCAGTCGTCGTAAAGCGGGGTGTTCGCGATGCCGGGCTGGGCGCATCGTGCCGCGTCGGGCACGAGCAGGGTGCAGTCTCCGCTCGGGTTGGCCGGGCTGTTGCAGAACCGGTCCGCGTTCTCCCACACGGTGATGCCCGACCAGTTGTCCTTGAAGGCGTTGTCCCTGACGTCGATCTTGTCGGTGCGGGCGGGGATGCGGGGCTCGCCACCCGACTCGGAGAGATAGATGGTCGCCGAAGGGAAGGCGTCGCCGCTGTTGGCGAACTCCCTTCCATCGGACCAGTTGTTCCTGCGGATCGTGTTACCGCTGATGATGGCGTTGTAGCTGGTCTCGTAGATGATCGCCGAGTTGTCGTTGCCCTCGATGACGTTGCCTTCGATGAGGAAGTCGTTGTTGTTGGTGTCGGCCCACAATCCGGGGCCCCTGTTGTCGTGGACCCAGTTGCCTCGCACGTCGGCGCCGTCGACGGCCCAGAACTTGACGCCGCCGGTGCAACCACAGCCGGGCCGTTTGGTCTCCCAGTCGTCGGTGTTGTTGCCGACGATCTCGTTGCCTTCGACGACGAGCCGTTTGATGTCGTTGCCCTCGCTGTAGGCGTTGATGCCGTACTGGCCATTGGCGCGCAGGCAGTTTCGCATGACTCGCTGCCCGTCACCGGCCATCATTCCGGCACCGGAATTGTGCTGAATCGTGTTGTCCTCGATGACCCAGCCCGGCCCGGAGTCGTGGTTGACGACGCCTTGATCGTGCGGCGCTACGAAGTTCTGGATGGTGAGGAACTTGACGGTCACGTCGCGTGCCTGCTGGGTGAAGGCGAACAGGTTGAGTCGCTGACCATCCACAATGGCCCCCGGCGCGCCGAGGTAGGTGTTGCCGTCCTTGGGCACGACCTGGTCGTACTGTTCGGTTCCGAAGGTGTGTGTTCCCGGCGCCAGCCAGAACGTCGTACCTTCCGGGCTGTTTCTGGTCTTGTTCATGAGGTCGCCGGTGACGGCGGGATCTACTCTGACGGCGCCGGAAGGGGCTTCGGCGGGCCCCTGCCTGGCCTTGTCGCATACGGCGGCGACGGCCACGGCGGGTTCTTCACGCGGTGACGGCTGCTGCTCGGGCTCGCTCTCCGTCGGCGTGCAGGCGGCGAGCACCAGTGCGGTCAGCACGAACAGCGCCGCACCGGATGTGCGTTTCGATCGGAAGTCCACAGTGGAGACCCTTCCTCGCGGCACCGCGTCAGAAGCGCAGTACGGTCGTCATCGCGACGCCGGGGGTGGCGGTACCGTCACCCAGCAACGTCACCGTGGGCGTTCGCCTGCCGAAGCCGGGCGAGTACCAGCCGAGCGGTGGGCTGGTCTCGCCCCTGTGCGCACTCCAGTCCAGTTCGGAGGGCAGCGTCATGGTCGCCGTGTCGTCCGGCCAGCGCAGGATCGCGGTGTTGCCGTTCAATTCGGTTTCGACGTCGGGACCGAGGTGGAAGGCGAGTCGGCACGACTGGTCGTACCTGCCGAGTACCTGATCGACGATGCGCAGTTGCCCGCCGTCGTCGTCGAGCTCGACCGTGCGGCGATGAGTGGCCGGGCGTCCGCCGCGGGTGTATCCGTCGTGCTCGGCGCACCAGCGCCGCGCACTGCTCGCCTCGGTCGGGGCGACGAGCACCGTGCTTCTCGCGTGCCTCGTCCACAGGAACGGTCCTCCGGAGACCGATTGGTCCTCTTCGCCGAGTTCGAGGGTGTTGTGCCCCAGCGTCGACCGAAAGTACGACCGCCATTCCGGTTCCCCGTGATAGCAGTACGTTCCGGGGTCGGCGAGCACATCGAAGCCGCCTTTGCGAACCTCGACGGACAACGCGTCGGCGTGTGCGTGGGCCGCGATCGAAAGGAAGCCGTGCGGTCCGCCGTCGCAGCGGCACCACACCTCGCCGGCGGAGAGGATCGTGAGCCCGGCGTCGGCGAAATGCGCAGGCCGCTGTCCTGGACGGCGAGCGGTCGTCGGCTGGTCGCCGATGAGCGCGGCGAGCAGCGGGGTACGCGCGTCCCGACCGGTGACCTCCGGCCACCAGGGCATGGCACCGAACACCGAGGCTCCGGTGCCCAGCAGCGAGTCCCAGCGCGAGGTTCCCTCGCCGTCGACGATCAGCCCGTGTCCTTCGTCGGCGTCGCCCTGCCGTGGCGGGCGAAGTCGTCCGTCCAGGATGGCCGCGAGCGCGTCGGTCATCCGCAGCAGTACGACCTTGGCCTGTTCGGGGAAGGCGAGTCCGGCCGCTGTCGCCTCGGCGAACCCCGCGAACCCCAGTTCGAGTACGAGACCGTGGTATTCGGTCGCGAGTTCCCTGTTGATCCCTGACGGAAAGGTGTTGTGCCGCAGGTGCTTGTCCAGGTCGCGCATGGCCTCGTGCCGCCACCGGCGTGACGCGGCGAACCACGGGAACGCGCACGCGGCGGCGAGTTGTCCCGCGCTTTCGGCGATCGCGTGGTTGTTGGCCGATGAGCCGCCGCTGCGGAACGCGGCGAGCCACCGCTGGTGTTGCCGGATCTGGTGCAGTGCCTCCTCGTTGTCCTCGAAGAGGGCTCGTGCTCCCCGCCAGCCGTCGAGCAGCCTGCGGGTCCACACCCAGGACAGCAGCCGGATGCCGAGCTCGATGCCGCTGATCCAGTGCACTCCGCGCAGCGGGGGATTGGCGGCCCACCAGGATTTCAGGTGATCGGCGACGCGTTCGGCGAACCGTTCGTCCCCGCTCAGCGCATACGCGGCGGCGAGCAGGGTGAGGTGCTGGTGCCTCGACGGTTCCCAGATGTGCTTGACGTTGCCGATCGCCGATTCGTCCCGGTAGGGGATGTCGAAGGCGTAATCGTCGCGGGGAGCGTGCAGCCCGCTCATCGGATCCACCGACCAATCAGGACTCACCAGGTCGGTGCGCGGGACCCCGAAGTACTCGGCCCTTCCGGCGAGCAGGTCTTCCGCCGAGGCGAGAACGCGGTCCCTCGCCTCGCGGGAAACGGCTTCGAGCGCGTTCTCCGGCAGCGTGGCCGTGAACTGCCTCGCCGGATACCACGCCGGTTCGACCGGTGCGGTGAGCTCGGCGCGCCACCGCCGCCTGCGCGCCGTGTCGGCGGCGCGCGCGGCGATCTCGGCGGGCCCCATCCTGGAAAGGCGCCGCAGATACCAGAGCGTGCTGGTCATGTCGGCACCACGTTCGCGTCGATCCGGACGGGAAGTCCGGTGCCGAGACTTTGCGCCACGGCGAGCGTCGCGGCCGTCGTCGCCGCCAGCGAGGACAGCGGAACCGGCATGGGGCTTCCGGTCGCCACGGCGGTGACGAACGCGTCGAGTTCGGCGCGCTGGCCCTTGTCCCTTCCCTGTGGGAGACGGGGGCTGACCGATTTGGTGCCGCTGTACAACTCGGCGCGCTGGAAGTCGTCGAACCGCAGGACTTTCCCGTCGGCGATCAGGTCGATGGTTTCCTTGGGATAGGCACTGCCTCCGCTCGTCACGTAGCTCAGTACCGCCGTCGAACTGTCCGGATAGCGCAACACGAGCTGGGTGTCGGAGTGGCCGGTCGTCGCCCCCGCGTACACCGAGACGGGATCGGATCCGAGCAGCCAGCTCACGGTGTCGATGAAGTGACCGCCCTCGCCGTCGAATCGGGAGCCCTCGGTGTCGCGCTGGTTGTACCAGCTACCCGCTTCGAGTCTGCCCGCGTTGACGAGATAGCGGATCGAGGCGGGTCCCACCCTGATTCCGAACCGTCCCTTGGCCTTCCGCAGCAGTGGCGCGAATCGCCGGTTGAAGCCCACCTGCACGCGGTCGTTACCGGTTTCCGCGACGGCGGTGAGTACCGTGTGCAGCTCCTTGTCGCTGAGCGCGAGTGGTTTCTCGACGAAGACCGCCTTTCCCGCCCGCAGGGCCCTTTCGGTGAGCGCGGCGTGCGAGCTGTGCCTCGTCACGACGAAGACGGCTTCGATGGTCTCGTCAGCCAACAATGCGTCCACATCGGTCGATGCCTCGGCGAAACCGAACTTGCGCCTTGCGTTGGCCGCTGAAAGCGCCGAGGTGGTGACCACGTGCCGCAGTTCGACGTCGGTACGTTCGGCGAGGTGGGGGAGCAGCATCGACGAGGCGTAGTTGCCCGCGCCGAGGAAGCCGATGCCGACCGTCCCTTCCGCTCGGCCGGATGCCGCCTTCGCGGGAGTGGGAACCTCGACCGACGTCACGGCGGGGGAAGCCGAGCCGAACGGGGTGGGAGCCGGGTAGCGGAACAGTACGCCGACGGCGTCGAGTTCGCCCGCACCGAGAGCGCGGTAGGTCTCGACGGCCGATTCGAAGTCCGCGACGTGCGAGATCAGCGGTTCGACGTCGAGCTTCCCCTTGGCGATCAGGTCGACGAAACATTCGAGGTTGCGCCGTTCCGTCCAGCGAACGTAGCCGATGGGGTAGTCCCTGCCCTCCAGTTCGTAGCCAGGGTCGTACCGGCCAGGCCCGTAGGAACGGGAGAACCGGACGTCGAGTTCCTTTTCGTAGTAGGCGTTCCAGGGCAGGTCCAAACCGCACTTGCCGATGTCGACGACCCTGCCCCTGTCCCTGCTCGCCTTGGCGGCGAGCTCGACCGGACCGTTGCCGGAACCACCCGCGGCGAGATAGACCTGGTCGACACCGTGCCCCGAGGTCAGTTCCCTGATCGCGGCGTCCACTGTGGCCGAACCGGGAGCGGCGCACAGCGCGGCGCCCGATCGCTCGGCGAGCAGGCAACGCCCGGCGTCCGGGTCGACACCGAGCACGGTGACCCCCGATGCGACGAGCAGCTTCACGACGAGCTGCCCGATCAAGCCGAGGCCGATCACGAGCGCGACCTCGCCGAGTTGTGGCTCGCCCCTGCGAACACCTTGCAGGGCAATGGATCCGACGGTGCCGAACGCCGCGTGGGGCGCCGTGGCACCTTCCGGAACCCGGCAGTAGAGGTTCTTCGGTACCCAGTTCACCTCTGCGTGCAGCGCGTGCTCGTTCCCCGCGCACGCCACGAGATCGCCGACCGCGACATCGGTGATTCCCTCACCGACGGCCTCGACCACGCCGCACAACGAGTAGCCGAGCGGGGTGTAGGAGTCGAGCTTGCTGGTGACCTTGCGATACGTGGCGCCGACTCCGTTCGTCGCGACGCTCTGCATCACCTTCGCGACCTGATCCGGTCTCGCCTTCGCCTTTCCGAGCAGGGAAAGCCCTGCCTCGGAAACCTTCATCAGCTCGGTTCCGGTCGATATCAGCGAGTACCGGGTCCTGACCAGCACGCCGCCTGGTTTGAGCGATGGCGAGGGTACGTCGAGGAGCGCCAGCTCCCCGCTCTTGTAGTTCTGCACGACTTGCTTCACGACAGATCCTCACTCAGCCGGGGTTGCCTGCCGCGGCGGTCGCGCCGCGATACCAGTACTCAAGGGTCAGGATGTGCCACAGGTGCTTGCTCCGGTCCTGCTTGCCCGACGCGTCCTCGGCGACGAGCCGCCGCAGCGCGTCCTCGCGGAGCAGGCCGGATTTCACCAGTTCGCCCTCGTTCACGACCTCCCGCACGAGCGGTGCGAGGTCACGGCTCATCCACGCCCGCAGCGGCGCGCTGAACAGCCCCTTCGGCCGGTGCACGATGTCGCCGGGCAACAGTGGTGCCGCCGCTTCCTTCAACGCGAGTTTGCCGTGCCGTCCGGAGATCTTGTGCCTGCCGGGAATACTGAACGCCGCCTTGACTACCTCGACGTCGACGAAGGGCACCCGTACCTCGGTGGAGGCGGCCATGCTTGACCTGTCCGTGTAGGCGAGGTTGAGTCCTGGCAGGAACATCCTCGCGTCGGCGAGACACATGCGGTTGACGACGTCGTCCAGCAGGTTGTCGTGGTAGGTCTGGGCGTGCTCGGCGAGTACGTCGTCGACACAGGCACCGAGATCGGGATTGATCAGGTCGATCAGTTCCTGGCGCTCGTACATGGTGTAACTGCGGCGAAACGCCGTTTCCTCAGGAAGGCCCGCGAAGGAGAGAAACCGTTTCGCGAACCGCACCGAGCGATAGCCCCTTCGCGCCGACGCGACCGGAAGCCGGTCCACAACGGACTCGACTCGCCTTCGCAATGCGAAGGGCATGCGCTGGTAGCGCACGGCGAGCAGATTCGCCACGTGCTTGCGGTATCCGGCGAACAACTCGTCGGCGCCCATGCCCGACAGCAGAACCTTCACGCCCGCGTCCCTCGCGGCCGAACAGATCAGGTAGGTGTTGATCGCGGCCGGATCACCGATCGGCTCGTCGAGGTGATAGGTCATGTGGGGCAACAGTTCCCGCACCTTCGGGGCGATCTCGATCTCGTGAAGGTCGACCCCGAACTTCGCGGCGACCTGCTTCGCGTAGCGCAGGTCGTCCGGCATGGCCTCGTACTTCGCGTCCTCGGCCCGAAACCCGATGGTGTAGGCGGAGATACCGGGCTGGTGCTTCGCGGCGAGCGCGGTCAGGAAACTGGAGTCGAGCCCACCGGAGAGGAAGGTCGCGACACCGACGTCGGAAAGCAGATGTTTGCGCATTGATTCGGCGATGACCGAGTTGAGCTGAGGTTCCGGATCCTCCTGAGCGGCCTCGGCAAGCTCGGAGATGGAGAAGAACCTGCCCCGCTGGACGCTTCCGTCCGGCTTGGCCTTGAGCCATGTCCCCGGCTGGAGTTTCTCGGCCTCGGTGAAGGCGCATCTGCTGTCAGGGACCCAGTAGTACAACAGGGAGGCCACGAGCGCCGCGTTGTCGACGGTGAGCGAACCACCGAGTTCGCTCGCGAGCGCCTTCAACTCCGAGGCGAACGCGATGCCCCCGCCCCTGCGTACGAAAAAGAGCGGTTTGATGCCGAGCTGATCACGGGCGAGTACGAGTTCGCCGGTTCGTTCGTCGTAGACGGCGAAAGCGAACATACCCCTGAGCCGAGGAAGACAGTCGATTCCCCACGTCCGCCACGCCTGGAGCAGCACCTCGGTGTCGGAGGTGCCCACGAACCGGACTCCGGCCGACGTCAGCTCGGCACGCAATTCCGGCGCGTTGTACAGCTCGCCGTTGTAGGTCAACGCGAGTCCTGATCGCACCATCGGCTGGGCGCCGTTCTCGGTGAGGTCGATGATCGCGAGCCTGCGATGTCCGAAGTGGACATCACCACGATCACTCACCCTGTTCCGGTACAGTCCGGCACCGTCGGGTCCCCTGTGCGCGAGTGCTTTGGTGAGCCGTTCCGTCAAGGGACCGCCATCCGGCCACAGGTAGCTGCCCGCGATGCCGCACATTCAGGAAACCTCCACGTTGTTGGGCTTCACTGGCGAGAACTGCTCGGTGGGAAGGTCGCCTCGATGTGCCGAGTTCAGCTCGCCGGTCGACGGCGCGGGAACCGGCGCGGTGGTGATCGTCGGCGGATCGTCGTGCTGCCGCTCGCGCGTCGTGCTTCTGCCCCGCAACGCGGTGTGCAGGCCGTTCCACAGTGTCCCGTCGGAACGGTCCTTCGGGTCGGCGTCCACCAGCACGATGCCTATGACGGGAATCCCGCAGTCGGCGAGCTGCCTCGCCACGGTGTGCAGCCAGGCCGTCGTCGCGTGGCCTGCCCTGACCACGAGCACGGTCTCCTCGCCGAGCTCGCCCAGTTCCGTCCACGCGGCACCGGGCTCGACGGAACCGATCCCGATGCGCCGCTCCCACTGTCCCGACGAGAGAGCGCCGAGTTCACCAGTGGAGACGACGCGTACCGGCGGTTCCGTTTCGCCGAGCAGCTCCCGTGCTCCCCGTTCGGAAGGCAGGTCGTCGACGATCGTGACCCTGCCCTCCGCCGCGAGTTCTTCCGCGACGTGCCTTGCGAGCGTGACGGTCGCCTTTGGACAGCCGAGTTCCAGTAGCGAAACCGGTCCTGGACCCGATCGAATCGCGCTCGCCAGCACGACGGCGACGCG
This sequence comes from Prauserella marina, assembly GCF_002240355.1. GTDB lineage: Bacteria > Actinomycetota > Actinomycetes > Mycobacteriales > Pseudonocardiaceae > Prauserella_A > Prauserella_A marina. Next base: position 555,129 of record NZ_CP016353.1, read on the forward strand.
GCTGTACTCCTTCGCCGTCGTCCGCCCTCGCAGCAGGCCGGGTGCGCCGAGCTGGGCGATCACCGAGGCACCGAGGTGCGCGGACACCTCCCTGCGCAGCACCGGCCGGTCGCGGGCGACACTCGACACCGCGGCGAACGCGAGTCCGGCGGCAAGGCCGAGCGCGAGCCCGATCCCGCCATTGGTCGCTCCGGTCAGCAGCAGCGAGGTGTGCACGGGCCTCGGCGCGTCGACGATCTGCGTTCCCGCCGCGACATCAGGGGTTCCGATCGCGGCGTCCTGAGCCCGCTTGGTCAGGTCCGACACCTGCGACGCGAGATCGGCGCGCTGGCCGTACAGCGTTTCGAGCTGGGTGGCGCTGGCCGACTCCTCGGCGGTCCCCGAGAGCGTCACGTCCGCGATGGTCCTGTCCACCTGGGCCAGCTCGGCTTGCGCGCGGTCGCGCTGAGTCCGCAGCGCCTGCGCCTCCGCGTCCGCCGCGCCCTGCATGCGCTGGACGTGGTCGGCGATGAAGGCATCGGCCAGCGCCTGCGCCCTGCGGACCGCGTCGGCGTCGTCGGCCCCCTCGACTGTCAGCTCCAGCACGTTGTTGGTCAGCCCGACCGCGCCGTAGGTTTCGAGGAAGTCCTCAGGCCGCTCGGAGGAACCGAGTCGCTTGAGTGCTTCGGCCGCGACCCTCGTCGTCTGCAACAGCGCCGCGTCGGTGCTGATCAGGCTGCCCGCGTCGGTCGGCTGGTCGAGCTCGTGAACGACGACCAGTTTGGTCGCCGCCGTCGGCGGTGTCGGCAACGCCACGGCGAGCGCGAGGCCGGCGAGCAGTCCGAGCAGCCCGGCCGAAAGCCACAACCTGCGCGCTCGCCTTATCGCGACGAACAACCGTTGCATGTCGAGTAGTTGAACCGGTGTCGAACCGGAAGCCGTTGTCGTCACGCTGGACCTGCCAGTGTCGTGCTCATACCGTTCATCCCGCCTGCCGTGTTCTTTCCTCCGGCGGTGCCGGTGTCCTCTGGCGGAGCCGAGGCAGCGCCGGAACGGGAAGGCCGCACCCGGTGGGCGATCACGACACCCACCACGGATTGCCCCGCTTCCGCGCACGCCCTGGTGATCGCCACCAGCTCCCACGCCGTCCGCGTCGCTGCGGTGACGACGACGAGCACCGCGCCGCGCCCCGCCGGTGCGTCGGGCACGGTGACCCGATCCGGTGATACGGCGGTCACCCGCAGGAAGAGACCCCTCGCCCTTGGCTCGACGGCCGCGGTCGCGGCGAGCTGGGCCGCCATGCGCTGAGCGGTCAGGTCGTCGTCGGCGACGAGCACGAGAACCTGACCTGCCTGCGTGTTCTCCCGCAGCCTCGCCAGCGACCTCCGATAGCGGATGTCCTTTTCGGCCTCGTTTCGGGTGGTGGCCTTGCGAAGCGGTTCGAAGGGCGTCGTGTCGTAGACGAGGCGCCGCAACCGGGTGCCGAAGCCGGGCCGCTGCTTCGGCGAAGCGGGGTCGTCCGGTAGGTCGACCGAGCCGAGCACGGGCGCGTCGAGCGCGGCGGCGATGTCTTCCTCGTCCCGCAACCTGCGCCCCGCTCTGGCGGCCAGCAGTTGGGTGAGCATCCCGACCAGCAGGAACAGGGCGGCGCCGCCCACCGTGAGCTGGGTCGTCGTCGGTGGTGCCGGGCTCGACGGCCGCTCGGCCTGGCCCATGACGACGATGTTCGCCTGACTCGAACCGGCTTCCGCCTCGTCGAGCTTCGTCATCGCCTGCCCGAGCTGGGTTCGCAGTCCTTCCAGGTCGGTGCGGGTCTGCACGCTTTCCACGGTCAACCCCTGCTCGGAGGCGGCCTGCAACTCGGAAATGCGATTGTTGGTCTCCGTGACCTGCCTGCGCAGCGCGTCCCGCTGCTCTCGCAGTACCTGCGCGGAGGCGTCGGCGCTGCTGCTGACGAGCTGGGTGGTGAAGCGCACGTACTCGTCGGCGACCTGGTCGGCGAGCCGCTGCGCGGCTCCTGGCGTGTCCGCGGTCCCCGTGACCCTGATGACGTTGCCGTCGAGCGCTTCCGCCGTCACCGATTCCCTGAGCTGGGCAGGGGTGACATTCCAGTTCAACGCGACGGCGGCCCTGCCAAGCACGACCGAACTCCGCGCGACCTCGACCTGGGTGAGCATTTCGCTCGGTTCCCTCGGACCCTGCAACAACACGCTTGTCGACGTCGCGTAGCCGGGGGAGAACAGAAACGAGGCGCCGAAACCGAGAAGCGCGCCGAACGCGGTGAGTACGGCGAGCGCCTTCCAGCGGCGGCGCAGCACGTGGCCGACCGTCGCGAGGCGCACTGTGTCGTCACTCAATGCCGTTGCCCCCCTCCAGGAACGCTTTCACTGAGCCCGTCGCGACGCTGACCTTCGCGGTTACAGGGCAAGGATTTTCTTGTTCAAACCGCGACATTCACGGCGAGTGCCGCCGTATATGCCGCGAGCAGCTGCTTTTCCGAATTCGCCCAGGAAAGCGCACCGGTGACCCTGTCGTTTCCGATCTTTCCCATTCGTCGCCGTTGTTCCGGGTCGTCGAGCAGTTCCTCGATCAACTTCGCGAACTCGGAAACGTCGTCGGCCATCGCGTACACGGCGGCTTCGCCGGCCGACACCTTCGCCTCCTTGAGGTCGAAGGAGACAATTGGCCTGCTCATCGCCATGTATTCCAGGATCTTGTTCATGGTCGACACGTCGTTGAGCGGGTTGAGGGGATCGGGAGCCAAGCACACGTCGGCCGTCGAAAGGCAGCGAACGAGGTCGGCGTCGGAGACACGTCCGGGGAATTCGACCTGACCGGAAAGGCCGAGTTGTTGGGAAAGTTCCACCATGTCGTCGAATGTGTCGCCGGAACCGACAAAAACGGCGTGCCAATCGGTACGGCCACGTTCGTCGCGCAGTGCGGCGAGTGAGCGCAACGCGTAGTCGACGCCGTCCTGTGGGCCCATCACGCCCAGATAGCACAGCAAATGCGGCTTTCCCTTTTTCAGCGCCGGTTCCGGGGCGACCTCGCGGAACCGTTCGACGGCCGGTGCGCTGCGCACCACGAACACCTCGTCCGGGGACTTGCCACCTCTGCGCAGCGCGACGTCCCGGTAGCTTTCATTGGTGGCGATGACGACGTCGGCCGCCCGGTAGGTGAGTTTTTCCAACAGGCACACCGCACGGTAGAGCAGATCCTGCCCTCGATCGAACCGGGAAAGATACAGCTCGGGAACGAGATCGTGCTGGTCGAAGACGAACCTCGCGCCCCTGCGCTTGCACAGCAACGCGACGAGGAAGAACAGATCGGGCGGATTGCACGCGTGCACGACGTCGAAGGGACCCAGCTTGCGAGCGATCCGCAGCGTGTGCCACAACGCGGAGCCGTACTCGGCGAGGTAGCCCACCGGTCCCGCCTTCGCCACCTTCAGGGGGTAGCGGTGGATGCGGATCCCGTCGAGAACGACCTCCCGCTCCGTGTCCCGCTTCGTCCCCTGTGGACAGATGACGTCGACGGTCCAGCCCGCGTCGCGCAGCGCCATGCATTCCTGCCACACCCTGCGATCGAAGGGGACGGAGAGATTTTCGACGAGTACGAGTACCCTGCGGACGGCGCTTTCCAGCTCACCAGGCAAGACCGACATACCCTTCTTCCGTGCGGCGGAGTTCGGCGTCCGGCAGCCGAACGAGATCGATCAGCACGTGCTTTCCGTTGTGCGGCAGCGCGTCGACCACGACGGGATCGGTGCAGCCGACGAGGCAGACGTCCGCGTGCTCCAGTACCTCTTCCACCGATCCGGCAAGCAACTGGCCGAGGTGCGGAAGCCTGCCCTCGATGTACTCCCTGTTGGCGCCGAGCAACCGCGAGAGGCTCACGTTGGCGTCGTAGATCTTGAGGTCGTAGCCCTTGCCGAGCAGTCGCTCGGCCAACTCGACCAGCGGGCTCTCGCGCAGGTCGTCCGTTCCGGGTTTGAAAGAGAGCCCGAAGAGCCCTACTTTGCGCTTTCCCGTGCGGGCCACGAGGTCGAACGCTCTGCGAAGGTGCTCGTCGTTGGAGGCGAGCACATGCGCGAGGATGGGAACGGAGACATCGGCCCTGTGCGCGGCGTGTACGAGGCCGCGCAGGTCTTTCGGCAGGCACGAGCCGCCGAAGGCGAACCCCGGCCGCAGGTAGGCGGGACTGATGTTGAGCTTGCGGTCGGAGAGGAAAACGTCCATCACGCTGTGCGAGTCGAGCCCCAGCGCCCTGCAAATGGCGCCAAGTTCGTTCGCGAAGCCGATCTTGAGGCCGTGGAAGGCGTTGTCGGCGTACTTGGTCATCTCGGCGACCGGAATCGGAACCCTGAACACGTCACCGCCGATACCGGAGTACAGGGCGGCGACAGCGTCACCGCTGGCTTCCTCCAGTTCGCCGATCACGGTTTTCGGCGGCGCGAAGAAGTCGCGGACACTGCTGCCCTCCCGCAGGAACTCAGGGTTGACCGCGACCCCGAAATCGACCCCCGCGGTCTTGCCTGACGCCTTCTCCAGTATCGGAACCAGCAGCTGGAGACAGGTTCCTGGCAACATCGTGCTGCGGAAGACGACCGTGTGCCTCACCGCGTCGTCCCGCACCGCGAGTGCCTTGCCGATCTGCTCGGTGACCCGCTCCAGGTAGGTCGTGGAAAGGCTGCCGTTGGGCGCTGAGGGGGTGCCGACGCACACCAGCGAGATGTCGCTGTCCAGCACGGCGGCCATCGCGTCCGTACTCGCCCGCAACGCTCCTTCGCGCACCACTCGGGCGGTCAGTTCACCGATCCGCTCCTCGACCAGCGGTGCCTTTCCCGCTCTGACGAGCTCGACCTTGACCTGGTTGACGTCGACTCCGACGACCTGATGCCCCGAACTGGCCAGGCACGCGGCGGATACACAACCCACATATCCGAGCCCGAAGACGCTGATCTTCATCCGGCTCTCCTCCCGCCGCCGTTTTTCGGCGGCCCGCGACTCTTAACGCTGATTCGCGCGCAGGGAGGAGGTCGTTACGGTTTTTACCGAGTGGTGATGTGCGAAAGTCCCTGTGGGACAACGGATCGCCGACGTGAATGACCATCTGTTTCCGCACGTTGTCGGTGAACAACGCACGCGTCGGCGATCCGGTCCGGTAAGTCCACAGTGGAACTGTCAGAAATCGTTGGCCGCCGGAATGATCTCTTTCTTGAAAATGTCGAGCTTGCTCGTTTCGTGAACATCCGGTATGGCGCCGATGGTCACGTCGACACCGAGTCCGGACAATCTGCGCAGTTCGGTCAGCAGCTCGTCCGTTTTCTCGCCGTCGCGACCGGTGTCGAGTGGCGAGTACACGGTCTTGGTGATGTCGGCGTAGTCCCTGCCCTCTGCCTCGCAATGCTGTCGCAGCACGTCGAGTTTGTGTTCGAGGTCGGGCCCGTTGAAGATGTTGCACGCCTGCGCGTATTTGGCGACGAACCGCAGGGTCTTCTTCTCTCCACCGCCGCCGATCAGGATGGGCGGGTGCGGCTTCGACAGTGCCTGCGGCACGTTCAGCAACCGCTCCGCGGTCACGTGCTTGCCTTCGAAGGGTCCGTCGTCGGCCGACCACATGCGAAGGCAGTACCGCAGCGCGTCTTCAAGCAGTTCGAACCGTTCCGAGGTGGGAGGGAACCGGAAGCCGAGGCCGCGCGACTCCTCGTCGTTCCAGCCCGCCCCGATGCCGAGCACGGCCCTGCCGCCGGAGAGGACGTCGAGCGTGGTCACCGCCTTGGCGAGCAGGCCAGGATGCCGGTAGAAGGTTCCGGTGATCACCGTCAGCAGCTTCACGCGGCGCGTGTGTGCCGCGAGGAAACCGAGTGTCGTGTACGCCTCCAGCATGTCGTTGTCGGAAGGGCCGACGACCGGAATCTGGAAGAAATGATCCATGACGGCGAGGTAGTCGAAGCCCGCGTCGTCGGCGGCAGAGGCGACGTCGGCCAGTTCGGAGCCGAGCTTCGTGGGTCCGCTCGGCCAGGTGAAATCGGGAATTTGCAGTCCTAGGCGCATATCTCGACAGTAACGCCGGAGTTACTCCAGGTCAGATCTCTCAAGGTCGGAAGCTGGTTTGTCGCGACCAATGCACGGCGCGCCCCCGTTCGTGACAATGGCCACTGCTGCGCGGAGCGCCGTCCGCCGACGTGCCGTCCGGGCAGTCGCGACGAGCCCCGGGTGTTTTCCTCACTCGCCAGCGGCTTTGTTGGTGGAACCGTAACCTTGCTCCCGCGTGAGGGCCCCGTGAAACGCGAGCCGGTTTCCGGTTCTTCCACTGGCGGGTGACTGTCACCAGGAACTTCGCACGCATCGGCCGCGTTCGATCCATGGAGGGGTAACCACGGGAAAGACCCGGCACTCGAAGGGAGGCGTGGGCGTGCACAAGCACCGGAACGGGTTGAAGACCGCACTACTGCTCGGCCTGCTGAGTGCCATCATCATCGGCATCAGCGGGTTGTTCGGCAGAGGCGCGCTCTTCATCGGCCTCGCCATCGCGTTGGGCATGAACGGCTACGCCTACTTCAAATCCGACAAGCTGGCACTCAAGGCCATGCGCGCGAGGCCGGTGTCCGAGGCGGAACAGCCCGCGATGTACCGGATCGTGCGAGAACTGGCCACCTCGGCGCGCCAGCCCATGCCCCGCCTCTACGTCAGCCCCACCCAGGCGCCCAACGCGTTCGCCACCGGACGCAACCCGCGCAACGCCGCCGTGTGCTGCACGACCGGCATTCTGGAACTTCTGAACGAGCGGGAACTGCGAGCGGTACTCGGTCACGAACTGTCACACGTATACAACCGCGACATCCTCATTTCCTCAGTCGCCGGTGCGCTGGCCAGCGTCGTCAGCGTGCTGGCCAACCTCGCGCTGTTCACGGGGGGCAACCGAGAGGGCGGCAACCCGTTCGTCGCGCTGCTGCTCGTTTTCCTCGGGCCCATCGCGGCCGGAATCGTCAAGATGAGTGTCAGCCGTTCGCGCGAGTACCAGGCCGACGCCTCGGGAGCCGAACTGACGGGCGACCCACTCGCGCTCGCCTCCGCGTTGCGCAAACTGGAACGGGGCACGAAGGCACTGCCGCTCGCGCCGGAGCCCAAGGTCGTTTCGCAGTCGCACCTGATGATCGCGAACCCGTTCCGGCCGGGCGAGCGCCTTTCGCAGCTGTTCTCCACCCACCCGCCCATCGAGGACAGGGTTCGGCGGCTCGAAGAAATGGCCCGAAGGCCGTACTAGTACCTGTTCGGCGTGGTCAGCCGGTCGCGCCCGCGGCCTTCGCGACGTCCATCACGTACTGGCCGTACCCGCTTTTCGCCAGCTTCGCCCCGAGCTGATAGCACTCGTCGGCACCGATGAAACCCATGCGCAGCGCGATTTCCTCAAGGCAGGCGATCCGCACGCCGGTGCGGTGTTCGAGCACCTGGACGAACTGGCCTGCCTCAAGCAGGGAGTCGTGCGTGCCGGTGTCGAGCCAGGCGAAACCCCTGCTCAGCTCGATCATCCTCGCCCGCTGCCTGCGCAGATAGGTCAGATTGACGTCGGTGATCTCCAGCTCGCCTCGCCGGGAGGGCCGCAGCTCGCGGGCAATGTCCACGACGTCGTTGTCGTAGAGGTAGAGGCCCGTGATGGCCGTGTTGGAACGAGGAATCTCCGGTTTCTCCTCAATGGACACCAGGCGACCTTCGCCGTCCATCTCGCCGACACCGTAGCGCTCCGGATCCTTCACGGCGTAACCGAAAAGCGCGCAACCGTCCAATGACGACACTTGCTCCTGGAGCGTCGTCGAGAATCCGCGACCGTAAAAGATGTTGTCGCCGAGAATGAGCGCTACGTCGTCGGTACCGATGAAGTCAGACCCGATCACGAACGCCTCGGCCAGGCCATTGGGACTCGGCTGTTCCGCGTAGCTCAGGTCGAGGCCGAACTGGCTGCCGTCACCGAGCAGTCGCTGGAAGTTCGGCAGGTCGGTCGGCGTCGAGATGATCAAGGTTTCCCTGATCCCGGCCAGCATCAGCACCGAGAGCGGGTAGTAGATCATCGGCTTGTCGTAAACGGGGAGCAGTTGTTTCGACACGGCCTGCGTTATCGGATGAAGGCGAGTACCGCTACCGCCGGCCAGCACAATGCCCTTCATCTTCGCCCCCGCACTCACTCGTTCGTGGATCTGCCGGACGTCAGGGTATCGCGGCATTCGGCAGAAGGGGCCCGAGGCGAAGTATGCCTGGGGTGCGCAGTGCGAACCGGCGACGCCGCGAGGTGAAGGCAGCGTCGACCGGAAAGCTCGCTTCCTACCGGTAGTTGGTGAACTGCAACGCGATGCCGAAGTCCTCGTTCTTCAGCAGCGCGATGATGTCCTGAAGGTGATCCTTCTTCTTGCCGGACACCCTGAGCTGGTCGCCCTGGATCTGTGCCTGCACGCCCTTGGGCCCCTCGTCGCGGATGAACTTCGCGATCTGTTTGGCCTTGTCGGTGGCGATGCCTTCGAGGATCTTGCCGCCGACCTTGTAGATCTTGCCGGAGATGGCGGGCTCGCCCGCCTCGAACGCCTTGAGCGAGATGCCCCGCTTGACCAGCTTCTCGCGGAAGACCTCGACGGCCGCGAGTGCCCGCTCCTCGGTCTCGGCCTCGATCGTGACGGCCTCGTCGCCTGCCCACTCGATCTTGGCGCCGGTGTTCCGGAAGTCGAACCGTGTGGACAGTTCCTTGCTTGCCTGGTTCAGTGCGTTGTCCACCTCCTGGCGGTCAACCTTGCTCACCACGTCGAAAGACGGATCGGCCACGTCACACACCCTCGTCGTCGGCTCGTACGGAATGTCACCACCCTAGTCACCGCGAACCCCCGTCGGCGGCGGGCCATGGGGGTTCGGTACTCTGTGTCTCGGTCGGGCGCGCTCGGCCTACGGCGGGTTGCCCGAGCGGCCAAAGGGATCTGACTGTAAATCAGACGGCTCAGCCTTCGGGGGTTCGAATCCCTCACCCGCCACACCAGCCAAATCGGCCCCGTGACCAGCAAGAACAGGTCACGGGGCCGATCTTGTGTTGTCCGGCTACGTCCGGCCCAAACCGGCCCGATCCGGGTGGCTGTCCCAAATGCGTCCCAAAGTCTCACCAGCCTTGTAAGGCCCGTTCGACGCGGTCGCGGGCTGCCGCCTCGCCACCGTCGAGGCACTTCGCGTAGACCTTGAGCAACACGGCCACGCTGTGCCCTGCCCACTTCGCGACCCGGGTCGGCTCGACACCTCCGGTGAGCCACGTAGACACGCAGGCGTGGCGCAGGTCATAGGGCCGCTTGCCCAGTGGTCCCGCGAGCACCTCGGCCGTGAACACGCGCTCGCGAGCGGTCGCCCACACGCGGCCGTAGGTGGTGCTCCCGATGCGTCCACCATCGCGTGTGCCCCTGAACAACCGGCCGTCCGGTGCGGTGCCGAAGCTCGTCAGGTGGGTATGGAGGGCTTCGGTGAGAGGGGGAGGCGCCGGAACCAGCCGTCCGATGCTCGCCTCGCGATGCTTGAGCGGGCCTTCCTCGTTTGCCTCACCCGAGTCCGTCCATTCAGCGCCGACCTCGGGTCGTGCGCCATTGAGGTTAAGTCCGCCCCAGCCTTGCTCAGGTAGCGCGAGGTTCTGCTTCTTGAGGTTGGCGGCTTCCTCAGGGCGGAGCCCGGCGTAGTAAAGGCACGCGAAGAACGCGACCAGGCGTGGGCCTCGCTTACCGACTGTGCTGACCGCGTCGAGCAGCATTCGGGCTTGCATCGGGTTGACCGCACACTCGGGATCGACTTCCCGCAGCGTGTAGCTGCGCTTCTTCGTCTTGACCTCCGAGAGTGGGTTCGACGCCAGGAGTTCTCTCTCGAGCGCGTAGTCGATCGCGTTTCCAAGGGCGATGCGGCGGAGACGGACCGTGTTCGGTGCGGCGCGCGCGCCGTCGAGATTGAGATCGAGCGCGTGCAGCACCGAGCGCAGCACGTCAGGCTTCGCGAGGTCGGAAACGTCGCGGCTTACGCGAGCTATCGAGTTCAAATTCTGGGCTGTGTCCTGCGGAATTCCGGCCTTACGCATGTTGGTGTTGAAGGCTTTCATCAGTGCGGCGCGAACTACTGTGTCCGCCGGAAGGGATGTGCTGTCCTTCAGCATCGCGACCGTGATTCGAGTCAGTGATTCGGCGAGCGATTTGCGGTACTTCGGTGAAGAGTCCGTCCACTTCATGTCGATGTAGGTACAAGCGAAATCGAACCACGACATGCGCTTCTGCGTTCGGATCATCGATGACGGTAGCCCGGTCTCGGTGTCGAACCACTCGCCTTTCCGGGTGGCCTGCAACAGTTGAGATCGGTAGCTGTCAGCGAGTGCCATGGTCGGGAATTGCTGGCCGTGCTTGCGCTTGCCGACGCGCCATCGCACGCGATAAGTGGTCTTTTTGCCCTTGTATGGGTCAATCTTGAATACGCTGACGTCGTGGCTGGTCTCCATCAGGCGGCCACCTCGCGAGTCTCAAGCCAGGATTCGAGGTCGGTTCGGCGAATGCGGATCTCTCCATTCGGGAGCTTGATGTATCGGGGCGCGCGGCCTTTCGCGCACCAGTCGTAGAAGGTGGACTTCGCTACCGCGAGTTCTTCGCAGAAGGCTTTGAGCGTCAGGTATTGCGTGCGCATGTGGCGGGATCTCCGAAGGTTGGCGGCGCCTGAGGGTGGGGCGCCGGAGCAAACGAACGGCCGGTTATGTCCGCTACCTCCGCTACCTGGGCTACTTGCCTGGTCAGGTGGGTAGCGGACGGTAGGGAGGTAGCGGCTACGTCCGCTACCCGGTTCCGGCGGTAGCGTTCGCGTCCGCTACCCGTCCCGTATCCGCTACCTGGTTGACCTGCGATGTAGCGGAGGTAGCGGACGTAGCGGCAGTGGGCAGGTAGCGGTTCCACACGTCGGCGAGTCCGGCCGGGCCGGTGACGCGGTAGCCCTTGGCTACGGTTCCGTTGGCCTGCTTGACGTTCTGCGATTCGACGCCGTAGGGCTTGAGTTCTCGGGCGAGTCGGCGGGAGTCGAGCGGCTTGCCGTTGAGGTCGGCCCAGGGAGCCTCGTCCAGGGCGCACAGGGCGTTGACGATCTCGTTGGAGGTGAGCTTGTCGGTGCCTCGTGCGGTGAACAGGTCACGCAGGTCGGACAGCAGTTGCAGGCGCAGCCCTCCGCCGTTGCGGTCGGCGTTGGCGACGGCCACGAAGTGCGTGCACGCTTCGCGCGCCGTCTCGGGCCAGGTGCCGCCTGCCGCGTCGGCCAGAGCGATCAGGGGCCGCCAGATCTCGGCGGCTCGGTCGCGCACGCCGCTGGGCATCACCGGACGGCCCTTGCTGACCTTGTCGGACACCGATTCCACCCACGCGGCGAGCGTGTCCCGCAACGGTGCTGCCTCGGCTTCGACCTCCTCTTCCCAGAATTCCTCGACCTCTTCGTCTTCGCGTCGGCGTTGCATGTGCACGGTGATGGCACGGGTGGTGATGGTGTCGGGCATGTTCCCGGCCAGTCCGGCGAGCGCGGCGGGCGCGTAGACGGGGAACCGTTGCACCTTCATGGCTTTGGCGTCTCCGACGCAGCGTGCGATGGTCGCCGTGCGCTTGTATCCGGCGTTGAGCAGACCGCGCAGGTCTTCGTTGTTGCCTCCCGACTTCGGGTTGAAGATGGTGTCGACCTCATCGAACAGAATCGTGATCGGGCCGTCGTTGACCATGCGGAACAGTGCGGCTGTGGTAGCGGAGATGGTCATTTCCGGTGCTTTGACAAGGAACTGCGCGACTTCGAGCACCCGCGTCTTGCCGCTCCCTGGCTCCACTGAGGACAGGATCAGGCGCGGCGTGACGTAGAAATGCTGGGCCGCGTGGGTGTGTGCGTACCAGAGCGCGAGCATGGGCGCGCAGTGCTCGGACGGGAAGATGTTGAACCGCGAGACGAACTGGGTTACCCGGTCGAGCACGTCGTGCCCCGGCGGAACGGTGACGTTCTCGCGGCGCCAGACGTTCTGGCAGTTCTCCGAGCAGAAGTCAGCCGAGGGCGATTCGGCCAGTGACCGGCCGCACTTGTAGCACGTGCCGGGTTCGCCGATGGCGGCATCAATGGCGGATACGGCGGTGTCCACTGTGGTCATCAGGCAGCCTTCCTGCGGCGGGCTACCGGGTTGGCGGCACCGGCGGCGAGCCCGGCGTCGACAACACGGGCGACTTCCCGGGCGTGGGGTGGCCAGTGCTCGGAGCCGATCAGGGTTTCTCCGGCCGCGATGAGTTCGGCTCGTGCGACGGGGTGCGGGATGAGGTCCGCGCCGACCTTCCGGCCGATCGTGTACGCGGCGGAGGAAAGCACGCCGTTGTAGGTGCCTGGTCCGGCGGAGCGGACGCGTTCGACCTCACCCCGCAGTGCCGCTGCGCCGTAGGAATCGGTGCGCGCGGAACGGATCTCAACGGGCCGTGAGGTGGCCGCTGCGGGCCGTTCGGCGCAGGCTTGGACCAACCACCCCGGGAGTTCGACCGGGTCCCTGTCGTCAGCGAGTTCGTAGGCGCCTAGGTCGGTGACCGATCCGGGGCCGACGACGTAGCCCCCTCCGGCGCGAGTGTCCACATTGGCGCAGATGTGCTTCGCGGTGTTGCGCAACCGGGTTCCGGCCGGTGCCAGGTAGTACAGGTGACAGCCACCTGACGGCGTGGTGACCGTGTAGGTGGGTGGCAGCGGGCCGCCTCGTTCGTCGGCCAGTGCGGCGAGCGCGTCCGCTCCGGCAGGGCCGGTGTCGCCGTCCTTGGGCAGGTCGAGGTCGACGACGACCAGGCCGGAAGGCCCGGTCGCCACACCGATGTTCCAGCGATTCACCGACCAGCAGCGGCGAACCCTGGTGCGGTCGGTGGTGGCGCGTTCTTCCCAGTTCTTGACGGCTGGTTGGCGCTTGGTGCCGGGCGCGAGCGGGAAGACAGCCCAGCCCATGGTTGCCAGGTAGAGAGCCCTGTCGAGCAGTGGGTTGACCGGTTCGGATGCGTGGTGCGAAGTCATCACGGGTCCCTTTGATTGATCACACTGAGTAGCTATTGGTCGGCGCGTGGAAGCTCAGCCCTAGGGCTGAGACCGAAGCCGCGGAATGGCCCGTTGCCGGGAATTCGGCAGGTCGGAGCGAGGCCGCCTAGAGATCTAGGTTCCTGGTGAGATGCCTGTTCTGGTCTAGAGGCGGGGTCTAGGTCTAGAGGCGGCCCGGTCTAGAGAGCCGGGCCGCCACCGACCCCGTTTGCCGCTACTTTCGGTTACCTTGCGCGGTGCTGAGCGAGTCCCGCGTGTAGCCGTTGCGGTTGCTGCCCTTGCCGGTTTCCGGGTCGGTGGCCCATACCTGCTTGGGCTTCACGCCATCCGGTTTGAGCGCGGTGGCCAGGTTCGCGGGCGTCCACTTTCCGTAGGTGCCGGGCCGAAGCTCGGCAAGGCGCGCGACGATCACGTCAGACCACAACTTCTGCTCGCCCTTGCCGAAGACCGACAGCGTGTCGGCCAGCGTGTCCACCCGCGCGGCCTCGACGTCGACGCTTTCGCCTGCCGCGTAGCCGGTGATGTTGCCCAGCGCCTCCCGCTGCTTCCGCGCCCCGGCGACGATGCGCTTGGCGGTAGGACCATCCTGGTAGACGCTGCGGGTGATCTGCGCGTCAGAACCTTCGCCGCGCAGGTAGCCAATACCCTTGTCCGACCAGGCGAACGTCGTGGCGCGCACTCCGTTCTTGTACTGCGAGGTCCCGAGCACCATGTCGTTTTCCGTCTGCCCCATGACCTTGAGGCAGTAGCGGATGGACAGGTTCGCCGAGATGTCGGTCGGGATGGCTTTCGCGTCCGGGCGCTGGGTTGCCAGCAGCAACGTGATGCCCAGCGCCGGACCACGCTTCACGAGGTCGGTGCAGATCTCGCGCAACTCGTCGCCGTATTCGCCGTGCTCGAACCACACTTGGCACTCGTCCACCCCGATCACGATCGGCGCGAGCCCGAGTTCCTTGTTCGAGGCCAGGGCGGGCGTGACCTTGTTGTCCGGGCACACGTCCTCGGGAAGGTTGCGGATGACCTTCGCCCGCCGCCGCAGTTCGTCCCGGAGTTGCCGCAGCTCGACCACGGCGGTTTCGATGTCCTCCGGGTCGTCACCCACCCCGTAGCCGTGCGCCACGGCCGCGAGCGGTGACAGGTCACCGGTTCCCTTGAGGTCGTAGGCATACAGCACCGCGCGGGGGTCCAGCGCCGCGATGAGCAGCAACTCCCGCAGTGCCACCGTCTTGCCCATCCGCGGAATCGCACCAATCGCACCGGAGGAGAACATCAGGGTGATGGGCACCCACCGGCCGCGCTGGTCGGTGCCGAAGGGCTGAGGCTTGAACAGGTCGACGGTGGCGCCCGGCTTGGCCAACGGCCACGGCGCCTGTTTGGTGGTGGACATGTCTTTGTCACCGACCCACAGCACCAGGCGCCCCTCGTGCACGCTCGCGTCGCCCTCGGGCCACACGCACCCGAGTTGACGGCGCAGGCCGGAAGAGAGCCGTTCGCGGCGGTCGATGACGTCGCCAGCGGTGACCCCGGGCGGCAGGTCGATGTCGGCGCGCCAACCCGGGCCGTCCCGCATGATCGGGGAGGGGAACGCGATCCCGCGTCCCTTCGCGATGGCCTGGTTGATTCCAGCGATCCCGAGCGCGCCGAGTGCGTCCTCGATCATCGCGGAAGTCAGCCGAGGGGCTTTCGCCGAATCCACCGCGCGGCCCGCGACGGGCTTGTCCTTGGGAGCGCCGAACCAGCCCACGAGGCAGAGCGTCACCAGCATTGCGGCCCAGTTCCAGAACGGCGCAACGAACATGACCGCGAGATACACGAGCGCGGCCAGCACGATGACGGCCAGCATCACCGGACCCATGCGCTTGCGGACCGTGTCGTTACGCGCCTCGCGCAGCGCCATGTATTCCTTGAAGTCCTTGCGTTCACGGGCATCCATGCGCACCGGCTTGCTTTCCGCGTCGAACACCCAGTTCCGCAACCGGGCGCCGTGCCGGACCAACGCGCCCGGCGCCTTGAGGAGCGCGGCCGGAACGTAGACGGGAACGCGCAGCGCGTGGAAAGCCGTCGTGTGCCCGGCGTAGCGAACAAGGAACGCGGCCCGCGACTTGAACTCCTCCGCCGACAGCAGCCACGACGCGACCAGCGGTCGAGCGGTGGCGTCACCAACGGTTTCCCACCACGACGGCTTGTGTGGCACCGGATCGACCTGCGTCGTGGTCTTGGCGGGTTCGTCCACGATCTCGGCGTGCACAACGTCAGTGGCGTTCGTGGTGCCGGGCCGGAACTCCACCACGTTGCCGTTCACCGCTCGCCCATCCTTGCGGGCCGGTTCGGTGTTCAGGGCTTGGTGTTCACGGACTGAGGGATCAGCGTTCACAGAGATGACCTCGGGGTTGTTCACGGGTTCGGGGGTGTGATCGGCGGTGGTGGTCATCAGGCGGCCTCCTCCGTGGCGAGCTGGTTGCGAGTCGGGAGCGACATGGGCGCGGTGACGGTCTCGGCGGCAAGCGCGTCGGCGACGTTCTTCGAGGTGCCGCGCGATGCGTCGGGGCAGACGGACCGGACCCACGCGGGGGTGACCTCGATTCCCGGAGCCCAGGCCGCGCGTGCTTCGGCCAGGTAATCGGCCAGCAGCTTGCGTCCCTGCTTGCGCGGGGTGCTCCGCTTGCGGCGAGCGGTCGGCTTGGCTGGGGCGGATACGGCGGGGGCCTCGGAAGCGTCCTCGGGTTCGGTCTCCCGCTCCTGTCCGGTGAACGCGGGCATCGCGGCCCGGTGCACGGCCTCGGTCAGCCTGTCCCGCAACACCGGCGCGGTCTCGGCTGCCAGGAACACCAGCACCGGGGGCACGGAGTGCAGCACGATCCCGGACAGGTGCAACGTCGCCCACGACTGCCACGTGTTCATGACGTAGGTCGCCAGGAACGCGAACCACTTCGTGCGGTGCACCCATTTGCCGGTCTCGACCTGGTAGCGGGCCGTGATCTGCTCGGCCCGCAGTACCGCGATCAGCACGAGCGACACCATCGGATCGAGCAGCCACGCGGCTATCCACGCCATCGAGAACACGGCGGCACCGGCCGCCGCGAAGCTCTGGACGTTGACCATGGTGAAGGCGAGCCCGAGCAGGATGCCGACCCAGATGGCCGCGTCGACCTGCGTGCGTACCTTCTCCACCCGCAGTGCGACGACATCGGGATGGTTGGCGAGTGCCCGGACCTCTGCGGCTGTCTCGGCGTCCTGTCTGAGCCGTTCAGCCTGCGACAGGGGCAGGTGCTTGGCGTCGGTACCCATCAGCGGCCCCCTCGCGTCGAGGTGACGACCTCGGTCACGGCAAGCAGGCGAGCGATGGCGGCCCCGGCCAACAGTGCCGGCAACACCAACACGATGGCCAGTGCCGTCGTGTTCGGCCACCACGCGATGACGGCCCACTGAACAGCGGTGATCACAGCGGCCGTGACCAGCGTGCGCAGCGCGTTTCCGGTCATCCGAGTCACTTCCCGCACCCCGCGCTGTGCCTTGATGGCCGACTTACGCCCCGAACGCCAGATGCTGAACACACCCAGCAGCGCGAGACCGCCAAGGACCATGACTACCTGCGTGTTCATCAGGCCACCGCCTTCACACCGGTGCCGAAGCAACCGGGACAGGGGCGGACGGCGCACGGCCACTGTTCGGGCAAGCCGCACGGGGCGTTGTTGCCTACCATGGGGTCCCTCTCCGAATCGCTAGCTGCGGTCATGGGGAGTCCCGGCCCGGTGGGCTTGTTCTTGGCGGAGTGGGCCGCCGGTCCGGGGTCAACAACGTGAAGGCGAACGGTCATGTCAGCACCGCCAACAGCAGAGCAACGCTGAGCAGGCACAACCCGGTGAACAGCAGCTCAATCGCACGCTGAATGCGGCGGTACTTCGCAACCGCGATCGACGCGATCTCCGCCGTATGCGTGGCGAGGTTGTGCGTGGCCGCGTGGCTGGAGGCTTCCAGCAGCGTCGCGGGGCCGTTGTGGGCCGCGTGCAACCACGTCCCTGGTGTCGGGAACTGCGAAAGGCGCGGCCGGATGGCTGCCAGCAGCACCAGCACGGCGGCGAACACGGGCGGGAAAGCCAGCCACAGTGCCACAATCGCGGCCACCGAGGTCTGCTGAGCGCTCAACGCAATCACCCCGGCCAGTGCCGCACCGACCAGCGAAAGCAGCGTGGTCGCCTTCGTATCCGCCCGACGCAACTCGTCCCGTGCCTGCTCGTGAGCCTGGTGAATCCCTGGCAGCGAAGCAAAATCCCCAGTCATCACGCGGCCTCGCTCTCGGAAGAGGCGACCTCGCCCAGGTCGAACCGCGTCGGCAACGAGCGCAGCACGGTCCGATCCGCGCGCCGGTTCGTCCGGTGAGCACGGCGGGTGTCGGTGAAGGAATGGGTAACCCGGACGCTCGCCGCGAGCGTCGCGGCGGCCAGCTCCTCGTCAACCGACGCGATCAGCGCGTCGATCTCCCTCTCTTCGTCGGTGTAACCGGTGTAGTCCGACGCCCTCGCCGCAGCGTCCTGGACGGCGAAAACGTCGGCATCCAACCCGTCGAACGAGGCTTCGGCCTGTCGGCGGCTGATGTGTGCGGACCGCATTGGGGTCTCCTTCTTGGCTGATGTTGTCGTCCGTGACTCGGACCACCAAGAAGCTATCAGTTGATATGTTTGCTGGGCAACTGGTAGGGCAAATAAAGATCAAAAGAAGTTCTTGACCAGCTACTTTCCTGATTTCATCTGGTATCTTCTGGTTGGTAACCGCACCAGAGCTGCTAGGAGTCGCATGTCTCGCCCGCGTTCGTCAGTGAGCCGATCGGACCCGCTTCACCAGCAAGTGGCCCGCAACATCCGCAACCAGATCGAGGCCGGAGTTCTCCGGGATGGGCAGCGCCTGGCTTCCACTCGGGAGCTTGCCGACGAGTGGGGAGTGAGCACGTTCGTCATCAACGACGCGATGAACCTGCTCATCAAGGACGGGCTTGTCGAGAGCAAGTCGAGGGTCGGGCGGATGGTCCGCGCACCGGAGCAAGCCCAGGAGCGCCCTCGTCCGGCGACACCGCACGTCGTGCTGATCGGCGGATACGCGGGGAGCGGCAAGTCGGAGCTGGGGCGGATCGTCGCGCGGGAGACAGGTTGGCCGTTACTGGACAAGGACACGTTGACCCGCCCGGTCGTCGAGGCCGCGCTCGAAGTCGTCGGCCTCTCGCCTCACGACCGTGAGTCGGAGCTGTACGTCTCGACGATCCGTCCTCGCGAGTACGAATCGCTCATCAACGCGGTGACGGAGAACCTGCAATGCGGCACGGGTTCGGTCGTGACGGCGCCGTTCGTTCGGGAGTTCGCAGACCCGGCGTGGATTCACCGGACCGAAGCGACCTGCAAGGACCTTGGCGCGACAGTGACGTTCGTGTGGTTGTACTGCGATGCCGAGACGATGCACACCTATGTTCGGCACCGTGGCGCGGCGCGCGATGCGGCCAAGCTCGCCGACTGGTCCGGATACCTCGACGGCATCGACCTTGATCTACGTCCGCCGGTGCCACACGTCGTGGTCGACAACTCGGCTTCCAGTGAGCCGTTGCAGGAGCAGGCGCGGCGCCTGATCGAAGAAGTACGCAAGACCGAAAACGCCAAGTGAGGAGTGCTGTGCGAGTCCTGGTGAGCAACGAGCCCGACGACAAGGTCGGCGTCGAGTTGCTGTCCCAGCTTGAGGGCGTCGAGGTGCTGACCTACGACCCCAACGAGCCGCTACCGGTCGAACACCGGGGGGCTGAGGTGTTGATCCCGCCGTACCGCAGCAGTCACCGGCCGATACCGCTCCTCAAGCAGTTGCCCGATTTGCGGATGGTGCAACTGTTGTCGGCCGGAGCGGACGAGTGGGCGAGCGATGTGCCCTCTTACGTGACGTTGTCGACGGCGCGCGGCGCGCAAGCGGGACCGGTGTCGGAGTGGGTTCTCTCGGCGATCCTGTGCCTGTACCGCCAATGGCCCGCGCTGGTGAGGTTCCAGCAGGCGGGCGTGTGGGCACACCGGAGAGTCAGCGCGGACACGCTCGCCGGAAGCCGAGTGCTCATCGTCGGGGCCGGAAGCATCGGAATGGCGGTCGCGCGTCGCCTCCCAGTGTTCGACGCCGTGCCGACCCTCGTGGCCAGCCGTGCCCGGGAAGGTGTCCATGGCCCCGCGGACATCCCGCGCCTATTGCCTGATCACGACGTCGTGGTCATCACGGCACCACTCACGGACGACACTCGCGGCCTGGTCGACAAAACCTTCCTTGCAGCGATGCCGGACGGCGCCCTGCTCGTCAACGCCGGGCGCGGCAAGATCGTGGACACCGAAGCACTTGTCTTGGAACTACAAGCCGAACGCCTCCGCGCCGCACTCGACGTGGTCGACCCGGAACCCTTGCCCGAGTCACATCCGTTGTGGGCCTGCCCAGGACTGATCATCAGCCCCCACATGGCAAGAACTGTCCCAGGTACGAACGCTTTGTGTTACCAGGTCGCGGTGGAGCAGGTGCGAACTTTCTGCACAGGGGGAGTGCCTTCGAACACTGTGCCTGCTTAGCTTGATAAACAAAGACTGAAAACGCCGACACGGTGGACGCGGGAAACGGCAAACCGAAAGGCGTTGCCGCATGTGGTTGGAGCTATCGCTACTCGACTGTGCCGTTTGGGTGAATCGTGTACTGATGCATAAATTTCGCTTCCTCGGGGGCGAGCATGATGGCAGTTGCTGGCAGGGCTGGCGCGTCGGGATTAGGTGTAACTATTAGGGTTTCTTCGAGGCATACAGTCGCGAAATTTCGACCGTTTACAAAGAAATTCTCCGGGGAATCAACGATCGAAGAAACTCGTTCGGATACTCGGCCCTCTTGTTCGTCGGTCAAGTTTGGCGCATTAGACTCAATCACAATTTCTGTTTGCGGGTCGAACCAGTACCATCTTCGCCCGCCACTCCTGGTTACGGCAAGGATGGCGGTAGCATGACGCGGAGGGGACTTTGGCCAGATTTTCTTATCAACTTTGTTTGCTGCTTCCACATACTGTGGCCAACGTTTCCTTAGGGTGTCAAGGGCGGAAATCTGAGGCTGAATATCAAGGTCAGGTCTCTGGCGTCCGACGGTGCTGGCTATCTCCTTCGCGGCCTCGATGCCTGCTATGTATGCGAACGGGCAAAGATGAATAGCTATGCCAGTCCGGTGCACTCGGTGTCCTTCTATCTCTCGCACCAGGCCCAGGATCCCGCCCGGCGCGCCGTGGATAATCAAGGATGCTAGTTGATACGCGGGATAGAGATGCAGAAGATTGAACTTTTCGCACCGATCCTTCAGGTTCTCTTCTGACCATCCTCTGCGAAAACCTTTCCCGTATTTTTCAGTAGCTTTATCAAGTTCCCGGCTAGCCTTCTTTAGTGTGTGAGCCCGCTGCCTGGTTACTTTCCTCTTTTGGCTCCTGGTTAGTAAGTCGAGACCGAGAGAGAAGTCGTTCGCGAACTTTGCACCGAAGCCTAAATGGTCAAGATAGCGCTGCGCTCTCCCCGGGGTCGATTCGACATCTCGAATATTCACCGCATGCTCGATCAATGAGCGAGCCGATCGAACTGCCGATCTACCGTTGCCGTGTGATAACTCGATCAGAAGGCCGATTAAATCACTAAGACCCTGATTGAAGATGGTTGCCACCGCAGGGTAATTCTCAGCTTCCCCGAAGAATGAGCGCACAAATGGAAGTGACCGAGTCATTACGTTGTTTGCGGTCTCGCCGAACCAGGGGGCAGCTTCAGCGAGAAGCTCGTCAGCGTTGGCCGGAGGGCCAAGTAGATCGGGTTGTTCTGGAAGTGTGTTGCCTTCGGGAGTCGTCATCAGAGCCTCGCTTCTGCGGTGGATACGCTAGCCATCGCATAGAGCGAAGTACCGTTACAGCCTGACGAGGCCTCCTTGTCGTCTGTCTATGGTCGCCAGAAGTGACTGGACTGGACCTCCTGCCAAAACTGCTAGCTGAAGGTAGGCGTTATCGAACACGGCCTTTGAGCCGATTATTTGATCTGTTAGCAGGAAATTCAACAGTGCTGTGGTTAGCGATGGCGGTGCCCTTGCTGGGTAGCTGATGACTCGGGCCTTGTTCGGCGAGTTCGTGGATTGCGCGGTTGACGGTGCTGACGCTGACGCCGTACTCGTGGGCGAGGGTCTGGCGTTTGGGCAACCGCGGACCGAGTTGCCCGGCTTCGATGCGTTGGGTGATGTGGTCGCGTACTTGCTGCCATACGTATTCCGCACCGCCTTTGAGGACGTAGCGGGGTTGTCTGGGGCGGTAGAGGGCCGCGCCAAGGCGTTGGGCTTTGGCTGCCCAGTTGAGTTCCGCTTCGGTGAACCCTTCTTCGCGGGTGGAAGGTCTCTCGGGGGTTGCGTGCTGGCTGATGACGGACCTACGCAAGCAGCTCGGCGGACATTGGGCACGCGGCAGCGACGAAGAAGCCTGACGCTGCACGTCCTGATCGCCGTGCTGTGGTGGCGCGACTGTCCCTAATATGTCCCAAGATCCCGGGAGTTCGACCTAAAAAAGCAGGTCAGCAGACGTGTGGACACCGCACTGTAAATCAGACGGCTCAGCCTTCGGGGGTTCGAATCCCTCACCCGCCACACGACGTAAAACGCCCCGGTGACCTGCGAAAACAGGCTCACCGGGGCGTTTGTCATGTGTGGGCCACGTTGTGTCCTGCCTATCGGGCGACCGCGCACCCCCTGACCGCTGCATAAGATGCATCCGACAGTAATAGATGCAAGCGTCAGGGTTTGATGGCAAACTAGTGCAAAATGGTGCGTGAGGAGAGGCCGGTGGGAACCGGTGATGCCGCTCGTCTGCTGGGCGTGCATCGGACGACGTTGCTGCGCTGGTGGCAGGATGAGAAGGTTCAGCCGCTCTACACGACGCCGGGTGGTCAGGCTCGGTGGTTGATGAGCGACCTGCGCACACAACTCGGCGGACACTGGGCGCGCCACAACGACGAGGAAGCCTGACGCTCGGATAAGAAACAGCCGCCCTTCGACCCAGGTTCCCGGCTAACCGGTGAGTGCCTTCCTGGTGTGCTGTGCGATTTCCAGGTCTTCCCTTGCCGTGATGACGAGCGTGCTGACGGTGGCCCCTGCCGCGGTGATGTCGGCATCCGCCGTTGCTTGCTCGTTGCGCCCCTCGTCGATGACGGCTCCCAGGTAGCCGAGTCCGGCCAGCGCGGCCGCCCTGACTCTCGGGCTGTGTTCGCCGACGCCGCCGGTGAACACGAGCGCGTCGATGCCGTCCAGCGCTGCCGTCATCGCCGCGATCTCCCTGCGCAACCGGTGGATGTACACGTCGAAAGCCAGTGTGGCAGCAGGATTTCCCGCGTCGGCGGCCTCGATCACCTCGCGCATGTCGCCGGAACCTCCCGACAGCCCGGCGAGCCCGGATTCGTGCTCAAGCACCTCGCCGACCTCGTCGGCTCCTAGCCCCGCGTGTTCCTGCAACCACAACACGAGACCGGGATCGACACTGCCGGTCCGGGTTGCCATGACCAGGCCAGCCAACGGGGTGAAACCCATCGTGGTGTCGAGCGACCGCCCCTCGCCGACGGCGGCCAGCGACGCGCCAGCCCCGAGGTGACAGGTCACCAACCGCAGGTCGGTGACCTGTCTTCCGAGCAGTTCGGCAGCCCTCCGGCTCGCGTAGTCGTGGGAAAGCCCGTGGAAGCCGTACCTGCGCAGCGACCATCGCTCGTTCCACGTCTTCGGCAGAGCGTAGGTGGCTGCCGCGTCCGGAAGGCTCGCGTGGAACGCGGTGTCGAAACAGGCGACGGCCGGTTTGCCGGGGAGCACGTCTGCGACGGCGTCGATACCGGCGAGCCCTCGCGGCTGGTGCAGGGGAGCCAGTTCGGTGAGGCCGGCGATGGCCTGCCTCACCCGCTCGTCGATGACGGCAGGTGCGGTGAATTCGGTACCGCCGTGCACGATCCGGTGGCCGACGGCGTCGACTCGCTCCAGTCCCGCGACGAAGTTCGCAAGCTCCTCGGTCTCGTGCGCTCCTTGCCACGAGTCGAGGTCGAGTTTGCCGACCACCTCGTCGGAAGGGCCGAGCAACCGCACCTTGAGACTGGACGAACCCGCGTTGACCACCAGCACGTACATTGCGGAACTCCGATCAGTACGGCCAGGCCCAGTCGCGGACCTCGGGCATGTCCTCGCCGTACTCCCTGATCCACGAGTGGTGGCGCGTCCTCTTGTCGACGAGCTCCTGCCGGAGGCGAGCATTGCGCGGTCCGAGCCCCGGCACCCGGTCGAGCACGTCGACGCACAGCTTGAACCGGTCCATGTCGTTGACGACGAGCATGTCGAATGGCGTTGTCGTGGTTCCTTCTTCCTTGTAGCCGCGGACGTGCAGGTTGTGATGGTTGGTGCGCCGGTAGGTGAGCCGGTGGATGAGCCACGGATACCCGTGATAGGCGAAGATCACCGGCTTGTCCGGCGTGAAGAGGGTGTCGAATTCCCTGTCGGTCATGCCGTGCGGATGTTCGGTGTCCGGTTGCAGCCGCATCAGGTCGACGACGTTGACCACCCTGACCTTCAGCTCCGGCAGGTGTTCCCTGAGCATGGCTGTCGCCGCGAGCACCTCCAGCGTCGGCGCGTCGCCCGCGCACGCGAGCACGACGTCGGGTTCGCCGTCGGTGTCGGTGCTCGCCCATTCCCAGATGCCGGCGCCCCGCGTGTTGTGCAGGATGGCCTCTTCCATGCTGAGCCAGTCGGGCTGTTCGTTCTTGCCTGCGACGACGATGTTGACGTAGTCCCTGCTGCGAAGGCAGTGATCGGCGACGGAGAGCAACGTGTTGGTGTCCGGCGGCAGGTACACCCTGATCACCTCGGCCTTCTTGTTGACCGCGTGATCGATGAACCCGGGGTCCTGGTGGGAGAAGCCGTTGTGATCCTGCCGCCACACGTGCGAGGTCAGCAGGTAGTTGAGTGAGCCGATCGGCCGCCGCCAGTCCAGTTGATGCGCGGCCTTGAGCCATTTCGCGTGCTGATTGAACATCGAGTCGACGATGTGCACGAACGCCTCGTAGCAGGAGAAGAGGCCGTGCCTTCCGGTCAGCAGATAGCCTTCGAGCAGGCCCTGGCACAGATGCTCGGAAAGCACCTCGACGACCCTGCCCTCGTGGGTCAGGTTCTCGTCGGTGTCGAGAACCTTTTCCTGCCACTGTTTTCCGGTGACCTCGTATACGGCGTCGAGCCGGTTGGACGCGGTCTCGTCGGGGCCGAACAACCGGAAGTTGCCTTCGGACTGGTTGGCCGCTGTGACGTCGCGGAGCCACTTTCCGAGCGTCCTCGTCGGTTCGGAGGTCGAACCGCCTGGCTTCGGCACGTCGACGGCGTGCTCGCGGAAGTCGGGAAGGTCGAGTGGCCGCAGCAGAGCGCCGCCGTTGGCGTGCGGGGTGGCACCCATCCTTCGGGTTCCGGTCGGCGCACCGGCCCTGACCTGATCGACGGGTCTTCCCTCGACGTCGAACAACTGCTCCGGCCCGTACGAGCGCATCCACCGTTCGAGCTGCGCGAGGTGGTCGGGGTTGTCCCGCACGCCCGAAAGCGGCACCTGGTGCGCACGCCAGGTGCCTTCGACCGGAACACCGTCGACCTCGGCAGGGCCGGTCCAGCCTTTCGGTGAGCGCAACACGATCATGGGCCAGCGTGGCCGGTTCCCGACCCGCGCCTTCTTGATTTCGGAGATGTCGTCGAGTGCCGCGTCCAGCGTCACGGCCATCGCCTGGTGCATGGCCTGCGGTTCGCTGCCTTCGACGTAGTAGGGCAGGTAGCCGTACCCCCGCAGAAGCTGGTCCAGTTCGGTGGCGGGCATCCTGGCGAGCAGGGTCGGATTGGCGATCTTGTATCCGTTGAGGTGCAGGATCGGCAGCACCGCCCCGTCCCTGCTCGCGTTGGCGAACTTGTTGGCGTGCCAGCTCGTCGCGAGCGGGCCCGTCTCCGCTTCGCCGTCGCCGATCACGCACGCCACGACGAGACCGGGATTGTCGAGCGCGGCGCCGTAGGCGTGGGCAAGCGAGTAGCCCAGTTCGCCGCCTTCGTGGATGGATCCGGGGATGTCGGGGGAGACGTGACTCGGCACCCCGCCGGGAAACGAGAACTGCTTGAACAGCGCCTTGATCCCGTGAACGTCCTGGCCGATGTGCGGGTACGCCTCGCCGCACGTGCCTTCCAACCACGCGTTGGCCCACATCGCGGGGCCGCCGTGACCGGGCCCGATGACGTACATGAGGTCGAGGTCGCGGCGCTTGATGACCCGGTTGAGATGGGCGCACAGAAAGTTGAGGCCAGGAGTGGTTCCCCAGTGGCCGAGCAGTCGCGGTTTGATGTGCTCACGGCGCAACGGTTCGGCGAGCAACGGGTTGTCCAGCAAGTAGATCTGCCCGACGGACAGGTAGTTCGCCGCCCTCCAGTAGGCGTCGATCTCCCGCAGTTCGTTGGTGTCCAGTGTGGTGACGGCGTGCGCGGTCATGTCCACCCCCGTAGGCGACCAATCCGCATGTGACGCTACCGGCTCGGACGCGGTGGCGCGCGGCTTCGCCGCCACGGTTGTCCACTATGGAGGGCACGGATCTCCCGACCTCTCGGTGACCTTTCCGTCACGGTCTGCAAAAATCGCCGGTATGCGAGGAATGGGTTCTTCCAGGGGTTTTTCACGCAGCGTCACGACTGTGCTGGTCGCCGCGCTGTGCGCCGTCGTGCTACCGGCATCCGCCGCGGCCGAAGAGGACGGGAACCAGATCTACCTGCCCGAACCCGATGGGCCGTACCAGCCTGGCACGAGCCTCGTGCACCTCGTCGACGACAACCGGGTCGACGACCTCGCGCCGGATGGCGGCGACCGGGAGCTGATGGCGCAGGTCTGGTACCCGGCCATGCCCTCGCCATGGCACCAGCCGGCGCCTTACGCGCAGCCGCAGGAAGCGGCGGCCATCGAGTACTTCTACGGGCTGCCCGAAGGCGCGGTCAAGGACGCTGCCACCAACAGCCTGCTCGGCGCCCCGGCACTGCCGGGTGACCGGCCGGTCGTCTTCTTCTACCACGGAATTTGCGCGTCCCGCACCGACACAACCGCGTTGAACGAGCGGCTTGCCAGCAACGGATTCGTCGTGGTCGCGCTGGCCAGCACCCATGAGTCCGACGGTGTCGAGTTCCCCGACGGCCGCTTCGTCCGCACCTCCGATCCGGACTTCTGCCTGGCAGGGGGCGATCCCTTCAGCGAGAAGTACGACGCGGTCCTCAACCGGCTCCAGGAGACCAGGGTCGGCGATGTCGGCTTCGTCCTCGACCAGCTCACCGAGTGGCAGAACACGGGTCGTTCTCCGTTGCCGCTCGGGGTGGCGCGTTCGCTCGACCTCGACCGCGTCGGAATCATGGGTCACTCCTTCGGGGGTTCAACAGCGGCGCAGTCACTCGCCGACGACCCGAGGCTCGACGCTGGTGTCGATCTCGACGGGCTCATCGTGGGTTCGGTGAGGAAAGCGGGACTGGACAAGCCGTTCCTCGTCATCGGCAGCGACTATCACGACGAGGTTCAGGATCCGAGCTGGGCCGACTTTCTGCCCGCGCTCACCGGCTGGCACCAGTGGTTGCGGCTTGTCGATGCAGGGCACTACCGGTTCGTCGACATCGGTGGCAGCGCGGGCAAATGGGGCCTCGCCGAGATGATGCCGCCAGAGGCATGGACGGCGAACTTCGGCGACATCGGTGATCACCGCTCGCAGGACATCGTTCTCGACTACACGACGGCATTTTTCCAGCGGTTCCTCGCGGGCAAGAAGAGCCCGATCCTCGACGGTCCTTCCGCCGAGTATCCCGAGATCGAGTTCAAGACGGCCGGAGGCTGAGAGGCACCTGGCCATACCAACAGGTAGCGGTTACGTTCGGACTGCGTCAAAAAACCGGCGATCAGACAAAGGGGTTTTGACATGCCGGGAAACCAAGTAGTCGTATACCAAGGTCCGGGACAGGTTTCCGTCGAGTCGATCGACTATCCCAAGCTCGAACTTCCCAACGATGTCGTGCAGGGGCTGGGATTGCCGCGCAAGGCGCCGCACGCCGCGATCCTGAAAATCGTGTCGACCAACATCTGTGGCAGCGATCAGCACATGGTGCGCGGTCGAACGACCGCCCCCGTCGGACAGACGCTGGGGCACGAGATCACCGGAGAGGTGGTTGAGGCAGGCGAGGATGTTCTGTTCGTCAAGCAGGGCGACATCTGTTCCGTGCCGTTCAACATCGCTTGTGGGCGGTGCCGGATGTGCAACGAGGGCAAGACCGGTATCTGCTTGAACGTCAATCCCGCCCGGCCCGGCGCGGCGTACGGGTACGTCGACATGGGCGGCTGGATCGGTGGCCAGGCCGAGTACGTGATGGTGCCCTACGCCGACTTCAACCTGTTGCCATTCCCTGACAGGGATCAGGCGCTGGAGAAGATTCTCGATCTGACGATGCTGTCGGACATTTTCCCAACCGGCTACCACGGTGCCTACACCGCGGGCGTCACCACGGGTTCGACCGTGTACGTCGCGGGTGCCGGTCCCGTCGGTCTGGCCGCGGCGCACGCCGCGCAGCTGCTCGGCGCGTCGATCGTCATCGTCGGTGACATGATTCCCGAACGGCTCGAACAGGCCCGCAGCTTCGGCTGCGAGACCGTCGATTTGCGAGAGTCGGCCGAATTGGCCGACATGATCAAGGAGATCACCGGTGAGCCGGTGGTCGACGCCGCCGTCGACGCGGTCGGGTTCGAGGCACGAGGGCACGGAAGGGACGCCGCCGAACAACCCGCGACGGTGCTCAACGACATCATGACCATCGCGAGAGCGGGCGCCTCACTCGGTATTCCGGGGCTTTACGTCACCGGTGATCCAGGCGGGGTCGACGACAACGCCAAGGTCGGCCAGCTCGGTGTGCGGATCGGGCTCGGTTGGGCCAAGTCGCATTCGTTCACGACCGGTCAGTGTCCGGTGAAGCAGTACAACCGGTTGCTGATGAACATGATTCTCAGTGACAAGGCGCAGATCGCGAAGGCGGTCAACGCCACCGTGCTTCCGCTCGGCCAGGCGCCGAACGGCTACGCGGACTTCGATCATGGCGCGGCGAAGAAGTTCGTGCTCGACCCGCACGGCATGGTCAGGGCTTAGCGGGTGATCGCCGGGACGTGAGGGGCAGGCGCGTCCCGGCGACATCAGGTTCGTCTTGATGGTCCATTGTGGTCTGCGTGTCACTGTCGAGCGCGCAAGGTGGGGGCGATGGTTGCCGCCTCGGGCGGATCGTGGCGCCCCGGCAGCCCGTCCGCCAGTGTGTGCGCCCACGTCGCCAGTCCGGCGATGTCGATGTCGTGTGGTGGCGCGTCCGCGAAAGGCGTGATGTTGTCGGCGCCCCTGCGCAATAGCGACGCCGCCCCGGTGAGGTTGCCCCTGGCCGCGTGGGTGATACCCACCGCGAGCTGGGCAAGGCCGCGCCACAGTTCGCGTTCCGTGTCGGGGCCTGATTTCCAGGCGTCTTCGAAAACCTCGTGCGCGTGGAACGGCTTTCCCTCGTTCAACAGGGTTTGTGCTTCACGGAGCGCGGCGTCGGCGGTGCGCACGATGCCCTCCGGTTGGCGTTCGACGCCTGGTGTGCCGTAGGGGAGGGGGCGGCCGAGGCCGTCTCGTGGCCGTGCGTTGCGGGCGCGCCCCTCGTCGTCTCGATCTCGGTCAGCCACGGCCCCGAGTCTCGCACGTGCTCAGTGAGGACTCTCGATCTGCTCCTCTTCCTCGTGCGGGATCGCCCTGCCGGTGAGCGTGATGTGGCCTTCCTGTCGCATTCGTTCGACCAGGTGCGGGTAGTGCAGTTCGAATGCGGGCCGCTCTGAGCGGATCTTGGGCAGCTCGGTGAAGTTGTGCCGGGGCGGAGGACACGACGTCGCCCATTCCAGTGAGTTGCCGAAGCCCCACGGGTCGTCGACGGTGACGACTTCCCCGTAGCGGTAGCTGCGCACCACGTTCCACAGGAAGGGCAGCATCGAGAGGCCGAGTATGAAAGCGCCGATCGTCGAGATCGTGTTGAGCGTGGTGAACCCGTCCGAAGGCAGGTAGTCGGCGTAGCGGCGCGGCATTCCTTCGTCACCGAGCCAGTGCTGGATGAGGAAGGTGAGGTGGAAGCCGAAGAACGTCAGCCAGAAGTGCAGCTTGCCCAATGGCTCGTTGAGCATCCGGCCGGTGAATTTCGGGAACCAGAAATAGATGCCCGCGAAGGTCGCGAACACGATCGTGCCGAACAGGACGTAGTGGAAGTGGGCCACGACGAAATAGCTGTCGGTGACATGGAAGTCGAGGGCCGGCGCGGCGAGTATCACGCCGGTGAGGCCGCCGAGCAGGAACGTGACGAGAAAGCCGAGGGACCACAGCATCGGCGTTTCGAAGGTGATGCTGCCTTTCCACATGGTGCCGATCCAGTTGAAGAATTTGATACCGGTCGGAACCGCGATCAGGAATGTCAGCAGTGAGAAGAACGGAAGCAGTACCGCGCCCGTCGCGAACATGTGGTGGGCCCACACGACGAACGACAGCGCGGTGATGCCCATGGTCGCGAACACCATGAGCCGGTAGCCGAAGAGCGGTTTGCGGCTGAACACCGGGATGATCTCCGTGACGATGCCGAAGAACGGCAGCGCGACGATGTACACCTCGGGGTGGCCGAAGAACCAGAACAGGTGTTGCCACAGGATCGCGCCACCGTTGGCTGGATCGAAGACGTGCGCGCCGATATGCCGGTCGGCGGCGAGCGCGAAGAGCGCGGCGGTGAGAATCGGGAAGGCCGCGAGCACGAGGACGCTGGTGAACAGGATGTTCCAGGTGAAGATCGGCATCCGCCACATCGTCATTCCGGGGCCTCGAAGGCAGACGATGGTGGTGATCATGTTGACGGCGCCGAGAATGGTGCCGAGACCCGACACGATCAAGCCCATGACCCACAGGTCGCCACCCACGCCGACGGAGTACTCGGCCCGGGAGAGCGGTGTGTAGGCGGTCCAGCCGAAGTCGGCGCCGCCGCCGGGAGTGAGCAGCGAGGCGACCACGATCGTGCCACCGAAGAGGAACAACCAATAGGAGAAGGCGTTCAGCCGGGGAAAGGCGACGTCAGGTGAGCCGATCTGTAGTGGAAGTACGAGATTGGCGAATGCGAACAGAATGGGTGTCGCGTACAGCAACAGCATCACGGTGCCGTGCATCGTGAAAAGCTGGTTGTACTGCTCCTGCGACAGGAATTGCAGACCCGGCCTCGCGAGTTCGCCGCGCATGAGCAGCGCGAGAACGCCGCCGATCATGAAGAAGACCATGGCCGTGACGAGGTACATCATGCCGATCTTCTTGTGATCGGTGGTGCGCAGGAGGGCCAGCAGTCCTTGGCCCCGTTTTCCCGTATGCGGGGCTGGACGCTGGATTCTCGTCGGCCGCATACCGATCTGAGTGTCCAAGGTGCACCTCCACCGGCGTGGGTGCGGCCCTGGCCCGCTGCATCGCGGGTCGGGTCAGGTCAGGAATACGGTAGCCCCGGCGCCCGTCTGTCGCATCCCGCTGAAGGCTGGTTGTGTCACTGCCGGTACGACTCGACCTCGCTGACCGGACGTACCGTGGCATCGCCGGGGTTCTCGCCGAATTCGGCGCGCGCCCTGCGCTGGCGTAGCAGATCCCAGCACTGGTCGAGGCGCTGCTCGATGTCGCGGAGCCGGGTGCGGTCCTCGTCGGTCAGCCCTTTTCCCGTCGCCCGCGAACGGAGTTCGTGTTCTTCGGTGATGAGTTCGTCGATGCGGGCGATGGGATTGTCGGGATCGCCGGGGTTGCCGGGATTGTGGGGCGCGCTGGGGGTGTCGGAATTGTGGGGAGTGCCGACAGAGCCGGGGTTGCCGACAGAGCCGGGGGCGTCGACAGCGCCGGGGGCGTTGGGAGTACGGCGGGCGCCGGGGTCGGGTGGAGCTTTCGAGCCGGGTCCCGTGTTCCTTTCCTGCCCGTCCTGTGCGGCCATGGAGAACTCCTTTCCCTGCCTGTGGTCACCGTACGCCCGCGAGCCCCCAACGACATTTCGCGGGCTAAACGCGGTACTTGCGTACGCTAACTACCGCGTTTAGCCCGCTAACTGCGGTCGGGGGCGGGGCAGGGACCGCGTTTAGCCCGCGAAATGCGGTTCGGCGGGGGTGAGCATTCGGGAGATGCCCCTCGCAGCGGCTTGCACGACGGGGGCCAGCGCGATCGGTTCGGCCGTGTCGGCCCGCACCACGAGCGACACCGCGGCCACCACCTCGCCGCCTGCCCCTCGAATGGGTGCCGCGACTGAAAGGGCATCCAACGTCACCTGACCGTCGCTCACCGCGTACCCGTTTTTGCGCACCGCCGCCAGCACTGCCCGCAACCGGTCCCGCTCGGTCACCGTCTTCGCCGTGTACGCCTGCAACGGCGCCGCCAGCGCCTGTTCCTGCACCGCGACCGGCGCATGGGCCAGCAACACGAGCCCAACGCCCGTCGCGTGAAGCGCGAACCGGCCCCCGACCCTCGTCAGCACCGGCACCGCGTGCCTTCCCGCGATCCGTTCCACGAACACCAGCTCAAGCCCCTCACGCACGGCGAGCTGAACGTTTTCGTGGGTCACCTCGTAGAGATCCTCCAGAAACGGCATCGCCACGTCCCGTAACCCCAGTCCACGCGGCGCGAGCGAAGCCACCTCCCACAGCCGTAACCCGATCCGGTAACGACCGTCGGCGCCCCGTTCCAGTGCCCCCCACGCGACCAATTCGGCGGCCCTGCGGTGCGCCGTCGGCAGCGAGATACCCGCTCGCCGCGCCAGTTCGCTCAGCGAAAGCGCGGGTGCCGAGGGGGTGAATGCCTCAAGCATGGCGAGCACCTTGGCCGTCACCGACCTGGCATCAGCGCCCACCTTCACTCCTGCCCACCGCACGGCCACGGCTCACAACGGCCGCCGCTACAGTTCGAGCACCAGCCGCGGCCCACTCGATCGAGACACACAGATCATCATGGTCTCACCGGCTGCCCGCTCCTCATCGGTCAACAGCGAATCCCTGTGCTCCGGAACCCCATCGAGCACCTCGGTCTCGCACGTTCCGCACGTCCCCTCCTGACACGACGACAACACCGGGATCCCCGCAGCCTCCACCACCTCAAGGATGGACTTGCTCTCAGGAACGGTCAGCGTCCTGCCCGACACGGCGAGCTCTACCTCGAACGACCGCGCGGGCCCCGTGCCGAGATCCGTTCGCGGCGAGAACCGCTCGATGTGCAAGGTGCCCGGTTCCCACGACGCGCAGCCGAGTTCAGCCGCCGCCAGCAGCGGCTCGGGGCCACAGCAGTACACCGCCGTCTCCGCGACGGGAGCGCCGAGCAGCCGGGGCAACGGCAGCAACCCCGTCTCGTCCTCCGGGTACACCTCGACCCGATCCCCGTACTTGGCCGCGAGGTCGTCGGCGAACGCCATCGAAGCCCGCCGCCGTCCTCCGTAGACCAGCCGCCATTCCGCGCCCCTCGCGTCGGCTTCGGCAACCATCGGCAACAGCGGCGTGATCCCGATACCACCCGCGATGAACAGATACCGTGATGCCGGAGCGAGCGCGAAGTTGTTCCTCGGACCCCTCGCCGGCACCTTCGTGCCTTCGGTGAGCCGGTCGTGCACGAACGCCGAACCACCACGGCCCGATGGTTCGCGCAACACCGCGACCATCAGCGCGGACCGGTCGGCGGGGTCACCACACAACGAGTACTGCCGTTCGAGACCGTCGGCGAGCAGAAGATCGATGTGCGCTCCTGGTTCCCATGCCGGAACGGGATCCCCGCTCTCGGTCACCAGCGTCAACCGCAGCACGTCCTCGGCCACCGGTTCCCGGCGGGCGAGGACCAGTTCGAACTCAGACACCCGCGAACTCCCTCGCCGGAGGATCGGCCCCCGCAGCAGTGCTCTGTTCATGACCTTCCGGGTGCGCGAGCAACCAGTCCCATAGTTCGACGGGGTCCTCGGACTCGTGTTCCGCGCCGCAGTGGCACACGCCGAGCAACCGGTCGGTGCCGAGCACCCAGTGAATCCGGTACACCATGTCGCCGCGCAGCATCGCGGGAAGCCCGGTCATGAGCGCACCGCCGGAACGGGCCTCGAACCGGCTTGGCTTCCCCTTTCGATCATCCGCCTGAGGAAGCGGCGAGCGGCGAGACCACCGGTGTCGATGTTGATACTCAGTTCCTGGTAGCCGTCGCGTTCGCTCTCGATCACCTGTTCAAGCACGTCGAGCGCCGTCACGTCCTGTAGTACGACGGTTCTGTTGCTCTCGGCGAGAAACGCGGAAACCTCATCGTCGCCGAGTGCGAAATCCCGTGCCACAGCCCAGAAATCGTGGGTGCTGTGCTCGGTTTCCGGGGTGATCGCGTACACGACCTCCACGTGGAAGGCGTCGGGATCACTGCCGTCTTCGTTCGGCAGCACGCCAACCGGCGCGATCCTGCTGTGCAGCAGGTAAAGGCACGGAGGGTGGTACTCGATGTCCTGCCAGCGCGTGATACGCCCCTCGATGCCCGTCGACTTGGCGTAGAAGGAAGGGCATTCCGCGTCGGCCATGTGCCTGCTGACGTAGATGATTTCCTTGTCCTCGTCGACCTCCGTGCTGATCGGGGTGTTGGCCACCTCGGGAGTTCCGATGTAGCCGCCGTGGAGATAGGTCTCGTGGGACAGGTCCATCAGGTTGTCGACGAGCAGCTCGTAACGTGCCCGCAATGGCTCCATCCCGCACACCGTCGTGTAGGCGGGATCGGCGAGCCACGGCGCGCGGGGAATTGCCGCCGCGTCGGCCTTGTCGTTGTCGCCGATCCAGACCCACACGAACGAATCCTGCTCGACAACCGGGTACGCGGGCACCCGCGCGGTCCTCGGGATTCGGCTCTGCCCCGGCACGAAAACGCATGTTCCCGTTCTGTCGTAGGTGAAGCCGTGGTAGCCGCACACGATCGTGTCGCCGTCGAGCCGGGATTCGGAAAGCGGGAACCTGCGGTGCACACACCGGTCGGCGAGCGCGACCACCTCGCCGGTTTCCGTGCGGTAGAAGACAAGCGGTTCGCCAAGCACGGTCCTCGCGAACAACTCGCGGCCGATGTCCTTGCTGTAGGCAGCCACATACCACTGGTTTCGGGCAAAGGTCGTCATTGACGTTGCTCCTCGAACGGCGTGCTGGAGACGTCCTGACTGTGAGGCTTCATCGTGAGGCGAAGCCATGTCTGTTTTCATCCACTGAAAGAATTTGTGGATTCCGTTCATCGGAACGCCGGGCGAGCGTTGCCGAGGTTTCGTTGCCAAGGTGCTCCCGCATGACTGGGTCAGAGCCCACACCGGAGCGAGGGACACCGTTCTTCCCTGAGCCTGGGCAACGAAACGGCACCCGTTATCGCGCGCTGTGGACCGTGCTGCTGCTCGGCTGGGTCGTCAGCTACGCCGATCGGACGCTCACCGGGCCCGTCGTGAGCTGGATGCTCGCCAACGACGTCGGATTCATCGCCGACGCGAGCGATCCGCGCGCACTCGGCGGACTCATCGGCTCCCTGTTCTTCACCGGATACATGCTCACCCAGTATCCGGGTGGCAGACTCGGCGATCGCTTCGGGCACAGGGAAATGATCGTGCTCTCCTTGCTGTGGGCCGCGGTAATGACCGCTGTTTCCGGCATCGTCGTAGGGCTCATCGCATTCGTGGGCGCCAGGGTGCTGACTGGTCTCGGCGAAGGAGTGTTCTACTCCAACGACCGAACGCTGATCCTCAATCACACACCGCCGAAACGGCGTACCCTCGGACTTGGTGTGGTCATTTCCGGGCTTTCCATCGGACTCACGATCGGCATCGTCTGCACCCCGCTGCTCATCGAATGGGGCGAATCTCTGGGAATGGGCGGGGAATCGTGGCGGGCACCTTTCCTTGTTTTCGCGGCAGTTTCGTTGGTGGTGGCGGGACTGTGCTGGTACTTCTTCCACCGTCACCTCGGCGGAAAGTTGCGGCTGGGACCACCCTTCCTCCGGCTGCTCGCGGTATCGATCCCTTTGCTGGCAGCGGTTCTCGCCTTGTTCATCGTCGCCGACGAACTGCGCTGGCCGACGTGGGGAACCGCCGTCGGCTCCGGTGTGCTCGCCGTCCTCGTGATCGGAATCATCGTCGGAAGACTCCGCAGCACGCCGGAAGCAGCCACGTTGCTCAGTCGCGACATCGTCATCATCTACATCGCCTATATCGCCATTCTGTGGAACCTCTGGTTCTTCAGTTTCTGGTCGGTGGAAATCGTCAGGGAAGCCACCGAAAGCTCACTGCTCGCGGCGGCGCTGACCGCGGCGTTCAACGCGGGAGCCGGAATTCTCGGTTTCCCCGCCGGTGGCTGGCTCGCAGACAGGGCACTGCGCAAGGGCTACGGGCGCAAACCACTGCTGGTCAGTTTCAGTGCCATCTATTCACTGCTGGTGTTCACCTTCGCCCTTTCCATCAGTGGTGACGGCGAACCTTCGCTGTTCCTGCTCGGACTGATCCTGTTCTGTTCGGGATTGTTCTTCAACGCACTCCAGCCCATCGCGCAAGGCATCACCGGCGATCTCGTCCCCGACAAACAACGAGGTTCCGCGTTCGGCTTGCTCAACCTCGTTTCCGAAATCGGCGCCGTCGCGAGCCCTGTCGTGAGCGGTGTGCTGCGGGACGCGACGGGAAGCTGGGCCGTCGGCACCTGGGTCGCCGGCGGGATCATGCTGGCTTCGGCCGTGATGTACTTGCTGGTCAGGGAAAAGCGGCCCGTGCTGACGGAGGAGTGACCGTCAGCTGCCGAGGTAGCGCAACACGGCCAGCACCCTGCGGCTGAAACCTCCCTCCCTGCCCAGATCGAGTTTGTCGAAGATCGCGTTGACGTGTTTTTCCACCGCGCTCTGGGAAATGTAGAGCTGGTCGGCGATGCCCGCGTTGCTGTGCCCCTGCGCCATCCGCTCCAGCACTTCCCGTTCGCGCGTCGTCAACCGGGCCAGCGGATCGGCGTGGCTGGTGCGGGCCAACAGCCTCCGCACCACCTCGGGATCGAAGGCCGCGCCTCCCGCGGCCACGCGCTCCAGCGCGTCGAGGAACTCGCCGACCCGCACGACCCTGTCCTTGAGCAGATATCCGACCTTGCCGGCGTCATCGGTGATCAACTCGACGGCATAGCGCTTCTCGACGTACTGCGACAGCACCAGCACTCCGACGTCGGGCCAGCGGCGCCGGATCTCCACCGCCGCGCGCAACCCCTCGTCGGTGTGGCTAGGCGGCATCCGCACGTCGGTGACGACGACGTCGGGCCGATGCCGCTCCGTCGCGGTCAGCAACGCACCGCCGTCGGCGACCGCGGCGGCCACATCGTGACCTTCCTCGGCGAGTAGCCGGATCAGCCCCTCCCGCAGCAGGGTCGAATCCTCGGCGACTATCACGCGCACGGCAACACCGCTGTCACGACCGTCGGCCCTCCGGCCGGACTGTCCACCGTGAACTTGCCATCGACGGCGCCGACCCTGCGCGCCAGGCCGGAAAGTCCTTCCCCTGACGCGATCGCGCCTCCGGTGCCGTCGTCGGTGACCCGCACGACGACCGCTTCGGGAAGGGTGCTGTGGACGGCGATCGTGATGCGGTTGGCCGCGGCGTGCTTGACCGCGTTGGTCACCGCCTCGGACGCCACGAAGTAGGCGACGGTCTCCAGCGCGGGCCTGAGCCGGTCGGCGAGCGTGTAATCCACGGATACGGGAACGCCCGATCGCTCGGCCAACGATTCGAGTGCCATGGCGAGCCCTCCGCCGTCAAGCGCGATCGGATAGACCCGCCAGGTCACCTCCCGCAGATCCAGCAGGGCCTGCTGTGACTCCTCGTGTGCTTGTTGTAACAGTGAGTTCGCATGGTCGGGGTCCTGCGCGCGCAGCGCCCTCCCCAGCACCATGCCGAGCGCCACCAGCCGCTGTTGCACGCCGTCGTGGAGGTCGCGCTCGATCCTCCGTCGCTCCTCGTGCACGGCGTCGAGGACGTTGGCCCTGCTGACGGCCAGTTGGAGCACCCTGCGTCGCAACAGTTCGCTTCCGCTTGGCCCGAGAAGCCGTTCCGCGAGCCGGCGATCGAGTTTCGCGACTCCGATGAGCCCCTGCACGGCGAGGAAACCCAGTAGTACCCCGGCCAGCACTACCGTGAACGGGTCGTACCAATCGATGCCGTCGCCTTCGGCGCCGCCGATCGGCTGCCCCGTGACGAGCTGGAACACCATGATTCCCCCGACAGTGACACCCGCTCCGATCAGCAGGAAGACACCGGCACCCAGGCCGCCGACAATCCAACGAAGCGCCAGGTACTGCATGGCCCTGCGTCCTGAGTACTCAGAGGAGTCGTCACCCTCCAGGTAGCGGGCAAGCCTGGCCCTCTCCAGTTCGGATAGCCTGTGCGCGAGCCGGAACACCCGCGGCCGCTGGGACGTCGAAACCAGAGCGGGGACGGCGAACACCACGAAGACCAGTTCGGCGAACGCGGAAATCGCCCCGAGCGCCAACCCGGTCGTCGTACGCAGGGCACGCTGGGCGGACTCGGTCATTTCGCAAGGTTATCGGCCTGCGACGCCTTGCGTACTGCGGTTTTCCGCAGTGTTGGCGGTGGTTATCCACAGCGAAGAGGGTGGCTTACTTCATGGCGGTGGAACCGTAGAATCCGTAGCTTCGAAATCACCCAAAGCTACCGAACCGGGCTTGGCCCACGACGAAGAAGGACCGTTCATGCACGCTGTATTGGCCGCCGACACCAGCGACGAGCTCGGTGGTATCGCCGGCTGGGCCGTCGATCTGATGGATTCACTCGGTGGGCCCGGCGCCGCCCTCATCGTCGGCCTCGACAATCTGTTCCCGCCGATCCCCAGCGAGCTGGTGCTGCCACTCGCCGGATTCTCCGCGGCCAACGGCGTGTTCACGCTCGTCGAAGCCCTGATGTGGACAACGCTGGGCTCCGTACTCGGCGCCATCATCGTGTACTACGTGGGGAGGCTGCTCGGCCGCGATCGGACAAGGGCCATCCTGGTCAAGGTGCCGCTCGTACAAGGTGAGGACTTCGACCGTGCCGAGGCGTGGTTCGCCAAGCACGGAACCAAGGCCGTCTTCTTCGGTCGCATGGTGCCGCTCGTACGCAGTTTCATCTCACTGCCGGCAGGCATCGAAGGCATGGCCTTCTGGAAGTTCCTCGGCCTCACCACGCTCGGTAGCCTCATCTGGAACAGCATCTTCGTCGTCTCCGGCTACTTGCTCGGAGCCAACTGGCACGTCGTCGAGGAGTACGCGGGAATCTTCCAGACCGTTGTCATCGTCCTCGGTGTGATCGCGGTCGCTCTCTTCGTCATCACCAAGCTGCGCAAACGCGCCGCGGCCCGCACCTGACGACACCGCGCGCCTCACCCTCGGCGGGTGAGGCGCGCGGTGTTCTCCGTCGAGTCGTCAGGCCGCGCTGGCGATCGGAGCCGACGCGGGCTCCAGCGCCAGCTCAAGTACCTGCCTGACGTTGCTCACCGGCCGCACGTCGAGCTGCGACAGGATCTCCGAGGGCACGTCGTCGAGGTCGGGCTCGTTGCGTTGCGGGATGACCACGGTTCTCATGCCTGCCCTGTGCGCGGCGAGCAGCTTCTGCTTCACTCCGCCGATTGGCAGCACCCGCCCCGTCAACGACACCTCGCCAGTCATCGCGACGTCGGCCTTCACCAGCCGCCCCGTCAACAACGAGGCAAGAGCCGTCGTCATGGTCACCCCGGCCGAAGGGCCGTCCTTCGGCACCGCACCAGCCGGGACGTGTACGTGCACGCCACGATTTCTGAGGTCGCCGACCGGCAACTCCAGCTCGGCGCCCCGCGAACGCAGGTAGGACAACGCGATCCGCGCCGACTCCTTCATCACGTCACCGAGCTGCCCTGTCAAGGTCAGCCCCGACCCACCCGACTCGTTGTCGGCGAGCGACGCCTCCACATAGAGCACGTCACCGCCCGCGCCGGTCACGGCGAGCCCCGTCGCGACCCCCGGAATCGACGTGCGCTGCACGTTCACCGGAAGCGACGACTCGGGAACGTGCCGAGGTCTGCCCAGATAGGACTCCAGCTCCGCGTCGCCGACCACCAGCGGCAGCGCAACCTTGTCCAGCGCGACCTCGGTGGCCACCTTGCGCAGCACCTTCGCGAGCGTGCGGTTGAGGTCGCGGACTCCTGCCTCTCTCGTGTACTCGGCCGCGATCCGGCTCAGCGCCGCATCGGTGACCGTCACGTCGCCCTCGGCGAAACCGGCCCGCTCCAGCTCACGCGGCAGCAGGTGGTCGCGGCCGATCGTCACCTTCTCGTGCTCGGTGTAGCCATCGAGCGTCACCAGCTCCATCCGGTCGAGCAACGGGCCGGGAATGGTCTCCAGCGCGTTGGCGGTGGCGAGGAACACCACGTCGGACAGATCGAGCTCGACTTCCAGGTAGTGGTCGCGGAACGTGTGGTTCTGCTCAGGGTCGAGTACCTCCAGCAGCGCGGCCGTCGGATCGCCCCGGTAATCGGCGCCAACCTTGTCGACCTCGTCGAGCAGCACGACCGGGTTCATCGAACCGGCTTCCTTGATCGCGCGCACGATC
Organism: Prauserella marina; assembly: GCF_002240355.1. GTDB lineage: Bacteria > Actinomycetota > Actinomycetes > Mycobacteriales > Pseudonocardiaceae > Prauserella_A > Prauserella_A marina. Next base: position 594,899 of record NZ_CP016353.1, read on the forward strand.
CGGCCGGGCAACGCCCCGACGTAGGTCCGCCGGTGGCCGCGGATCTCGGCCTCGTCCCTGATACCGCCAAGCGCGACTCGTACGAACTCGCGACCCATGGCCTTCGCGACCGATTCGCCGAGCGAGGTCTTGCCCACGCCGGGAGGGCCCGCGAGCGCGAGCACCGCGCCTGCCCTCCTGCCCGCACGGTCTACCTCGGCTTCGCCCACTGTGTCCACAGTGGACGCCGCGCGGCGTTGCCGCACCGCCAGGTACTCGATGATGCGTTCCTTCACGTCGTCGAGCCCCGCGTGATCGGCGTCGAGCACTGCCCTGGCCCCCGCGATGTCGTGGACGTCGGTCGTCCGCTTCGTCCATGGGATGTCGAGCACCGTGTCGAGCCAGGTCCTGATCCAGCCGCCCTCCGGCGACTGCTCCGAGGTCCGCTCCAGCTTGTCGACCTCGGCGAGCGCGGCCTTGCGCACGTGCTCGGGCAGGTCGGCCGCCTCGACCCTGGCCCGGTAGTCGTCCTTGTCCTCACTCCCGTCCAGCTCGCCGAGTTCCTTGCGGATCGCGTCGAGCTGGCGGCGCAGCAGAAACTCCTTCTGCTGCTTCTCCATGTCCTGCTCTACGTCCTTGCGGATCGTGTCGGTCACGCGAAGTTCGGCGAGGTAGGCGCGGCCCGTCTCCAGCGCCTGCTCCAGTCGCGCGCCCACGTCGAGGGTGCGCAGCAACTCCAGCTTCTGCTCGACGCTCAGATAAGGCGCGTTGCCGGCGAGGTCGGCGATGGCGGAAGGATCGTCGAGTTGCTGCACCGCGTCCAGCATCTGCCATCCGCCACGCTGCTGGAGCAGCGAGACCACGACGGCCTTGAACTCGGCGGCCAGTTCCCGCTCCCGCTCGCCTGACGGCGGTTCGATCGCCGGTTCGGCGTGCACCCACTGAACCTGGTCGGCGTCCTTCGCCGGTGAGTCGGCTCGCTCGCCGAGGAACACCCTTCGCGACCCGCGCAGTACCGCGGCCGAACCGCCGCCCGGCATCCTGCCGATGCGCTCGACCGTCGCGACCGTGCCCAGTTCGGCCAGGTCGTCTTCGACGCGCGGAACGAGCAGCACCTCGGCCTTCGAAGTGTTCGCGGCAGCGGAAGGCTGCGCCGAGCGGATACCGGGCAGTGAGATTCCGTTCGGCACTCGTGCCTGCGCGGCCTCGATCACGGCACGGCTCTCGGTGTCGCCGAGGTCCAGCGGAACGATCATCCCCGGCAGCACCACGTCGTCGTCGACGGGGAGTACAGGCAACACCTGTGGTTGGCTCATCAGAAGCTCCCGTCTCGTTGAGTACACCTCACTCAACTTTCTGGAGCCCGGGTTTGTTTCCCTACCGTGTTCGCCCGCAGCGATCACCCCGCCGTAGCGGGCCGCCGGTACCAGTAGGTCCACAGCGGACGATAACCCTGCGCATACCAGAACGGCGTCGACCTCGGGTTCGCCAGCGCGTGGTGCAACAGCACCGCCTCGACCCCCTCCTCGTCGAACAACTGATGGGCATGCGCGGCGAGCGCCGAACCCACACCCGCGCTCCTCGCCTCCTCCGCCACGTGCAGCGAAGCCAGATAGCCGACCCGTTCGGCGGCAACTTGCCCCGCGATCCACGCGGTGGCAGGCGGCAACTGCACGTGGACATACCCGAGCGGCTTGCCGTACAACTCTGCGATCCACAACGCCGGAGGCTGCGCCTGCTGCTCTGGCGAAACCGTCGCGGCCAGCGACTCGGCGAACTCAGCGCCGATCAACTCCCGCTCGCCATCCCTCAACGGCACAAGGCCGAACCCCGCGTCGAACCGCCGCAACTGCGACCCCAACCTCACCAGCGTCGCCAGATCCTCCGGCTCAGCCTGCCGGATCCGCACACCAGGCACCTCGGCCGGACCACTTCCGAGCCGATCGGCGGGGCGCACCGCGAGCACCCTCATCGGCGCGAAGCGATGACGCAGCAACGTAGTCGCTCCCACCGGATCCCTGCTCGCCATCGGCACGACCGCGACCCGCTCGGCTTCGTTTTCCGGCTCACCCGCGCCGCCGTTGCCGAGCACGGCGTCCCACTCGGTCAGCAACGCGTCCATCGCCGAGCCGGGATCATCGCCCGCCACCCTCACGTCGAGCCGTTCCTCGACGAGCGCCCGCCACAACGCGGCTCCCGAGCCGGCGCGCACTTCGGACCGCACCGCGAACCCAACGCCGTCCCGCGTGGTCAAGGTGCGATCAGCGGCCGCCGCACCACTGGTGAACGTCCTCGGCAACAGCGCGTCCGCCGCGCACAGCCGCTTCTCGTGTTCGTGAGTGATGTCCACTATGTCCATGGCGTCATCCAAGCTGACGTGGTATGAGGTAACTCACTCAGGATGCGACTACTGGGCGCGACAGAAACAGTGGCGAAGTCACCCGCGGCGACGCTCGGATATCACCGCGTTGGCGCGGCGTTAACCCTCGGCTGATCTGATGCGCTTCGAAACGGGGCCTTGATACGCCCTCCGGGGTACAGTAATGCCCTCGTTCGCGGACAAGCATCTTTGTAGCGGGCGCGCGTGACGGAAGGAGGTTGCATGCCGGACTCACAGGCCGGTTCCGCCGGTACCGGTACGGCTGCAACCGAATCACCCACCGCGAGCAACGGAGGGCAGGGCACCGGCACCGCGCCAGCCGACGAACGCCGATTCCGGATCTATACCGCGATCGTGCTCGCCGTCGGCCTCCTCGCCGCGGCCGTCGTCTCCATGTGGCTGCCCTTCGAGGGCTCCGTTCACCTCTGGTGGATCGGACCGCTGCTCGCCCTCTCCTTCCTCGGAGCCGAACAACTCGGCGTCAACGTCGACGTCCGCAGCGGCATCTCGTGGACCATCTCGTTCACCGAGATCCCGCTCGTCATCGGGTTCTTCGTCGCGCCGTTCGAAGTCGTACTCGCCGCGCACGTCGTCGCGGGCGTCACCACACTGCTCGCCCGCAAGGTCACCGGCAGGGTCCTCTACAACGCGGGCGCCTTCCTCATCGAGGTCACGAGCGCGTTCGCCGTCGCGGGCCTCGTCAAGAACGCCATCGGCGGAACCGAGCACATGCCGTGGGTCGCCGCGCTCGCCGGCACTCTCACCGCGCCGCTGGCGAGCACGCTGCTTGCCATGGCCGCCGTCCGCGTACTGCGGCGCAGGATGCGCGTCGGCACGGTACTGCGGCTCGCCGGCCGCATCCTCGTCGTCGGCTTCGTCAACGCCTCCGTCGGTCTCACCGGCTACCTGGTGATCTCCAAGACGCCCGAGGCCTGGCCGATCGTGCTCGCCGTCAGCCTCGGACTCGCCGCCCTCTACTGGGCCTACTCCGACCTGCTTCGCGAGCAGCGCGACATGGAGGCACTCTCCGACGTCAGCCTCATGGTCGCCCGCTCAGGCCAGCAGGCCGCCGCGAGGCCGGCGAGCAGGGCCGACGAGATCGGCGAGGACATCGACTTCGGCGAGTGGGTCACCATCGCCGAACGCATCAAGGACCAGCTCGCGGCGCGCAGGGTCGTACTTCGCCTCAGGCTGGAACCGGACGAACCCATGCGTGCGGTCGTCGGGGGAGAAGACCTGCCTGCCGGTCTCGTCCGGCCGGACGACCCGCTGCTGCGCCTGCCAGGCGCGCACGTCAGGCACTTCCGCATCACCGAGGCCAACCCCGAGGTCAGGGCCGCCCTTCAGGACAGAGGATCGCAGGAAGCGCTCGTCGTACCGCTGCGCAGCGCCAACCAGCTGCTCGGCGTCGTCGAGGCACACGACCGGCTCTCCCGCTGGCGCGGCTTCGGCAAATACGACGTGCAGCTCCTCGGCACCATGGCAAGCCACCTCGCGACCGCGCTCGACAACCGCAGGCTGCTCGCGACGCTCAGGCACGACGCCTACCACGACCCGCTCACCGGCCTGCTCAACCGGCCAGGCTTCCGGCAGGTCGCGCGCGACCCACTGCGCGAACGCCCGCACTGCGTCGTCCTTCGCGTCGACCTCGACGTCTTCTCCACCGTCAGTGACGCGCTCGGCTACGCGTGGGCCGACCGCATGGTCATGGCGGCGGGAAGGCGCATCAGGGACGCGCTCGGCAAGGACGTGCCGCTGGCGAGGCTCGAAGGAGCCTCCTTCGCCGCGCTCATCGTCGACCGCACTCCCGAGCAGGCGCACGCCGCCGCCGAACGGCTCCGTGACCTGCTCTCCGCCCCTTATCCCGTCGACCGGCTGACGGTCGAGGCCAACGCCATGGTGGGCTACGCGGCGGCGACGGCCGACGACGGCCAGGCCGGACAGGCCATCGACGTCGACAGCCTGCTGCAACGGGCCGACGTCGCGGTACGCGCCACAAGGGGAGGCGAGGAAGTCCGCGGCTACGTGCCGAGCATGGGGCAGATCTTCCTTCGCCGGTTCCAGATGGTCACCCAGTTCCGGCAGGCGCTGGAAGACGGGCAGGTCAGCGTTCACTACCAGCCCAAGGTGTCGCTGCCGGGCAAGCAGGTCGTCGGCGTCGAAGCCCTGGTCCGCTGGCAGCATCCCGAATTCGGCAGGGTCGACCCCGACGAGTTCGTCCCGGCAGTCGAAGCCGCGGGGCTCGTCGGCGTGCTCACCTCGTTCGTGCTGGAGATGGCGCTCGACCGCGTGCGGCGCTGGCTCGACGAGGGACTGCGGATATCGGTTGCCGTCAATCTCTCCGTCCGCAACCTCGCCGACGAGGACTTCCCTGCCAAGGTCGCGGATGCGCTGGCCAGGTTCGGCGTCCCCGCGGAACTGCTGACCTTCGAACTCACCGAGTCGGGCGTCATGGCTGATCCCGCGAGGGCGCTGCCCATCCTGCGCGAACTACACGGCCTCGGCATCGTGCTCGCCGTCGACGACTTCGGCACCGGGTACTCGTCGCTCGCCTACCTGAGGCAGCTCCCCGTCGACCAGGTCAAGATCGACAAGAGCTTCGTGCTCGGAATGGGCACCGATCTCAGCGATCTCGCCGTCGTGCGGTCCATCGTCGAACTCGGACACTCGCTCGGCCTCACGGTGGTCGCCGAGGGCGTCGAGGAGGACGTGGCCCGCGATCAACTTGAGGCCATGGGGTGCGACGTGGCGCAGGGCTACCTCATCTCGCGCCCGTTGTCGGAGGAGCGGCTTGAAGCGTGGCTGCTGGCGCGCACCGCGCGTTCGCGCGGCCACCACGCCGAGACGGTCCTGACCCTGTTGACCTGAGACTTCATGGTTTGCCGCCCCCGGTTTCCGGACGGTTCGGCCGCTCAGGTACTCTTTTCGAGGCTCGTTGAGCACGCCCCTTTAGCTCAGTCGGCAGAGCGTCTCCATGGTAAGGAGAAGGTCTACGGTTCGATTCCGTAAAGGGGCTCGGAGGTCCAGGCCGCGATTCGAGGTTCGTGTGTCGCGGTCTTGACTTGCGTGAGGCGGTGTAGCTCAGTCGGTAGAGCAAGCGGCTCATAATCGCTGTGTCGCCGGTTCAAGTCCGGCCACCGCTACGCGAGTGAGCGGGTTGTGTCTGCGAAGTCTGTGAAGTTTTCGGAGAGCGCAAACCATCTCGTTCCGTCATTACATTGGGGGGCGTAACCCCCAAGATCCCGCCCGGACCCCCCGGATAGGTGGGACCGAGAAGTAAGAAGGAGCCGAAGTGGCTGCCACCGACGTGCGACCGAAGATCACGCTGGCGTGCGAGGAGTGCAAGCACCGCAACTACATCACCAAGAAGAACCGGCGCAACGACCCGGATCGTCTTGAGATGAAGAAGTTCTGCCCGAACTGCGGGACGCACCGGGTGCACAAAGAGACCCGCTGAGTCTTCCCCTTTTTCACTAGGCCGCCCCCAAGTTTGAGGGCGGCCTAGTTGTGTGTGCGGCCCGCGCGAGTCCCCCGCCCGGTACGCCGAGTTCTGCGTTCAGTACGCCGAGATCCGCACCCGGGACAGCGAGATCCGCGTTCGGGTCGATGAGTGCCGCATTCGCGATCCCGGTCCCGACCTACCTGCCCCTGTCCGGTCTCCTGGCTCGCGTCGCGAGGCCCCGCCGGGTCGCCCGCGTTCTGCTCACGCGGCCACCCGGCACACACTGCCGCCCGCGTCCCCGCCGATCCTCGGCCCATAAACCCGATCCAAGCCCTGTTGGGGAGAACCCAACTATCGGCGCTACCGGTGTCTGAGCAGCGCGCTCACTCTATCGAGTGAATCCCCTGCGAAAGTGAGAACCGGTATGAACAGGACGTCCAGAACCGCGATCACCATGGCAGCCGGCGCGCTCGCGCTGGGCCTTCTAGTACCGAGTACGGCGTCGGCACGGAGTATCGAGGGCTACTCTGCCGACGTCGCCGGCGCCGCCGTCGAGGCGCTGACGGCGGAGCGGGGCATCACCGATGCCGCCGCGAGCGAGATCCTCCGCGTCCAGGAAGCAAGCGCGGCGAAGGCCACGAAGCTGGCCGATGCGCTCGGCGCCGAACAAGCGGGCAGCTACCTCGACGCCGACGGCCTTCCCGTCGTCAACGTGGTCACCGAAGCCGCCGCGGACAAGGTGGCCGACGCGGGCGCCACCGCGAAACTCGTTTCCCGGTCGGCTGACCAACTCGAAGCGGCCCGCGCGCAACTCGCGGCCGTACAGGGTGCGACCCACACCTCCATCGGACTCGATCCCGTCGCCAACCAGGTCGTCCTCACGATCGCCGACGAGGCCGACGACGCCGTCGCGGCGAGGCTCACCGCGACGGCGGCACGACTGGGTGATGCGGTGCGCGTCGACAACGTCACCGGTGGCATGCACAAGGCCATCTACAACGGCGAAGCCATCACCGGCGGCGGATCACGCTGCTCGGCGGGCTTCAACACCAACAGGGACGGGCAGGACTACATCGTCGACGCGGGACACTGCACAGCCGCGGTCGCCGAATGGAACGTCGGCCCGTCCGAGGGTGCGAGCTTCCCCGGCGACGACTACGGCCTCATCCGCAATGACACCGGCAGCGCGCCTGGCGAGGTGACGTTGTGGGACGGCTCGACACAGCCCATCAGCTCGGCGGCCGACGCGACCGTAGGGCAGCAGATCTGCAAGAGCGGCAGCACGACGCAGCTCACCTGTGGTGTCGTGCAAGCGGTCGGCGTCACCGTCAACTACGCGGAGGGCGCGGTGCACGAACTCGTGCAGACGAGCGCGGCCGTGAACTCGGGCGACTCGGGCGGCTGTCTGTTCGCGGGCAGCGTCGGACTCGGCATCACCTCGGGCATGGGTGGCGGCAGCTCCTATTTCCAGCCCGTCGTCGAAGCACTCGACGCCTACGGCGTCTCGCTGAACTGACCGGCGACCCTGCCGGATGTGTCTCTCGGCGCACCCGAGGGACACATCCGGTCCCCGCCCCGGCAGGTAATCTGCTGTGGTGCCACTCGATCCCACATTCATCGGCAGGTCTTATCCGCCGACCAGCAGCTACGAGGTCAGCAGGGAGAAGATCGCGGAGTTCGCCGACGCGATCGGCGACGCGAGCCCCCTGTATCGCGACGTCGAAGCGGCGAAGGCGGCGGGCTACCCGGACGTCGTCGCTCCGCCGACATTCCTGACGATCATCAACCTCGCTGCCATCAACGCGATCGTCGCCGACCCCGAGCTGGGACTCGACTACTCGCGCATGGTGCATGGCGATCAGCGGTTCACCCATCACCGCCCCATTCATGCCGGTGACCGGCTGCTGCTGACGACCCGCATCGACGACATCTTCACAAGGGCGGGCAACGACTTCCTGAACGTCAGGGCCGATGTCAGCACCGTCGAAGGCGAACAGGTCTGCACCACCAATGCCCAGCTCGTCGTCAGGGGAGAGTGACATGCAGGCCACAGTGGGAGATCAGCTTCCACCCCTCTCCGTGCGCGTGACGAGGGCTCAGCTTGTGCGCTACGCGGGGGCGTCTCTCGACTTCAACCCGATCCATTGGAACGAGCGCTTCGCCAAGGGGGTCGGCCTTCCCGACGTCATCGCACACGGCATGCTCACCATGGCCCTTGGCAGCAGGATGGTCGGTGACTGGCTCGGCGATCCGGCACGCATCGTCCATTACGGAGCCCGGTTCACCCGGCCCGTCGTAGTGCCCGACGACGAGGACGGCGCGCTCGTCGAGTTCACCGGCAAGATCGGCGAGGTCCGCGACGACGGCACGGCAAGGGTGGACATCACCGCGAAGTTCGAGGGAAAAACCGTTCTCGGCAAGGCGCAAGCCGTGGTGCGGCTTTAGACCTGGCCGATCACGTGCAGTACCGCCTCGGCCATTGCCTTCTCGCCACGCGCGTTGGGGTGCAGCGGGGCGGTTTCCGTGCTTGATCGTGGACCTTCGATCCACCGTTGCTCGGCGGGCGCGCACATGCCGTGGCCTTCGGTGAACGAGGTCGTCTCCGCGAACTCGGCGCCGTGCTCGCGAGCCTTGTCGGAGAGCTGACCGTTGAGCTGATCGAGGCCCTGCCTGAGAAACTCCACGTCGGAAGGGCTGTAGGGAAGCTCAGGCCAGCAGGCGTTGCCGTCGTCGGGCACGACGGCCGGGTAGCCGACAAGTACCACCCTCGCTTTCGGGGCCTTCTCGGCGACCTTGCCGAGCACTGAACCGACTCTGTCCGCCGCGTCGGCGATGGCGGCGTCGAACCGCGTCGTTCCTCGGTCGCCGAGCTGATCGCGGCATGGAGTCGCGTTCGGATCGGTCGTCGTGCACGTGGCCGCCGCGGCGACGAGGCCAACGTCGTTGCCCGCTATGCCGATGGTCACCAGCGTCGTTTCCGGTGTCACCGCGTCGATCTGCGCGGGATTGGTTCCCTCCGGCGTCCGTTGCGGCCTGGTGAGGTCAGCCGTCGTCGCGCCACCACAACTCGCGTCCGTGAACTCGGTGGCCCGCAACGACTCCGCGACCAGCCGCGGATAGTTGACCTCGGTTCGCCCGCAGCCCGCCGGTGAACCCACCGCCTTGCCCGCGCCCGGCGCCGACGTGTACGAGTCGCCGAGCGCGACATAGCGCACCGCCGAGGTACCGGGGGAGGTGGGCGCGGCGGCTTCCGGGGCCTGCTGACCGGTTTGCCGCTCGGTTTCCTGAGTTCCGCAGGCCGTCACGGTGATGAGCACACCGATGAGGACCAGCCCGTGTCGACGACGCATTACCCGTGTTTGTATCTCATTGGCTTGGTTGCGGCGACTCGCGGCGCAGCAGGTCGTTGATGAGCCCCGCCGCCTGCTCCGGCCGGTCGACGGTTGCCCAGACGACCTGTCCGCCGCGCAGGGTCAGTTTCAGGGCGGGCCCGCCGCGGAGCTTGTAGGCCATGGTGCCGGTCGCCGGATTGGCCCTGATCCCGAAGCCGCCGAGGCTCCAGAAACCGAGAGACCCGGTGTCGGCGCTCGCGATGTCGCTCAACGGCACGTGGCGGCGAGGGAATCCGAGAATGCCGAAGCGGATGGTCACGCCGTTCTCGTTGACGACAACGCCGAGTCTGGACATCACAAGACCGAGCACGAGCCCGGTACCGAGCACGATGAGGTAGGCGACGATCGGCACCGGCGTACCGCTCACCGTCTCGATCCCGAACAGCAACAGCACGACGGGAACGATGGTCGCGGCGGCGACGAAGCTCGTCGTGCCACCGAGCCAGGAGGCTCGCTGGCCTGGCTCAAGGCCGACCGAAGGCCCCTCAGGCGATGGCGGGGTCTGCGCTGTGGGGCGCACGCCCGGCCCCGCGACGAGCGCGGCGAGTCCGGCGGTGAGCGCACTGAGTCCGAGCAGCAGCACCAGCACCAGCCAGCCACCTGCGACGTGGTTCCACGCGGGTGCGTCCAGGTTCACGATCAAGGTGGCGACGAGCAGGAGCGAGGGTAGTGCCGCGAACCATGCCTCGAAGGTGACGACGCCTCGCGAAAGGCCACGGTCCTTGGTGACGGCCAACAGCGCGAGGCCGGAGCCGATGATCGCCAGCACCGCCGCCGCGACGAGGGAGCCGACGGTCAATCCGGTCAGCGACGCCGACCGGTCGGCGTCGCCGCCGGGTCCCCAGTGGACGGCGAGCGGATCGGGGAAGCGGCCTGCCAGCGCACCTCGCACGACGACGGCGGCGCAGGCGGCGAGCGCAGGGATCCCCAGCGTGGCCGAAAGCGCTCGAACAGCGGTCTTTCTCATGCGAATCTCTCTCTGACGATCGTGATGAGTTCTTCTCTCGACAGCCCGGCCTTGCGAGCTTCCTCGACGAGTTCGCCGACGAGGTGGGTTGTCCGCGCCATGGTGTTGGCGTTGCCGGTGACCACCGCGCCGCGCCTGCGCCGCAGTTCGATCAGCCCTTCGTCCCGCAGGACGGCGTACGCGCGCAGGACCGTGTGCACGTTGATCTCCAACGAAGCCGCCAATTCCCTTGCTGGCGGGAGATGTTCTCCCTTGCCGACCTCGCCTTCGGACAGCGCTCGCCTGACGGACGAGGCGACCTGCTCGAAGAGCGGGGCCGTCGAGGCGGGGTCGATGCGTACCAGCATAGTTCTAACTCTACTAGAACAAACGCCAAAAGTGGGAGGTGGGCATGAAAAAGGCCCCCGACCTTGATCGGGGGCCTTTTCGGTTGCTGTTCCTGGGAGTTACTTGGCCTCGCCGAGGAGGGCCGCGACCCTGTTCACGCCCTCGACCAGATCCGACTCGGCCAGCGCGTAGGAGAAGCGGAAGTAGCCGGGCGTCCCGAACGCCTCGCCAGGCACGACGGCGACCTCGGCCTCGCGGAGGATCAGGTCGGCCAGTTCAACCGTGTTCTGGGGGCGCTCGCCTCGGATCTCCTTGCCGAGCAATGCCTTGACCGACGGGTAGGCGTAGAACGCGCCCTCCGGCGTCGGGCACTCGACGCCGGGGATGGCCGACAGCAATGACACGATCTTCTTGCGGCGGGCGTCGAAGGATTCCCGCATCTCGTGCACGACATCGAGCGGACCGGCGACGGCCGCCAGAGCGGCGCGCTGCGACACGTTCGCGACGTTGCCGCACAGGTGCGACTGGAAGCTCGAAGCTGCCTTGATCACGTCGTTAGGGCCGATGATCCAGCCGACCCGCCAGCCGGTCATCGAGTAGGTCTTGGCGACACCGTTGAGGATCAGCGTCTGGTCAGCCAGTTCCGGCACGACGACCGGCATCGACTCGGCCTTCGCGCCGTCGTAGACGAGGTGTTCGTAGATCTCGTCGGTGATCACCCAGATGCCGTGCTCCAGAGCCCAGCGGCCAATCGCCTCGACCTGCTCACGCGGGTACACCGCGCCGGTCGGGTTGGAAGGCGAGTTGAACAGCAGGACCTTCGTGCGCTCGGTGCGAGCGGCTTCGAGCTGGTCGACGGTCACCAGGTAACCGGTCGACTCGTCGGCGGTGACCTGCACGGGAACCCCGCCGGCCAGTGCGATCGGCTCCGGGTAGGTGGTCCAGAACGGCGCGGGGAGCAGCACCTCGTCGCCGGGGTCGAGCAGGGTCGCGAACGCGGAATACACCGCCTGCTTTCCACCGTTGGTCACGAGGACCTGGGATGCCTCGCACGCGAAGCCGGAGTCCCGCAGCGTCTTGGCCGCGATGGCTTCCCGCAGTTCGGGGAGACCGGCCGCCGCCGTGTAGCCGTGGTTGCCCCGCTCGCGGACGGCGGCGGCAGCGGCCTCGACGACGTAGTCGGGTGTGGGAAAGTCGGGCTGGCCGGCACCGAAACCGATCACGGGCCGCCCCTGAGCCTTCAGTGCCTTCGCCTTCGCGTCCACCGCGAGCGTCGCGGAGGGCGTGATACCCGCGATGCGGGCGGACACGCGAGAACGTGGGCTGGTGACAGTACTTCCGGGTGTGGCCATGCCGACATTTTTTCACGTGCGATTTTCGCGGTGGACAGCCGCCCCGTTGGCGTGTGGTGGGCGCGGTTGCGAGGCGATATCCGGCTTGCCGTAGACTGCCGGACTTGGGACGTTCGACACTCGACCCTGCGCTCCATGTGGGGTTGGTTGAGTGCGTCCTCGTGAGCGGTTCGGCGCGAATCCGCTCGAAGGGGTGTAGCTCAAATGGCAGAGCAGCGGTCTCCAAAACCGCAGGTTGCAGGTTCAAGTCCTGTCACCCCTGCGTTGACGTGTCAGGTGGAGCGGAGGAGTAGCTCGTGAGCGAGGACGGCGAGAAGGACGAAAAGAGGGCGGCCAAGCGCTCTTCCCGTCCCGTCACCGCCGCGGCTCGGCGTGAGCGCCGTGCCTCCGCGCGCCCTGCCGACACGGGCACCGAGGCTGACTCAGAGTCGGGGGCCGGTAAGAGCGCGGACGCGAAGAAACGGCCTTCGCCGAAGGGAAAGACTTCGGAAAAGGCCGCCAAGCCTGTCGGCAAGGACAAGCCGACGCCGAAGCGGAATCGCAAGGAGACAAAGCGGGGTGGCCTGTTTTCGCGTCTCGTGCGGTTCGTTCGTGAGGTCTGGGCAGAGCTGCGCAAGGTCATCTGGCCTACCCGCAAGCAGATGATCACCTACACCATCGTGGTGCTGGTGTTCGTGGCCTTCATGGTGGCCCTTGTTGCCGGGCTTGACGTCCTGTTCATCAAGGGCATGGACTTCATATTCGGTAACTGATCGGCCCACCTGGCCTCGCGGGTGGCGGGGGTCGACAACACTCCCGCAATCACCACACGCGATCAACTGAGAGGACGGAAAGTGACCTCCGAGAACGGCTCAGGAGCCGGTCAGGAACTGACCGGCCTTTCCGACGAGCAGGTGCTCGCGGCCACCGGTGACACGGACTCGGAACACACTGAGCCCGTCGAGACGGCGGCCGGGGACACGGAGGCCGACACCGACGACGCCGCTGCTGTCGCCGAGTCCGGTGCCGACGAGTCCGGCGCGGCCGAGACCGACGAAGCATCCGGGGTCTCCGGGGCTGACGAGGACGACGCCGCCGAGGAAGACCCGGTCGAGGCGCTGCGTGCCGAGCTGCGGTCGCAGCCAGGCGAGTGGTACGTCGTGCACTCGTACGCCGGTTATGAGAACAAGGTCAAGAACAACCTTGAGACTCGTCGGCAGACCCTCGACGTCGAGGACTTCATCTTCCAGATCGAGGTGCCGACCGAAGAGGTCACCGAGATCAAGAACGGCCAGCGCAAGCAGGTGCAGCGCAAGGTTCTGCCCGGCTACATCCTGGTCAGGATGGAACTGAACGACGCTTCGTGGAGTGCGGTGCGCAACACCCCTGGCGTCACTGGTTTCGTCGGGGCCACGTCGCGCCCGTCACCGCTTACCCTGGACGAGGTGCTCAAGTTCCTCGCCCCGCAGGTCGAGAAGGCCGCCCCCACCAAGCAGGGTAAGGGCGAGCAGGCCACCACGGAAATGCCCGCAGCGGGCCGCTCGGTGGAGGTCGACTTCGAGGTCGGCGAATCGGTCACCGTCATGGACGGCCCGTTCGCCACGCTGCCCGCGACGATCAGCGAGGTCAACGCGGACGGCCAGAAACTGAAGGTCCTGGTGTCGATCTTCGGCAGGGAGACCCCGGTCGAGTTGTCGTTCAACCAGGTCTCCAAGATCTGACGGCCGCAGAGCCGGCCGGAAGTCCCGCGCCACGGCAGGTGCGCGGGGGAGCAACACTGAACAGGAACAGGAATGCCACCCAAGAAGAAGAAGCTTGCAGCGATCATCAAGCTGCAGATCCAGGCGGGCGCCGCGAACCCGGCGCCTCCCGTGGGCCCGGCGCTGGGCCAGCACGGTGTCAACATCATGGAGTTCTGCAAGGCATACAACGCGGCGACCGAGTCGCAGCGTGGCAATGTCGTGCCGGTCGAGATCTCCGTGTTCGAGGACCGCTCGTTCGACTTCAAGCTCAAGACGCCGCCGGCCGCGAAGCTGCTGCTCAAGGCCGCTGGCATCGACAAGGGCAGCGGCGAGCCGCACAAGACCAAGGTCGGCAAGGTGACCTGGGACCAGGTGCGGGACATCGCCGAGACCAAGAAGAGCGACCTCAACGCACACGACACCGACCAGGCCGCGAAGATCATCGCCGGCACCGCCCGGTCGATGGGGCTCACCGTCGAATAGTCGCCGACGCCGAGCGCTCGCGAGCGGGTGCCCGGCACGTGGAAGGGCCAGGCGCTGGCCCACACCACAACTGATCCATTCACTATTTCTCAAGAGGACAGAGCATGACCAAGCGCAGCAAGGCATACCGTCAGGCCGCCGAGCTGATCGACCGCGAGCGGCTGTACGGGCCGCTTGAGGCCGTGAAGCTCGCGAAAGAGACCGCCAAGATCAAGATGGATGCCACGGTCGAGGTCGCGATGCGGCTCGGCGTGGATCCCCGCAAGGCCGACCAGATGGTCCGCGGCACCGTGAACCTGCCGCACGGTACGGGTAAGACCGTCCGCGTCATTGTTTTCGCCACCGGTGACAAGGCCGCCGAGGCCGAGGCCGCCGGTGCCGACGCGGTTGGCTCCGACGATTTGATCGAGCGCATCCAGGGTGGCTGGCTCGACTTCGACGCCGCGATCGCGACGCCGGACCAGATGGCGAAGGTCGGGCGGGTCGCCCGCATCCTCGGCCCGCGTGGCCTGATGCCGAACCCGAAGACCGGCACGGTGACCCCCGCTGTCAGCAAGGCTGTGGCCGACATCAAGGGCGGCAAGATCAGCTTCCGCGTTGACAAGCAGGCGAACCTGCACCTGGTCATCGGCAAGGCATCGTTCGAAGCCGACAAGCTGGTGGAGAACTACGCGGCGGCGTTGGACGAGGTGCTTCGCGCGAAGCCGTCCGCGGCGAAGGGCCGCTACCTCAAGAAGGTCACCTTCACGACGACCATGGGCCCCGGTATCCCGGTCGACCCTGCTCGTACGAGGGACCTGCTGGCGGAAGACGCCACGGCCTGACATCACAGACAAGCGGGGCGGTCATCCTTTCGGATGGCCGCCCCGCTTTGTGTTGAGGTCTTTCCGCGTTTCTCAGCCCCCGTTGCCCGTGCTTGGGGCGGGGCAGGTTGCCGGACCCGGCTCGTGTCCGGTGATGAGCCATTGGTTCTTGTAGTCCTGTTTCGTCAGGACGAACGTGCCGAGGGCCGGTCCGCCGCTGATCGTGAAGTCGCAGGAATCGATCCGGACTGTGTTGGCTGTGGGGTCGTACCACTTGGGATAGACCGACTCCGCGTACTGGTTGACGTTGGTGACCTTCTCGTGCAACCCGATGATTGCCTCACGGCAACCGGGATAGCCAAGGTTCTCCGCGAAGCGCAACTGGACACCGGCTTGGTTGTCGAAGCGTCCGCATGCCTCGGCCACCAGCGGCTCTCCGTTCGCCGGGTCTTCCTGGGCAATCGCGTCGTAGACCTGCCTCACCGCTTCGTATGGCTTGTCCGACAGGATTTCGTTGGTGTGGTAGGTGCCGCCGCCCATTTTGGCTTGGGTTTTGCTGTCGCCGGAGTTGTCGCTGCCGAGGAAGTAGTTGTAGGCCCAGGTGAGGCCGATGATGAGCAGGATGATGAAGATGAGCCAGCCGATGAGTTTCTTGCCGAGCCATTCGAGCCAGCCTGGGATTTTGCGGCGTGGTGGTTGCTGGTGGGGGACCAGTTGCTGGGTCGCCGTGGTGGTGGGCGGGTAGGTCTGGCCGGTGGTGAGTTCTCCGCCTGGTTGTTGTTGACGTTGGAGTTCCTGGAATTTCTGGAACTCTTGGAATTGCTGGAATTGGCGGAGTTGTTCGGGGTCGATTCGTGGTGGGCCCGTTGGTTGGGCAGGTTCGACTTCGGCTCCCGGTGTGTTGTCGCCGGGGGGTTGCTCGGGGCCGGGGGTGTCGTCGGGTCGCTGTTCCGCCACGTGACCCATGATGCCTGCTTGGGTACTGATTGTGGTGCCGGTACCGCGGTTAGCCCGCAAAACGCGGTAGTTAGCAATGACAAGTACCGCGTTTCGCGGGCTAAACGCGGTTCGGGGCGGGGTGCTTGCAGCGGGGGCGCGGGGGGCACGTATGCTGGTCGACGGTTCTACCGAAGACCGCTGGTCTTCCCGGGCATTGGTCCCGGGAACGAAGGTCCGCATCAGGGCGGACGGCCCGCGCAGGAGGATACGAGGATCGCCGCGCCTTTTGGTGCTACGACGCCCCGCGCCTGCTGCGCTGGGGCGTTTTGTCGTGTTGGGGGTCAATGGCTTCACCAGCGGTCACCTAGCCAAGAGAGGAGGCGACCATGGCGAAGCCCGACAAGGTGGCGGCCGTCGCCGAGATCGCGGACCGGTTCCGCAGCAGCTCGGCCACCGTTGTCACTGAGTACTCCGGCCTCTCCGTGTCCCAGCTCGGAAAGCTGCGCCGCGCTCTCGGCGACACCGCCAAGTATCGGGTCGCGAAGAACACCCTCGTCAAGCGTGCTGCTGAGGACGCGGGCATCGAGGGGCTCGACGAGCTGTTCATCGGCCCGACCGCCATCGCCTTCGTCGAGGGTGAGGCTGTCGACGCCGCGAAGGCTCTTCGTGACTTCGCGAAGGAACACAACGCACTTGTCATCAAGGGCGGCTACATGGATGGCCGTGCCCTTTCGGTTGCCGAGATCGAGGAGCTTGCCGACCTCGACAGCCGTGAGGTGCTGCTTTCCAAGGCCGCCGGTGCGTTCAAGGCCAAGCTGTCCCAGGCCGCCGCGCTGTTCCAGGCGCCCGCGTCCCAGGTCGCCCGTTTGGCCGTCGCGCTCGAAGACAAGCGCAAGTCCGAAGGCGAAGGCGCCGCCGAGGCTGCCGTTCCAGCCGAGAGCTGACCGAGTAACACCCCCGACCACAAGCACCGCGAGAAGAGAGGAACGCCATCATGGCGAAGCTGAGCACCGACGACCTGCTCGACGCCTTCAAGGAGCTGACGCTGCTTGAGCTGTCCGAGTTCGTGAAGAAGTTCGAAGAGACCTTCGACGTGACCGCCGCTGCCCCGGCCGCCGTCGTCGCGGCCCCCGGCGCGGGTGCCGCTGCCCCCGCCGAAGAGGAGCAGGACGAGTTCGACGTCGTCCTTGAGGGCGCTGGCGACAAGAAGATCCAGGTCATCAAGGTTGTCCGCGAGGTCGTCTCCGGCCTCGGCCTGAAGGAGGCCAAGGAGCTCGTCGAGAGCGCCCCGAAGGCCCTCCTTGAGAAGGTCGACAAGGAAGCCGCCGAAGCTGCCAAGGAGAAGCTGGAAGCAGCCGGCGCCAAGATCAGCCTCAAGTGACCATTGGTCCCCTGAGCTGACTCGCAGCGGAAAAGGGCGGGCATCGCGATCGCGATGCCCGCCCTTTTCGTGTTCCGGCCCTGTCGTGCGCTACCTTGCTCCACTACTGACACGCAGGCGTCACCCGAGGCGAAACTCGCGAGTAACTACTGTGCTCGCAGCTCGTTGCATGTGAGTGACGCAAGCTTCGGGGCATGCTGCCGCGAAACAGCTCCGGGAGGTGCGATGGGTGCCGAGGTGGTCATCGAGGGCTTGACGAAGTCGTTCGGCAAGCAGGCCATCTGGCGGGACGTGACGCTGACCCTGCCGCCGGGCGAGGTGTCGGTGATGCTGGGGCCGTCGGGTACGGGTAAGTCCGTTTTCCTCAAGTCCATGATCGGCCTGCTCAAGCCCGACCGTGGCAAGTGCGTCATCAACGGCGTCGACATCGTGACATGCTCGGAACACAAGCTCTACGAGGTCCGCAAGCTGTTCGGTGTGCTCTTCCAGGACGGCGCGCTGTTCGGTTCGATGAACCTTTACGACAACGTGGCGTTCCCGCTGCGCGAGCACACCAAGAAGTCCGAGACCGAAATCCGCAAGATCGTGCTCGAAAAGCTCGAAATGACCGGTCTTTCCGGTGCGGAGAAAAAACTGCCGGGCGAGATTTCCGGGGGTATGCGGAAGCGGGCGGGGCTTTCGAGGGCGCTCGTGCTCAATCCCGCGATCATCCTGTGCGACGAGCCGGACTCCGGTCTGGACCCCGTGCGGACGGCCTACATCTCCCAGTTACTCGTCGACCTCAACTCGCAAACCGACTCGACCATCCTGATCGTCACGCACAACATCAACGTGGCTCGTACGGTTCCCGACAACATCGGCATGTTGTTTCGCAAGGAACTCGTCATGTTCGGTCCGCGCGAAGTGCTGCTCACCAGCGACGAGCCGGTCGTCGAACAGTTCCTGAACGGTCGCAGGATCGGTCCCATCGGCATGTCCGAGGAGAAGGACCAGGCGACGATGGAGCAGGAGCAGGCTTACGCCGACGCCGGCCACCACGACGGGTCGACCGACGACGTGCGCGGTGTCGTTCCGCAACTCCAGCCGACCCCGGGCTTGCCGGAACGCGCGGGTGTCCGGCGCCGCAAGGACAGGGTCATGCGGATCCTGCACACGCTGCCGCCGAACGCGCAGGAAGGCATCATCGAATCGCTCAGCACTGAGGAACAGCAGTACTACGGGGTTCGCGCGCACCCGGTGGCCCGCGCCCACCACGGGCAACTGCCGACGGGAGACGTCGCGCAGTTGCCGGACACAGGCTGGCGGGAGCCCGAGCTGAGACGGGAGCCGACGACCCGCCGAATGCCTCCACCAACGCAAGGACGATCATGAGCGACGCCGACCACGAGCCGTCGCTCGGCTACGACCGTTCCCGGCTCCGCACCCGCGGTGAGCAAGCACGACGAGGGTGTTCATGAGTTCTCGGGCCTCGACGGCCAGGATCCCCGGCATCGGGATGCTGCGGGAGACAGGAAAGCTGTTCGCTCTCGGTTTGGACGTGGCTCGCGGTATTTTCCAGCGGCCGTTCCAGGTCAGGGAGTTCATTCAGCAGTCGTGGTTCATCGCCAGTGTCACGATCCTGCCGACCGCGCTCGTCGCGATCCCGTTCGGCGCCGTCATCTCCCTGCAATTCGGCTCGCTCGCCACGCAACTGGGCGCGCAGTCCTACACCGGTGCGGGCAGTGTGCTCGCAACGGTGCAGCAGGCGAGCCCCCTCGTCACCGCGTTGCTGGTGGCAGGGGCTGGTGGTTCGGCGATCTGTGCCGACATCGGCGCCCGCACCATCCGCGAGGAAATCGACGCCATGGAAGTGCTCGGCGTCTCCGCGGTGCAACGGCTCGTCGTGCCGAGAGTACTGGCCTGCATGCTCATTGCCGTGCTGCTCAACGGCATGGTCAGCGTCATCGGCGTGCTCGGGGGCTACTTCTTCAACGTGGTGCTCCAGGACGGCACCCCCGGCGCTTATCTCGCGAGTTTCTCGGCGCTGGCCCAGTTGCCCGACCTGTGGGTCGGTGAGCTGAAAGCCCTCATCTTCGGGTTCATCGCGGCGGTCGTCGCGGCCTACCGGGGACTCAATCCCCCTCCAGGGCCGAAGGGGGTCGGGGACGCCGTCAACCAGTCCGTCGTCATCACCTTTCTGCTGCTGTTCGTGGTCAACTTCGTGATCACGTTGATTTACTTGCAGATCGTCCCCGCGAAGTTGGACTAGAACGATGGCACCGTTGGCCAAGAACGCGAAGAAGATCGCGAACCGTCCACTGGAGACGCTCGACGTCCTCGGTGACCAGATGTCGTTCTACCTGCGCGCGATCGCGTGGGTGCCGAGGACGATCCGCCGCTACACGAGGGAAGTGCTGCGGCTGCTCGCCGAGGTCAGTTTCGGTTCGGGTTCGCTCGCCGTCATCGGCGGCACCGTCGGCGTGATGGTCGGGCTGACCTTGTTCACCGGTGTACTCGTCGGTTTGCAGGGCTTTTCCGCGCTGAACTCCATCGGTACGTCGGCTTTCACCGGCTTCCTCACGTCGTTCTTCAACACGAGGGAGATCGCGCCGCTCGTCGCGGGGCTGGCGCTGTCGGCGACGGTCGGCGCGGGATTCACCGCGCAGCTCGGCGCCATGCGGATCTCCGAGGAGATCGACGCGCTCGAAGTGATGGGGGTGCCGAGCCTTCCCTATCTGGTCACGACACGCATCATCGCCGGATTCGTCGCGGTGATCCCGTTGTACGTGATCGGGTTGCTCAGTTCGTACCTGGCTTCCCGGCTCGTGGTCATCTACATCTACGACCAATCGGCGGGTACGTATGACCATTATTTCGACATGTTCCTGCCACCTGAGGACGTGTTCTACTCGTTCATCAAGGTGCTCATATTCAGTGTGTTGATCATCCTGACGCACTGTTATTACGGTTACCGCGCGACAGGAGGTCCCGCCGGTGTCGGCGTCGCGGTCGGCCGCGCCGTCAGGTTGTCCATCGTCACCGTCGCGGTCGTGAACTTCTTCATCGGGTTCGCGATCTGGGGCACTGACACGACGGTGAGGATCGCCGGATGAGCAAGGCCATGGTCACGGTGCGCCGCAGATTGCTCGGGCTGCTGCTCGTCGCGGTACTCGTCGGCGGTGTCCTGCTGAGCATCGCGCTCTACAACAAGAGCTTCAGCTCCTTCGTCATGGTCAGATTGCAGGCCGGCACGATCGGCAACCAGCTCACGCCGCACTCGGACGTCAAGGTGCGCGGCCTGATCGTCGGCAGCGTGGAGAGCATCGCGCCGACCGAATCCGGCGCGGAACTCACCCTGCGGATCGACCCCGAGCAGGCGCACCTCGTGCCGAGTAACGTCTCGGCGCGGTTCCTTCCGAAAACCCTGTTCGGCGAACGATTCGTGTCACTGGAGATTCCCGGCGCGCCGTCGCCGCAGAGCCTCCGCGACGGGGACGTGATCCCACAGGACCGGACCTCCGACGCCGTCGAACTCGAACAGGCACTGGAAAGCCTCATGCCCGTGTTGCAGGCCGTGCAGCCGCAGAAACTCTCCAGCACGCTCAGTGCCATCTCGACGGCGCTCGACGGAAGGGGAAAACCACTCGGCGAGACACTGTCCGAATTGGGCGAGTACGTCGGCGAACTCAATCCGCATCTGCCGGAACTCCAGGAGAACCTCAGGGAGCTCGCCGAGTTCTCCGACAATCTGTCCGAGGCGGCCCCCGATCTCGTGCGCACTTTGGACAATCTGACCGTCACCAGCAAGACGATCGTCGAGGAACGACAGAACCTGCAAACGCTGTACGGCAATCTCACGACGGCCTCGGTCGACCTCGAATCCTTCCTCACGGCCAACGCGGACAATCTGATCAGCCTCGGCAGCACCGCACGGCCGACGGCCGAGCTGCTGGCGAAGTACTCCCCTGAGTACCCGTGCTTCATCGGTCAGATGGCCGACCTGCTGCCGCGCATCGACAAGGCGTTCGGCAAGGGAACGTCGAAGCCCGGCCTGCACGCCACCATCGAGATCACCACGAACAGGGGCCCCTACGAGCCTGGCAAGGACGAACCGGAGTACGAGGACAAGCGCGGACCCCGCTGCTATGCCATGAAAGACCTTCCCGACCCGTTCCCGCAGCATCCGCCCGAGGGGCCTCTGCAGGACGGCAGTACCTCGCCACCTCCTGCCCGCTCACAGAACGACGGGCTCAACCCCGCCAACAACGCGGCCAACGCCGGTGGCTACAACGGCAACGGAACGACGGCCGGAAACCCGGCGAACACCCCGGCCGAACACGCGATTCTCTCGGAGCTCGTCGCACCACAGGTCGGCATGACCTCCGCCGACGTGCCCGGCTGGGGCGCGCTGCTGATCGGCCCGCTGTACCGGGGAGCGGAGGTGACGGTCCGATGAGAGGACTCGCCGCCCCGCTCACGAAACTGAGCATCTTCGTCGTCGTCACCGTGCTGTTCACCGCGGTGCTCGGTGTCAGCATCGCCAACGTCAACCTGACCTCGACCTCCGGCTACACGGCGCGCTTCAGCGACGCGACGATGCTGTTGCCCGGCGACGACGTCCGCATCGCGGGCGTGAGGGTCGGCCAGGTCGCCGACGTCCGCATCGTCGACCGCCGCCAGGCCGAGGTCGCCTTCGAGGTCGACTCGGGGCGCTCCCTGCCAGCCGACGTCACCGCGACCATCAAGTTCAGGAACCTCGTCGGTCAGCGCTACGTCTCGCTGGAAAGGGGCGGCGGCGAGGCAGGCGAAACCCTCAAGCCAGGCGACAACATCCCGATCGAACGGACAAAACCCGCGCTGGACCTCACCGAACTGTTCAACGGATTCAAACCGCTCTTCCGCGCGCTCTCGCCGGAGGACGTGAACACGTTGTCCTACGAGATAGTCCAGGTCTTGCAGGGCGAGGGCGGAACGGTGGAAAGCCTGCTGGCCCACACCGCGTCGCTCACCACGACGATCGCCGAAAAGGACCAGGTGATCGGCGATGTCATCGACAACCTCAACAGCCTGCTGGAAACCGTCAACGCCCGAACCCCGCAGCTGTCCGACCTGATCGTGCGACTGCAACAGTTCGTGTCCGGACTTTCCAGCGACCGCGAACCCATCGGCCAGGCCATCGAATCGCTCGGCGAGCTCACCACGACAACGGCGGGGCTGCTCGACGAGGCGCGAGAACCGCTCAAGCAGGACATCGCGGCGCTCGGCGCGCTGACGGGCAACCTCAACGACAGCGAGGCCGTCGTCGAACACTTCATCCAGTTCCTGCCGGAAAAGGCCAGCAGGATGGCCGCGACGGCCGACTACGGATCCTGGTTCAACTTCTTCCTGTGCGAGGCGACCGGAAGCGTCCAGATCCCCGGCCTGATGGAAGCGCCCGTCAACGTTCCCGTCGCGCCCGCGTCGAGGGAGCGGTGCCTGACATGAAGAGCTTCCGGAAACGCAACCCGATCCCCATCGCGCTCGTCGGGATCGTGCTCATGGTGCTCGGCACCGTCGCGGCGCTCAACTCCGACGACCTGCCGATCATCGGTGGCGGCACCACCTACACCGCCGACTTCAGCGAATCGGCCGGTCTGCAAACCGACGACGAGGTCCGCGTCGCCGGCATCAAGGTCGGCAAGGTCACCGACATCGAACTCGACGGGGATCGCGTGCGGGTTTCCTTCAAGGTCAAGGACGCGTGGCTCGGCGACCGCACCACCGCGGCCATCAAGATCAAGACCTTGCTCGGCCAGAAGTACGTCGCCCTCGACCCGCTCGGCGACACCGCGCTCGACCCGAGCGACACCATCCCGAGGGAACGCACCGCAGCGCCCTACGACGTGCTCGAAGCCTTCCGCGGTCTCTCCCAGACGGTGGAGGAAATCGACACCAAGCAGCTCGCGCAGAGCTTCGACGTGCTCTCCGAAACCTTTGCCAACACACCGGAGGACGTGCGGGGCGCACTCGACGGGCTCTCCGAGCTTTCCACCACCATCGCCTCCCGCGACAAACAGCTCTCCAGCCTGCTGTCCAACACAAGACAGGTCACCCAGACGCTGGCCGACCGCGACGCCGAATTCACGAAACTCCTTGAGGACGGCAACAAACTCCTCGACGAACTCTCCCGCAGGGAACAGGCCATCTCCACGCTGCTGGAAGGCAGCCGCAGCCTCGCGACCCAATTGCAGGGCCTCGTCGACGACAACTCCGGCCAGCTCGATCCCGTCCTCACCCAGCTCGACCGGCTGACCAGCATGCTCCAGCGCAACCAGGAGGCGCTCGCCAACGGCATCAAGGAATTCGCGCCGTTCATCAGGGTCTTCAACAACACCATCGGCAGTGGACGCTGGTTCGACAACTACATTTGCGGACTGCTGCTGCCCTCGGTGGGGCCGCTCAACGAAGAGGGGTGCAACGCGCGATGACCGACACCCGCTTCGGCCAGACCCTCACCCGAGGGGTCGCCATCGCCTGTGTACTCGGCCTCGTCGTCGCGGGCGCGTTGTGGTGGACCCTGCGCGACGCGAGCAGCAAACACGTCACCGCGTACTTCCCCTCAGCCATCGGCCTCTACGAGGGCAACAGCGTCCGCGTGCTCGGCGTCGAAATGGGGGAGGTGACGAGCGTGCGCCCGAAGGGCGACCAGGTCGAGGTCGAACTGCGCTACGACCGTTCGGTGACCATCCCGGCCGGAGCGAACGCCGTGATCGTCGCCCCCTCGCTCGTCTCCGACCGCTACGTACAACTCGCGCCCGCCTACACCGGCGGCGACACCCTCCCCGACGGCGCGATCATCCCCATGAACCGCACCGCGGTACCGCTCGAAGTCGACGAACTCACCAGCTCACTCAGTGAGGTGTCCGAATCGCTCGGCCCCAACGGCGCCAACGCGAACGGCTCACTGTCCGACCTGCTCAACACACTCTCGGCCAACGTCGACGGCAACGGGCGGAAGCTCAACGACACCATCACCAAACTCGGCCAGGCGGCCGGAACCCTTTCCGGCAACTCGGGCGACCTGTTCAAGACCGTCGAAAACCTCGCGAGTTTCTCCACCACTCTCGCCGAAAGCGACGGCCAGGTTCGCCAGTTCGAGACCCAGCTCGCCGACGTGAGCTCCTTCCTCGACCGCGAAAAGGACAACCTCGCCGCGACCGTCGAACAGCTCGGCACCACGCTCTACTCGGTAAGGGACTTCATCGAGGCCAACCGGGGCCGGGTCAAATCCAATGTGGACAAACTGGCCGGCATCACTCAGGTGCTCGTCGACCAGCGCGCCGCGCTCGCCGAAACACTCGACATCGCCCCACTGGCGCTCGGCAACCTCGCCAACACCTACAACGCGTCGTCCGGAACACTCGACGCCCGCGCCAACCTCAACGAGCTGACCCAGCCGCCGATCGTCATGATCTGTGGCTTTCTCAAACAGACCCCCGACGCGCTCGACGCGCTCGGCGACCTGTGCGGCTCCGTCGCCCCGCTGCTCGACAAGGCCGTGCCGCTGCCATCGCTCGCCCAGTCGGTCAACGCGCTCAACCAGGGCAAGCTCCCACCACTACCGGTGCCGCTCACCGGGCAGCTCATGTCGCCGGGAGGTGGCCAGTGAAACCGGCCCGGCTGCGCGCCTTCACCGTCGCCGCGAGCGCGGCGGCACTCGTCGCCGTGTCCGGCTGCGGCTTCTCCGGCGTCTACGACGTGCCACTGCCGGGAGGCGCCGACCTCGGCGACCACCCCTACCGCGTCAAAGTCCAGTTCAGGGACGTACTCGACCTCGTGCCGCAGTCCGGCGTGCGAGTCAACGAGGTCCCCGTCGGCAGAGTCGACGACATCGGGCTCGCCGACGACGGCTGGACAGCCGAGGTGACCGTCCTCGTCAACGGCGACGTCACACTGCCAGCCAACGCCGTCGCCAACCTCCGGCAATCCAGCCTGCTCGGCGAGAAGTACGTCGAACTGCGAGCACCCGCCGAACACCCAGCCCAGGCCAAGCTCGCCGACGGCGACCACATCCCGCTCGAACGAACCAACCGCAGCGTCGAGGTCGAGGAAGTCCTCGGCGCGCTGTCGATGCTCCTCAACGGAGGCGGCGTCGAACAGCTCAACACCATCACCAAGGAACTCAACAACACCCTCGAAGGCAACGAACCCGACATCAAGGCACTACTGCGCAACGCCGACGACCTCGTCTCCACCCTCGACGCGCAATCCGGCGACATCACGAGAGCGCTCGACGGGCTCAACCGGCTTTCCTCGACGCTCAACGGCCAGCGCGATCAAATCGCGGGCGCCATCGACGACCTCGGCCCCGGTCTCGCGGTGCTCGAACAGCAACGCGGCCAGCTCGTCACCATGCTCCAAGCGCTCAACGAACTCTCCGGCGTCGCCGTCGACACCGTCAACGCCAGCCAGGAAGACCTCGTCGCCAACCTCGAAGCACTGCTTCCGACGCTGCGCAAACTCGGCGAAGCCGGCTCCGACCTGCCGAAGGCGCTCGAACTGATGCTGACCTACCCGTTCAGCGACGCCGCCGTCGAAGGCGCGAAGGGCGACTACTTCAACCTCTACGCCACGGTCGACCTCAACCTCGGCGAGGTCATGGCCAACCTCGGCCGCAGCAGACAGAACCCGCTGCAAGACGTCCCCATCGTCGGAGACCTCACCGGCCCTGCGCAGGGTGGCTCCGGCCCCGCCCCGCCCCCGCTACCCCTGCCCGGTTCGGAACCGCACAGCGGTGACCAGCAAGACCAGCAGGGACAGCCGTCTCAGCAGACTGGGGTCGCCGGCATCTTCGGTGTGCTGTCGGGAGGTGCCGGCTGATGCTCCTGCGCAAAGCCAAGATCCAGCTGATCGCGTTCGCGATCATCTCCGTACTCGCCATCGCCTACGCGCTGGTGCGGTTCACCGACATCGAAAAGGTCTTCGGTACCGGCGGTTACACCGTCCAGCTCGAACTGAACGAGTCCGGCGGCATCTTCACCGGAGCCGAGGTCACCTACCGCGGCTACAACATCGGCAGGGTCGGCGAACTGAGCCTCACCGAGACCGGGCTGAAAGCCGAACTCGACATCGAACCGGAAGCCCCGAAGGTGCCCAGCGACCTACATGCCATGGTCGCCAACCGATCAGCGGTGGGGGAGCAGTTCGTCGATCTCAGGCCCGTCACCGACAACGGCCCCTACCTCGCCGACGGCTCCGTCATCCCGGCCGAAAGGGCAAGCACCCCGGTGCCAACGGAAAAGGTCATCGGCGACCTCGACAGCCTGGCGTCCTCGGTGCCCACCGACGCGTTGCGCACCGTCGTGGACGAGTCCTACGAGGCGTTCCGCGGCACCGGCGACGACCTCCAAGTGCTGATGGACACCACGAGAGACTTCACGAAGGTCGCCAAGCAGTACCTTCCGCAGACCGTCGAACTGCTCAACTCCGGCAACGTGGTACTCAACACCCAGAACGACCTCGCCACCTCCATGAAGGAGTTCAGCTCCGACCTCGCCTCGGTTTCCGAGACACTCAAGAACTCCGACGCGGACATCCGTGAGCTCATCGGCATCACCCCGCAGGCCGCCAACCAGGTCAGCGAACTGCTCGCCGAATCGGGACCAGGTCTCGGCTCCGTCGTCGCCAACCTGCTCACCACCTCCAACCTGCTCTTCACAAGGCAGGACGGGCTCGAACAGGCACTGGTCACCTACCCCGTGGTCGCCGGAGGCGCGTTCAGCGTCGCTCCCGACGACGGGACAGCGCACCTCGGGCTCGCGCTCAACCTGTTCAATCCGCCTTCCTGCACCAAGGGCTACCGCGCTCCCGAGGAGTACCGCCCGGGCGACGACACCACGCCGCGCCCACCCGATTCGTCCGCCTACTGCGCTGAACCGCCCGGCAGCCCCATCAACGTCCGCGGTTCCCAGAACGCGCCGTACAACGGCGTCCCCGTTCAGCCGAGCGAGGAACAGGTCAGGGCCAACTCCACAAGGGACGAAGAGGAGCTGGCCTCGCTGCGAGGAGTCCCCGGGGTCGCCGGAAGTCCCGGCCTCAGCATCACGTCACTCGGCCAGCTCGTGGGGCTGACCGGCTAGCACCACACGCTCTGATCACCTGTCAGACCTACCCTGGAGCGCTATGAGTTCGGACGAGCCGGCGGCGAAGGAGCCGCAGGAGTCCCCCGGAGAGCCGTCGGACAGCGGAGACGAGACCAGCACGGACGTCGCCGCCACCGAGGTCACCGAGGACGGCAGCACTGTTGCCGAGGAGACCACCAGTGGTGGCCCGCCGAAGTGGCTGACCTTCGGCAGCGCGGCGCTCGCGCTGGCCGCGCTGGTCACCGCGGTCTACTTCGGCATCTCGTGGTGGGTCACCTCCGGCAACGAGGCGAGCGGCGTCGCGGCCGAACGCGAGGACGTCGTGCGCTCGACGGGATCGGCGGTGATCGCGCTCACCGAGCTGGACTACGAGGACCCCGACGCCTACTTCCAGCGGCAGCGCGACATCGCGACCGGCGACCTGCTGAATCAGATGAACGAGAACGCCGACCAGTACCGCAAGACCATCGCCGAGGCGAAAACCAAGGTCGTCTCGACGGTCCAGGACGTGGGCGTGCAGGAACTCGACGTCAGGGCCGGCAAGGCCAGCGTCCTCGCCACCGTTCGCACCGAGGTCGCCCAGGGGGATCAGAAAGGCACCAAGGTCTTGCGGCTCGAACTTGAGATGCTGCGCGTCGACGACAAGGGCACCTGGAAGCTGTCGAACATCGGCGAAGTGCCCATCGCCCAAGCGGGCCAGTAGCCGGTCAGAACGGAGTCACCCGTGCCATCCTCCCCCCGTATGCCGCAGCCCCCGCGCCCCTCCGGCAGGCCCCGCGTCGCGGGACTGCGCAAGCCGGCGTCACCGAGTCCGGCTCCGCGCGAGCAGGACACCGACCGGTTCGACGACGCGACCCAGGTCACCGATGTCGGTTCCGACCCGACGGCCGTGCCCGCTCCTGAGCCGACGGATCCTCCGCCTGTCGATCAGGAACCGCCGCCGGAACCGGAAGCCGAACTCGAAACCGAGGCCGAGGACGACGACGAACCCAAGGCCGCGAAGCCGAGGCCGGGGCCGCGCAGGAAGGTGCGCGACACCGGCACCCCCAAGCCCGCCAGCCAGGACGACGTGACCGCGACGGTGAGCGCCGTCGAGCCCTCCCGTGCTCGCCGCTTCCCCGTGCGCGGTGCTGGGGACCGGAAGACCAAGGGGCACAAGGGAAACAGGGGATACGCACTCGTCGCCGTGCTCCTCGTGCTCGCGCTCGCCTTCGGAGGACTGGCTTTCTTCTTCAACATGAGGCAGAGCGAGGCCGAAACCGCGGCAGGCAACGCCGCACTCGTCGACGTGCAGGGCACGACGCAGGTCAAGGAGGCGATGGGTACGGCGGCCGAAAGGTTGTTCTCCATCGACTACAACGACATCGGCAAGACGGAGCAGGCAGCGGACCAGCTCCTCGTCAACGACGAGGTCAAGAAGAAGTACCAAGCCTTGATGGGCGAAGTGAAGCGGGTCGCGCCGGAGCAGAAGATCGTCGTCACCGTGAAGACGACGCGCAGCGCCGTGCTGATGCTGAACGACGACCGCGCCAAGGTCATGGTCTACATCGACCAGACGGCGACGCGGACCGAGGACAACCAGACCTCCGCCGGCAGTGCCGCACTGTGGTTCACCAGCGAAAAGCGCGATGGCGAGTGGAAGGTGACCGACATGGACACCTATGCCGCCGGGCAGCCTGCGCCCACCCCGGGACCAGCGGGTCAGGGGGGTCAACCCCCCGCAGGCAACTGACTGCGCCATGCGACTGCAAGAACGCGTGGGCGCTTGACTCAGCGTCCCCGGGGGTTCACGCTTACAGGCAACGGCGAGCCTTGCGGGAGGCGAGCCAGGAGACGACACAGGAGGCTGGGCGCCCGTCGGGCAAGCCCCCTCGACAACCGGCGTCTTCAGGGCTAGACTGCTTCTTTGCGCTGCCCACTTTCAGGCTGCCTTAAACTGGGAGCTAGGATGGTCGGCAACACCGCACCCTTGACAGTTCGTGTTGCTAGTTGCTAACGCGGCTGCTCAACCGCTATGTCCCCGGAAGGACGCATCTTGGCAGTCTCTCCCGCGAACCAGGCCACTGCTGCGACCAACTCGGCTGAGAAGTCAACGGGAATCCCAGGAGCACCCAAGCGGGTATCTTTCGCGAAGATCCGCGAACCGCTGAGCACTCCCAACCTGCTTGACGTGCAGATTCGGTCATTCGAATGGTTTACCGGCTCGGAGGCGTGGTTTGAACTCCGCGTCAACGAGGGCGACGAAAGCCCGGTCGGTGGTCTTGAAGAGGTCCTCAACGAGATCTCACCGATCGAGGACTTCTCCGGATCGATGTCCCTGTCTTTTTCCGATCCGCGCTTCGACGAGGTGAAAGCCTCAGTCGAGGAGTGCAAGGACAAGGACATGACCTACGCGGCGCCGTTGTTCGTCACCGCCGAGTTCGTCAACAACAACACCGGCGAGATCAAGAGCCAGACGGTCTTCATGGGTGACTTCCCCGTGATGACCGACAAGGGCACTTTCATCATCAACGGCACCGAGCGCGTCGTCGTCTCGCAGCTCGTCCGTTCGCCGGGTGTGTACTACGACCAGGCCGTCGACAAGACGACCGACAAGGACGTCTTCAGCGTCAAGATCATCCCGAGCCGTGGTGCGTGGCTCGAATTCGATGTCGACAAGCGCGACACCGTCGGCGTGCGCATCGACCGCAAGCGGCGGCAGCCGGTCACGGTGCTGCTGAAGGCGCTTGGCTGGACCACCGAGGCGATCAGGGAGCGCTTCTCGTTCTCCGAGACGCTGCTCGCCACGCTTGAGAAGGACCACACGGCGGGGACCGACGAGGCGCTGCTCGACATCTACCGCAAGCTGCGTCCCGGTGAGCCGCCGACGAAGGAGAGCGCACAGACGCTCCTGGAGAACCTGTTCTTCAAGGACAAGCGCTACGACCTCGCCAAGGTCGGTCGTTACAAGATCAACAAGAAGCTCGGTCTCGGCCTTCCCTACGACACCGGCACGCTGACCGAAGAGGACATCGTCACCACCATCGAATACCTCGTCCGCCTGCACGCGGGCGAGGAGACGATGAAGGCGCACGACGTAGAGGTGCCCGTCGAGACCGACGACATCGACCACTTCGGCAACCGTCGCCTGCGCACCGTCGGCGAGCTGATCCAGAACCAGATCCGGGTCGGCCTTTCCCGCATGGAGCGCGTCGTCCGCGAGCGGATGACCACCCAGGACGTCGAGGCGATCACGCCGCAGACCCTGATCAACATCCGTCCCGTCGTGGCCGCGATCAAGGAGTTCTTCGGAACCTCCCAGCTCTCGCAGTTCATGGACCAGAACAACCCGCTTTCGGGCCTGACTCACAAGCGCCGCCTCTCGGCGCTCGGCCCCGGCGGTCTCTCCCGTGAGCGCGCGGGCATGGACGTTCGCGACGTGCACCCCAGCCACTACGGCCGGATGTGCCCGATCGAGACGCCGGAAGGCCCGAACATCGGTCTGATCGGCTCGCTGTGCTCCTACGCGAGGGTCAACCCGTTCGGTTTCATCGAAACCCCCTACCGCAAGGTCGTCGAGGGCAGGGTCACCGACCAGGTCGACTACCTCACGGCCGACGAGGAAGACCGCTTCGTCAAGGCGCAGGCCAACGCGCCCATCGGCGACGACGGGCACTTCATTGAGGAGAGCGTCCTCGGTCGTCGCAAGGGCGGCGAGGTCGAGCTGATCGACCCGCTTGAGGTCGACTACATGGACGTGTCGCCTCGGCAGATGGTCTCCGTCGCCACCGGCATGATCCCGTTCCTCGAACACGACGACGCCAACCGTGCCCTGATGGGCGCGAACATGCAGCGTCAGGCCGTTCCGCTGCTGCGGAACGAGTCGCCGCTCGTCGGTACCGGCGTGGAGCTCACGGCCGCCGTCGACGCGGGTGACGTACTCGTCGCCGAGCAGGCCGGTGTCGTCGAGGAACTCTCGGCCGACATGGTCACGATCATGCACGACGACGGCACGCGGAAGAGCTACGGACTGTACAAGTTCCGTCGCACCAACGCGGGCACCTGCTTCAACCACCGTCCCGTCGTCAGTGAGGGCGACAGGGTCGAGCAGGGCCAGGTCATCGCCGACGGTCCCTCGACCGACAAGGGCGAGATGGCGCTCGGCAAGAACCTGCTCGTCGCGGTCATGCCGTGGGAAGGCCACAACTACGAGGACGCCATCGTCATCTCGCAGCGGCTGGTCCAGGACGACGTGCTCACCTCGATCCACATCGAGGAGCACGAGATCGACGCCCGCGACACCAAGCTCGGTGCCGAGGAGATCACGAGGGACATCCCGAACGTCTCCGAGGACGTGCTCGCCGACCTCGACGAGCGCGGCATCATCCGCATCGGTGCCGAGGTTCGTGACGGCGACATCTTGGTCGGCAAGGTCACGCCGAAGGGCGAGACCGAGCTGACCCCCGAGGAGCGGCTGCTCCGCGCGATCTTCGGCGAGAAGGCGCGCGAGGTCCGTGACACCTCGCTCAAGGTGCCGCACGGCGAGACCGGCAAGGTCATCGGTATCAGGGTCTTCTCCCGCGAGGACGACGACGAGCTGCCCCCCGGCGTCAACGAGCTCGTCCGCGTCTACGTGGCGAAGAAGAGCAAGATCCAGGACGGCGACAAGCTCGCCGGACGACACGGCAACAAGGGCGTCATCGGCAAGATCCTGCCGGTCGAAGACATGCCGTTCATGGAGGACGGCACTCCGGTCGACATCGTGCTGAACACCCACGGTGTGCCGCGAAGGATGAACATCGGCCAGATCCTCGAACTGCACCTCGGCTGGCTCGCCTCCCAGGGCTGGCAGGTCGAGGGTGCTCCGGACTGGGCGAAGAACCTCTCCGAGGATCTTCGGAACGTCGAGCCAGGCACGAACACCGCGACCCCGGTGTTCGACGGCGCCAAGGAAGAGGAGCTCATGGGGCTGCTCTCCTGCACGAAGCCGAACCGCGACGGCGACCGCATGGTCGGCCCCGAGGGCAAGGCAGTGCTGCTCGACGGACGTTCCGGCGAGCCGTTCCCGTACCCGGTGTCGGTCGGCTACATGTACATCCTGAAGCTGCACCACATGGTGGACGACAAGATCCACGCCAGGTCGACGGGTCCGTACTCGATGATCACCCAGCAGCCGCTTGGTGGTAAGGCACAGTTCGGTGGCCAGCGCTTCGGTGAGATGGAGTGCTGGGCGATGCAGGCCTACGGCGCGGCATACACGCTGCAAGAGCTGCTCACCATCAAGTCCGACGACGTGCTCGGCCGCGTGAAGGTCTACGAGGCGATCGTCAAGGGCGAGAACATGCCGTCGCCGGGTATCCCGGAGTCGTTCAAGGTGTTGCTGAAGGAATTGCAGTCGCTGTGCCTCAACGTCGAGGTGCTCTCCAGCGACGGAGCCGCGATCGAGATGCGCGACTCCGACGACGAGGACCTCGAACGCGCCGCGGCGAACCTCGGCATCAACCTGTCTCGCAACGAGTCACCATCGGTTGATGACGTCGTCCAGTAACCAGCCACCTCTTGTCGCAAGGCCAAAGGAAATCATGAGTCGTAACCGTTCCCTCGGAACGCAACTACTTCAAAGTTTCGGAGAGGCGGACTAGTGCTGGACGTCAATTTCTTCGACGAGCTCCGGATCGGGCTGGCCACCGCCGACGACATCCGTCAGTGGTCCTTCGGTGAGGTCAAGAAGCCGGAGACCATCAACTACCGCACGCTCAAGCCGGAGAAGGACGGGCTCTTCTGCGAGAAGATCTTCGGTCCCACCCGCGACTGGGAGTGCTACTGCGGTAAGTACAAGCGGGTCCGCTTCAAGGGCATCATCTGCGAGCGCTGCGGTGTCGAGGTCACGAGGGCGAAGGTCCGCCGTGAGCGGATGGGCCACATCGAACTGGCCGCCCCCGTCACCCACATCTGGTACTTCAAGGGTGTTCCGTCGCGGCTGGGCTACCTGCTCGACCTGGCGCCGAAGGATCTCGAAAAGATCATCTACTTCGCCGCCTACGTGATCACCGGTGTGAACACCGAGCTGCGGCACAACGATCAGCCGACGCTGGAGAACGAGATCAGCGTCGAGCGCAAGAACGTCGAGGCCAAGCGCGACGCCGACATCGAGGCGAGGGCGCAGAAGCTGGAGGCCGACCTCGCCGAGCTGGAGGGCGAGGGCGCGAAGGCCGACGTCCGCCGCAAGGTCAAGGAGGGCGGCGAGCGCGAGATGCGGCAGCTCCGCGACCGCGCTCAGCGTGAACTGGACCGCCTCGAAGAGGTGTGGTCCACCTTCACCAAACTCGAACCGCGCCAGCTCATCGTCGACGAGCTGCTCTACCGCGAGCTGATCGACCGCTACGGCGAGTACTTCACCGGCGGCATGGGTGCCGAGGCCATCCAGAAGCTGGCCACCGAGTTCGACGTCGGCGCCGAGGCGGAGTCGCTGCGCGACACCATCCGCAACGGCAAGGGCCAGAAGAAGCTGCGTGCGCTCAAGCGGCTCAAGGTCGTCGCCGCCTTCCAGGCGACGGGCAACGACCCGCGCGGCATGGTTCTCGACGCCGTCCCGGTGATCCCGCCGGAGCTGCGTCCCATGGTCCAGCTCGACGGTGGCCGCTTCGCCACCTCGGACCTCAACGACCTGTACCGCAGGGTGATCAACCGGAACAACCGGCTGAAGCGACTCATCGACCTCGGCGCACCCGAGATCATCGTCAACAACGAGAAGCGGATGCTGCAAGAGGCCGTCGACGCGCTGTTCGACAACGGCCGCCGCGGCCGTCCGGTCACCGGACCGGGCAACCGTCCGCTGAAGTCGCTTTCCGACCTGCTCAAGGGCAAGCAGGGCCGGTTCCGCCAGAACCTGCTCGGCAAGCGGGTCGACTACTCGGGCCGTTCGGTCATCATCGTGGGGCCGCAGCTCAAGCTGCACCAGTGCGGCCTGCCGAAGGACATGGCGCTCGAACTGTTCAAGCCGTTCGTCATGAAGCGGCTCGTCGACCTCAACCACGCGCAGAACATCAAGTCCGCGAAGCGGATGGTGGAGCGCGCTCGTCCGCAGGTGTGGGACGTGCTGGAAGAGGTCATCAACGGCCACCCCGTGCTGCTCAACAGGGCGCCCACCCTGCACAGGCTGGGTATCCAGGCGTTCGAGCCGCAACTGGTCGAAGGCAAGGCCATCCAGCTCCACCCGCTGGTGTGCGAGGCGTTCAACGCCGACTTCGACGGTGACCAGATGGCGGTCCACCTTCCGCTGTCGGCTGAGGCGCAGGCCGAGGCCCGCATCCTGATGCTGTCGGCCAACAACATCCTGTCGCCTGCCTCCGGTCGCCCGCTGGCCATGCCGCGGCTGGACATGGTCACCGGCCTGTTCCATCTGACCAGGCTCGACGAGAGTGCACAGGGCTCCGGCCAGGCGTACTCCTCGGTCGCCGAGGCGATCATGGCCTTCGACATGAAGCAGGTCGGCCTGCACGCCCCGGTGAAGATCAGGGTCAAGGACCGGCAGCCGCCGAAGGCAGCCGAAGCCGGTCTGCGGGAAGCGGGATGGGAACCCGGCCAGCCGTGGCTGGCCGAGACCACCCTCGGCAGGGTCCTCTTCAACGAACTGCTGCCTGCCGACTACCCGTTCGTCAACGAGCCGCTGCCCAAGAAGCGGCAGGCGGTCATCGTCAACGACCTCGCCGAGCGGTACTCGATGACGCAGGTCGCGCAGACCCTCGACCGGCTCAAGGACGCCGGTTTCTTCTGGGCGACGCGCTCCGGTGTCACGGTGGCCATCTCCGACGTGCTCGTCCCGCCGGAGAAGAAGGAGATCCTCGACCAGTACGAGGCGAGGGCTTCCCAGGTGGAGAAGCGCTACCAGCGTGGCCAGCTCTCCCACATCGAGCGCAACAACGAGCTCGTCAAGGTGTGGGGCCAGGCGACCGAAGACGTCGCGAAGGTCATGGAGGAGCACTTCCCCGAGGACAACCCGATCTCGATGATCGTGAAGTCCGGCGCGGCGGGCAACATGACCCAGGTCAGGTCGCTTGCCGGTATGCGTGGTCTGGTGTCCAACCCGAAGGGTGAGTACATCCCGCGCCCGATCAAGTCGAACTTCCGTGAGGGCCTTTCGGTGGCGGAGTACTTCATCGCCACCCACGGTGCGAGGAAGGGACTCGCCGACACCGCTCTGCGTACCGCCGACTCGGGTTACCTGACCCGGCGTCTGGTGGACGTGTCGCAGGACGTCATCGTTCGCGAGGTCGACTGCGGCACCAGCCGCGGCATCAACATGATCATCGGCGAGACGCTTCCCGACGGCAGGGTCATCAGGACGCAATACGTCGAGACCTCCGCCTACGCGAGGACGCTGGCGACCGACGCCGTCGACGCTCAGGGCAACGTGGTGTTCAACGCCGCCGACGACCTCGGCGACCCCGCCATCGAGACGCTGATCTCGACCGGGGTCACCAAGATCAAGGTGCGCAGCGTGCTCACCTGCGAATCGGCCCAGGGTGTCTGCGCGACCTGCTACGGCAGGTCGATGGCGACCGGCAAGCTCGTCGATGTCGGCGAGGCTGTCGGTATCGTCGCCGCCCAGTCCATCGGTGAGCCGGGTACCCAGCTCACGATGCGTACCTTCCACCAGGGTGGTGTCGCAGGTGACGACATCACCACGGGTCTGCCCCGTGTCACCGAGCTGTTCGAGGCGAGGGTCCCGAAGGGCAAGGCGCCGATCGCCGACGTCGATGGCCGCGTGCGCATCGAGGAGAGCGAGCGGTTCTGGAAGATCACGCTGATTCCTGA
This sequence comes from Prauserella marina, assembly GCF_002240355.1. GTDB lineage: Bacteria > Actinomycetota > Actinomycetes > Mycobacteriales > Pseudonocardiaceae > Prauserella_A > Prauserella_A marina. The sequence goes on from NZ_CP016353.1 coordinate 630,961, forward strand.
CGACGGCAGCGAGGAGATCGTCTTCGACAAGCTGTCGAAGCGGCAGCGGCTCGCGGTGGGCCCTGACGGCCCGCTCGCCGACGGCGACCACGTGAATGTCGGCCAGCTCCTGCTGGAAGGCACGCCCGACCCGCACGAGGTGCTCCGAGTGATGGGCCCGCGCGAGGCGCAGATGCACCTCGTCGACGAGGTTCAGAAGGTGTACCGCGCGCAGGGTGTGTCGATCCACGACAAGCACATCGAGGTCATCGTGCGGCAGATGCTGCGGCGCGTCACGATCATCGACTCCGGTGCGACCGAGTTCCTGCCTGGCGAACTGCCGGAACGGACGAGGTTCGAGCACATCAACCGGCAGTCGGTCGCCGAGGGTGGCGAGCCCGCCTCCGGCCGTCCCGTGCTGATGGGTATCACGAAGGCGTCGCTGACCACGGATTCGTGGCTGTCGGCCGCGTCCTTCCAGGAGACGACGAGGGTGCTGACCGACGCGGCCATCAACGGCCGCAGCGACAAGCTCGTCGGCCTCAAGGAAAACGTGATCATCGGTAAGTTGATCCCGGCCGGTACGGGCATCAACAGGTACCGCAACATCCAGGTTCAGCCGACCGAGGAGGCGCGGGTCGCCGCATACGCGATCCCGTCCTACGACGACGGTTACTACACCCCGGATGTGTTCGGTACCGGCACAGGTGCCGCGGTGCCGCTGGACGACTACGACTTCGGTCGCGACTTCCGGTAAACACCGCAACACGAGCAACGGCCCCGAGGTGCCTCCCGCGCCTCGGGGCCGTTTCGTGCGCGGAGTCGGTCCCCGACAACTCGGGGTCGGCCGAGCCGATCTGCCCCACCGGACGACCTGCCCGTCGCGATGTCGCGCCTGCCTCGCGGGTCCATCCGCGCGAGCCCGCCCTCGACGTCGTCGCGGCTGCTTGACGACTGCCACGACCGCGGTGTCTGCACCGTGGTCGGTTTCTCGGCCGCACCCCCGCTCGTCTCGCCGTTTTCGACCACACGGTGTTCAAGCGCCGACCTGTCGGGTAGTTGCTGCCGTGATGTCCGAATGTGACGAGCGGCGGCAGGAGACCTGACACCTGTCATGTGCTGTTACGTTCGGCTCGTGCCGCGCCCCGACCACGGTGAGCCAGCGCAGCTCGCCCCACTGCGGAGATACTGCCGCGACATCGCCCTCGGTTCGGTGGCCGTCGTCGGTGTCCTGCTCATCAGCACCATTCCCGGTGGGCTCGACAGTCCGGTCGGCACCGGCTTCGTCCTCCTGCTGGCCGCCGCGCTCACCCTGCATACCCGTCGCATTCTCAGCGCGCTCAGGGAACCAGCTCAGGCTCAGCCGCTCGGTGTTGCTGTCATACCCGCGCTGGTGGCGATCGCGGCCACCTGTGTCGCCGTGTACTTCGACGAAGGCAACGTGTTGTGGTCCCTGCTCGTCGGAGCCGTCACGACGCAGGTGCTCATCGGCAGGCCGGTCGTGGAAGGACGGAGGCTCGCTGTCGGCATCGGCATGATCACCGTGCTCGCCGTCGGTGGAACCGCCCTGTTCGCCGCGCATCTTGAAGGCTGGGCGGTCGTGCGGCTCGCGCTCGGGGCTGGTGCGGTCGCGGTGGTGTTCGGCTACGCCGAGTCGAGCAACATCCGGCAGTGGGCGTTGACCCTGGAACTGGAGAGAGCCCGCAAAGCCGCGGGCGAACTCGCGACGGCAAGGGAACGCCTCCGCCTCGCGGGCGACCTGCACGACATCCTCGGTCACGCTCTCGAAGTCGTCGCGCTGAAGAGTGAACTTGCTACCCGATTGAGCACCGCTGACCCACGTCGGTCAGCGGCGGAGATGGCCGAGGTGCACACGCTCGCGCGAACCGCACTGCGGGACGTCAGAGATCTCGTGCACGGTAGGCGCACGACGCATCTCGCCGCCGAACTGACCTCTGCGAAGACCCTGTTGTCGTCGGCGGGAATCGGATGCGCCTTTCCCGCTGAAACTCCGGAACTGGACGACAGGACGAGCGAACTGCTCGGAAGGGTGTTGCGGGAAGCGGTGACCAACCTGCTGCGGCATGCCTCGCCTTCGGCCTGCACTGTCTTGCTGAACTGCGACGTCGACGGCACCGCGTTGATGGTCACCAACGACGGTGCCGCACCGATGGCCCGCGCCGAGGGCACCGGTCTCGCGCGGCTGAGTCGCAGGCTCGAACACGCGGGCGGCAGACTTGAGACCGAAATGGACAGTGACGAGGGCGTTTTCGCCGTGCGGGCAAGGGTTCCACGATGATCAAGGTGATTCTCGTCGATGACGAGCGCTTGACGCGAGAGGCCGTCGAGGCCCTGCTCAACCTCGAACAGGGACTGCGCGTCGTCGCGGGCGCGGCCGACGGCGAAAGCGGTCTCGCGGCGGTGGCCGAGCACGAACCCGACGTACTCGTCGTCGACCTGGAAATGCCGGGCCTCGGCGGACTGGACGTGCTTGAGCGGATGGCCGAAGAGCATCCCTCGGTCCGGTGCGTGATGCTGACCAGGCACGCGCGGCCCGGGGTGCTGCGCCAGGCGCTGTCGCTCGGCGCAGGCGGGTTTCTCGCGAAGACGGCGCCGGCGACACTGCTCGCCGACGTGATCCGCAGGGTGCACGCCGGCCTGCGGTACGTGGATCCCGAATTCGCGGCCGAAGCACTCGCCGAACCCGCCTGCCCGTTGACCGAACGGGAACTGGCTGTCCTCCGGCTCGTCGACGACCATTCGACCACGTCCGACATCGCGCGCGAGCTGAACCTGTCGGCGGGGACGGTGCGCAACTACGTGTCCTCGACGATGGCCAAACTCGACGCCAGGAGCCGGTCCGAGGCGGCCCGCAAAGCCGCCGACCACGGCTGGCTCTAGCCCCGAACCGCAGTTAGCGGGCTAAATGCTGTTCGGGGGTTCCCGGAACGGCGCGCGCGGATCTTGCAGGGATGCTGAAACCAGCATCAGGAAACGTCGCTGGTCCTGGAGGGTCGCCGGGCACATGATGAGCCGGTGATTGTTCCTGACACCAAAGACTGGACCTGGGTTCTCCGCGCACCCTGCCCCGAATGCGGGTTCGACGCGGCCATCGTCGCTCCGGCCGAGGTTTCCGCGCTCCTGCGCGCCAGCGCCGACGCGTGGCGCGAGGTGCTGGCAGAGGAAGACGTGCGGGTCCGTCCTCGGCCCGACCGCTGGTCGCCACTCGAATACGCCTGCCACGTCCGCGACGTGTGCCAGCTCTACGACGAACGACTCGTGCTGATGCTGACCGAGGATGAGCCGGGCTACCCCAACTGGGATCAGGACGCGGCGGCGATCGAGGCGCGCTACGACCAGCAGAACCCTGCTGACGTCGCCGCCGGGTTGTCGGCAGCGGCCGACACGCTCGCCGCGCGGTTCGACGGTGTGTCGGGCGCGCGGTGGGATCGCGGAGGCTTCCGCTCTGACGGCGCGCACTTCACCGTGGCGACTTTCGCCCAGTACTTCATCCACGACCTCGTCCACCATCTCAACGACGTCACTGGCGCACCCGCCGACCGCATTTAGCAGGCAAACTGCTGTACTTGCACACGCTAAGCACCGCGTTTAGCGGGCTAAACGCGGTGTGGGCGAGGGCGGTGATCGGGTTCGATGTCCTGCCCGGGTGTCCGAGCCGGGGTCGAGCCCCGTACTCTTGATCTTCGAACCGACTGTGGGCAACACCCCGCGACGAGTTGCGTGAGCCCCCCTGACACGACGGCGACTCGCGGCTATGGTTGCTGTCACAAACCGGCACGATGCGCCGTATGACGGGGCAACTGGCCTTTATGCAGGCCGCCGTCCAGTAGACTGGATGATGCAAGTCGCCCGTCCAAGCCGTGCCGTGGGTCAAAAGCGACCCCCGATGTGGTCGTGTTCGGCACGGGCGGGTATCTTTGACGACCGTGCCCGGCAGGCTGTCGGGCTGCTCCGTGTGCCATTGGGTCACGGCTGAGTGCCTTCGGTGCTCAGCGCGCAGTAATGGCCAAGCGGAGCTCCACGGAAATCCCGACGGGACGTTAACGGATCGGAAGATCCTGACGCGGGCCGACACGCCCGACCTCGGGGACCGGGGAGACAAGCAAAGCCAGAGCTGTAGAGCTACAGGACGCGACAGAAAGCTGGTCCATTGCCCACGATCCAGCAGCTGGTCCGCAAGGGCCGCCAGGACAAGGCTGCCAAGCAGAAGACCGCGGCGCTCAAGGGGAGCCCGCAGCGGCGTGGCGTGTGCACCCGCGTGTACACCACGACGCCCAAGAAGCCGAACTCGGCGCTGCGCAAGGTCGCGCGTGTAAAGCTGACCAGCGGCATCGAGGTCACCGCCTACATTCCCGGTGAAGGCCACAACCTCCAGGAGCACTCGATGGTGCTCGTGCGTGGCGGCCGTGTTAAGGACCTGCCGGGTGTTCGCTACAAGATCATCCGCGGTTCGCTCGACACACAGGGCGTGAAGAACCGCAAGCAGGCGCGCAGCCGGTACGGCGCGAAGAAGGAGAAGAGCTAATGCCCCGCAAGGGTCCGGCCCCGAAGCGGCCACTGATCGCTGACCCCGTCTACGCTTCGCCGCTTGTCACGCAGCTCGTCAACAAGGTGCTGACCGACGGCAAGCGCTCGCTGGCCGAGCGCATCGTGTACGGGGCGCTGGAAGGCGCTCGCGACAAGACCGGCACCGACCCGGTCGTCACGCTGAAGCGCGCACTCGACAACGTGCGGCCCACCCTTGAGGTGAAGAGCCGCCGGGTCGGTGGTGCTACTTACCAGGTGCCGATCGAGGTCAAGCCGGGCCGTTCGACGACCCTTGCTCTTCGTTGGATCGTCACCTTCGCTCGCCAGCGTCGCGAGAAGACGATGGTCGAACGCCTGCAGAACGAGCTGCTCGACGCGAGCAACGGCCTCGGGGCCAGCGTGAAGCGCCGCGAGGACACCCACAAGATGGCCGAGTCCAACAAGGCTTTCGCTCACTACCGCTGGTGAGCGAGTAACAGCAGGTAAACGCTGCCGCCCGGCAGCCGACGTACACCAATGCCGGGCCCCAAGCTTGAGACAGGGGAACACTGAAGTGGCACGTGACGTGCTGAGAGACCTCAACAAGGTCCGCAACATCGGCATCATGGCCCACATCGACGCCGGTAAGACCACCACCACCGAGCGGATCCTGTTCTACACCGGGATCAACTACAAGCTCGGCGAGGTGCACGACGGCGCCGCGACGATGGACTGGATGGAGGAGGAGCAGAAGCGGGGTATCACCATCACCTCGGCTGCCACCACCACCTTCTGGGGCGATTACCAGATCAACATCATCGACACGCCTGGTCACGTCGACTTCACCGTCGAGGTGGAGCGCAACCTGCGCGTGCTCGACGGTGCTGTCGCCGTCTTCGACGGCAAGGAAGGCGTCGAGCCGCAGTCCGAACAGGTCTGGCGGCAGGCCGACAAGTACGAGGTCCCCCGGATCTGCTTCGTCAACAAGATGGACAAGCTGGGTGCCGACTTCTACTACACCCTGCGCACCATCGAGGAGCGCCTCGGTGTCAAGCCGCTGCCCATCCAGCTGCCGATCGGCGCCGAGAGCGAATTCGAAGGCGTCATCGACCTGGTCAGGATGAAGGCTCTGACCTGGCGCGGCGATGTCAAGAAGGGCGAGGACTACTCGGTCGAGGACATCCCGGAGGCGCTTGCCGAGCAGGCGGCCGAGTACCGCGACAAGCTCGTCGAAGCCATCGCGGAAACCGATGACGCGCTGATGGAGAAGTACTTCGGTGGCGAGGAGCTGACGGAGGCCGAGATCAAGGCCGGTATCCGCAAGCTCACCATCGCCCGCGAGGCGTACCCGGTGCTGACCGGGTCGGCGTTCAAGAACAAGGGCGTGCAGCCCATGCTCGACGCCGTCGTCGACTACCTCCCTTCGCCGCTTGACCAGCCGCCGGTCGAAGGCATTCTTGCCGATGGCGAGACGCCGATCAGCCGCAAGCCCTCGATCGACGAGCCGTTCGCGGCTCTGGCTTTCAAGATCGCGGCGCACCCGTTCTACGGCAAGCTGACCTACATCCGGGTCTACTCGGGCAAGGTCTCCGCCGGCACTCAGGTCGTCAACGCGACCAAGGAGCGCAAGGAGCGGATCGGCAAGATCTTCCAGATGCACTCCAACAAGGAGAACCCGGTCGACGAGGCCCAGGCCGGCCACATCTACGCGGTGATCGGTCTCAAGGACACCACCACCGGTGACACCCTTGCCGACCCGCAGAACCCGGTTGTCCTCGAATCGATGACCTTCCCCGAGCCGGTCATCAAGGTCGCCATCGAGCCCAAGACGAAGGCCGACCAGGAGAAGCTGTCGACCGCGATCCAGAAGCTCGCCGAGGAGGACCCGACATTCCGGGTCAGCCAGGACGAGGAGACCGGTCAGACGATCATCGAGGGTATGGGCGAGCTGCACCTTGAGGTGCTCGTCAACCGGATGAAGTCCGACTACAAGGTCGAGGCGAACATCGGTAAGCCGCAGGTCGCTTACCGCGAGACCGTCCGCAACACGGTCGAGAAGCTCGATTACGTTCACAAGAAGCAGACCGGTGGTTCCGGTCAGTTCGCGAAGGTGATCGTCAAGCTCGAACCGTTGGAGAGCACGGACGGTGCGCTTTACGAGTTCGACAACAAGGTCACCGGTGGCCGCATTCCGAGGGAATACATCCCTTCGGTTGACGCGGGCGCACAGGACGCCATGCAGTACGGCGTGCTGGCCGGCTACCCGCTCGTCGGGTTGAAGTTCACCTTGTTGGATGGTGCGTACCACGAGGTCGACTCCTCGGAAATGGCCTTCAAGATCGCCGGTTCCATGGCGATGAAGGAAGCCGCGAGGAAGGCGGGCCCGGTACTGCTGGAGCCGGTGATGGCGGTCGAGGTGACCACACCCGAGGACTACATGGGTGACGTCATCGGCGACCTGAACTCCCGCCGTGGTCAGATTCAGGCCATGGAGGAGCGGTCAGGTACGCGTGTCGTCAAGGCGCTCGTGCCGCTGTCGGAGATGTTCGGTTACGTCGGCGACCTGCGGTCTCGTACCCAGGGTCGTGCGAACTACTCCATGCAGTTCGACTCCTACGCCGAGGTTCCTGCGAACGTCGCGAAGGAAATCATCGCGAAAGCGACGGGGGAGTAACACTCCACCAGCACCCAACGCGGGCGCGAAAGGGGCCTCCCCTAAGGTCCGCACAACCGACCAGATCAAGTCGCAGACCGGCTGCCACGCCGGACCGCGAGTAAGTAGTCCAGGAGGACATTCCAGTGGCGAAGGCGAAGTTCGAGCGGAGCAAGCCGCACGTCAACATCGGGACCATTGGTCACGTCGACCACGGCAAGACGACCCTGACCGCGGCGATCACCAAGGTTCTCCACGACAGGTACCCGGAGCTGAACCAGTCGCGTGCGTTCGACCAGATCGACAACGCGCCTGAGGAGAAGCAGCGCGGTATCACGATCAACATCTCGCACGTCGAGTACCAGACCGAGAAGCGCCACTACGCGCACGTCGACGCCCCCGGTCACGCCGACTACATCAAGAACATGATCACCGGTGCCGCCCAGATGGACGGCGCGATCCTGGTGGTCGCGGCGACTGACGGCCCGATGCCGCAGACGCGTGAGCACGTGCTGCTCGCCCGTCAGGTGGGTGTGCCCTACATCGTCGTCGCGCTGAACAAGGCCGACATGGTCGACGACGAGGAAATCCTCGAACTCGTCGAGATGGAGGTCCGTGAGCTGCTGTCCTCGCAGGAGTTCCCCGGTGACGACGCTCCGGTCGTCAAGGTCTCCGGCCTGAAGGCGCTTGAGGGCGACGAGAAGTGGGCCCAGAGCGTGCTTGAGCTCATGGACGCCGTCGACGACAGCGTTCCGGAGCCCGTCCGCGACACCGACAAGCCGTTCCTCATGCCCGTCGAGGACGTCTTCACGATCACCGGTCGCGGCACCGTCGTCACCGGTCGTATCGAGCGTGGCGAGATCAAGCTGAACGAAGAGGTCGAGATCGTCGGCATCCGCCCCGACTCCCGCAAGACCACCGTGACCAGCATCGAGATGTTCAACAAGATGCTGGACTCGGGCCAGGCCGGCGACAACGCCGCCCTGCTGCTGCGTGGTATCAAGCGCGAGGACGTCGAGCGCGGTCAGGTCATCGTGAAGCCCGGCACGACCACCCCGCACACCGACTTCGAGGCTTCGGTGTACATCCTTTCCAAGGACGAGGGTGGACGGCACACGCCGTTCTTCAACAACTACCGCCCGCAGTTCTACTTCCGCACCACCGACGTGACCGGTGTCGTGACCCTTCCCGAGGGCACCGAAATGGTCATGCCGGGCGACAACACCCACATCTCGGTCAAGCTGATCCAGCCGATCGCGATGGACGAGGGTCTGCGGTTCGCCATCCGTGAGGGTGGCCGTACCGTTGGCGCTGGTCAGGTCACCAAGATCATCGCCTGATAGCACCCCCGGGTGCGGGTGCCAAGTTTTGATATGGCATCCTATGAAGGTTGCTCGACGCGGGGCGGCCGATTCTTACCGGAATCATCAAGAGAATCGGCCGCCCTGTCGCGAGTGTCCTGGGCTTGCGGCTTCCGTGAGTCTGGAGTTGCCGACGTCGTCGGCGCTCCATGAGTAACAGACCAGCGGCACGACAACGATCCTGCGGGATCAGTCTGCGTAATGGGCGCGACACGCCCGACCGCGTGGACCGGGGAAGACCCCGTTGACGTGCGAGAACCGACGCTCGTCGTTGGTTTGAGATAGCGGCACGAGACGAAGGAACGAGCTGCCACCATGGCGGGACAGAAGATCCGCATCCGGCTCAAGGCCTACGACCACGAGGCGATCGACGCCAGCGCACGCAAGATCGTGGAAACGGTCACGCGCACCGGCGCCTCTGTGGTTGGGCCGGTGCCGCTGCCCACCGAGAAGAACGTTTACTGCGTCATCCGCTCGCCGCACAAGTACAAGGACTCGCGCGAGCACTTCGAGATGCGCACCCACAAGCGGCTGATCGACATCCTCGACCCGACGCCGAAGACGGTCGACGCGCTCATGCGCATCGACCTTCCGGCGAGCGTCGACGTGAACATCCAGTAAGCGTTGGGCGAGCGGCGGAGATAAGAGACTCATGTCTGACAGGCAAGTGAAGGGCATTCTGGGCACTAAGCTCGGCATGACGCAGGTATTCGACGAGAACAACCGGATGGTTCCGGTGACCGTCGTGCAGGCCGGGCCGAACGTGGTTACCCAGGTGCGCAACAACGACAAGGACGGCTACTCGGCCGTGCAACTGGCCTTCGGTGCCGTCGACCCTCGCAGGGTCAACAGGCCGGAGACCGGGCACTTCGAGAAGGCCGGTGTGACCCCGCGGCGTTATGTCGCCGAGCTGCGCACCAACGACGCCGAGGCGTACGAGGTGGGTCAGGAGATCACGGCCGATGTCTTCGAGACGGGCACCGTGGTCGACGTGACCGGAACCAGCAAGGGCAAGGGTTACGCCGGTGTCATGAAGCGCCACGGTTTCAAGGGACAGGGCGCGAGCCACGGTAACCAGGCCAAGCACCGCGCTCCCGGTTCGATCGGCGGCTGCGCCACACCGGGTCGCGTTTTCAAGGGTGTGCGCATGGCGGGCCGGATGGGCAACGCCAGGGTCACCACGCAGGGTCTGACGGTGCACTCGGTGCGCGCCGAGGACGGGCTGCTGTTGATCAAGGGCGCGGTCCCGGGCCCCAGGGGCGGTCTGATCTTCGTCCGTAGCGCAGCGAAGGGTGGTGTGACGGCATGACGGCGACGGTCGAGCTCAAGACTCCCGCCGGCCAGGCCGACGGCACGGTGGAACTGCCCGCCGGCATCTTCGACGTGCAGGCGAACATTCCGCTGATGCACCAGGTGGTCGTGGCCCAGCTCGCCGCGGCGCGCCAGGGTACGCACGACACGAAGACCCGCGGCGAGACCCGCGGCGGTGGCCGTAAGCCTTACCGGCAGAAGGGCACCGGCCGTGCCCGTCAGGGTTCGGTCCGCGCGCCGCAGTTCACCGGTGGTGGCACGGTGCACGGCCCTACACCCAGGGACTACAGCCAGCGGACCCCGAAGAAGATGAAGGTCGCCGCTCTGCGTGGCGCCCTCTCGGACAGGGCTCGTTCCGGTCAGCTTCACGTCGTCACCGAGCTGGTGACCGGCGAGAAGCCGTCCACAAAGGACGCCAAGAAGGTGCTGGGCTCGCTGACGCAGGCCAAGCGGGTTCTCGTCGTGCTCAGCCGCGACGAGGAACTGAGCTGGCTGTCGGTGCGGAACCTCACCAACGTCCACATCATCGCGCCTGACCAGCTCAACACGTATGACGTGCTGGTCAACGACGACGTGATCTTCACGAAGGCCGCGTTCGACTCGTTCGTCGCGGGCCCCGCGAAGGGCAAGGGCGTCAAGGCGACCGCGAGGTCCGGCGAGGTCTCGGAAGGGAGTGACGAGCAGTGAGCTCCGTGGCGATCCCCGACCCGCGCGACATCCTGGTCGCGCCGGTGATCTCCGAGAAGTCCTACGGGCTGCTCGAAGACCACAAGTACACGTTCCTGGTTCGTCCCGACGCCAACAAGACCCAGATCAAGATCGCGGTCGAGAAGGTGTTCGGCGTGAAGGTCATCAGTGTGAACACGCTCAACCGGCCAGGAAAGCGCAAGCGCACCCGGTACGGCTATGGCAAGCGCAAGGACACCAAGCGCGCCATTGTGACCCTGTCGGCCGAGAGCAAGCCGATCGAGATCTTCGGCGGACCAGCCGCGTAAGGGACTGAGAAGACATGGGCATCCGCAAGTACAAGCCGACAACTCCGGGGCGCCGGGGCTCTTCGGTCTCCGATTTCGCAGAGATCACCAGGTCCACACCGGAAAAGTCGCTGCTCGCGCCGCTGAGCAAGACCGGTGGCCGCAACGCCTCCGGCAAGATCACCACCCGGCACAAGGGTGGCGGTCACAAGCGTGCGTACCGGATCATCGACTTCCGGCGTCACGACAAGGACGGCGTGCCTGCCAAGGTCGCGCACATCGAGTACGACCCCAACCGGTCGGCTCGTATCGCCTTGCTGCACTACGCCGACGGCGAGAAGCGGTACATCATCGCGCCGGAAAAGCTCAAGCAGGGTGACAGGGTGGAGGCCGGCCCTCGCGCCGACATCAAGCCCGGCAACAACCTGCCGCTGCGCAACATCCCGGTCGGCACCGTGATCCACGCGATCGAGCTCCGCCCCGGTGGCGGCGCCAAGATCGCGAGGTCCGCAGGCGCTCGTGTGCAGCTCGTCGCCAAGGACGGTCCGTACGCCCAGCTGCGGATGCCTTCGGGCGAGATCCGCAACGTGGACGTGCGCAACCGCGCCACCGTCGGCGAGGTCGGCAACTCCGAGCACTCCAACATCAACTGGGGCAAGGCGGGCCGCAACCGCTGGCGGGGCAAGCGTCCCACCGTTCGCGGTGTCGTCATGAACCCGGTCGACCACCCGCACGGTGGTGGTGAGGGCAAGACCTCGGGTGGCCGTCACCCGGTCAACCCGAACGGTAAGCCGGAAGGCCGCACTCGCCGCAACAAGCCGAGCGACAAGTTGATCGTCCGCCGCCGGCGTACCGGCAAGAAGCGCTGAGCAGGGAGGTAGAAGAACATGCCGCGCAGCCTGAAGAAGGGCCCGTTCGTGGACGACCACCTGCTCAAGAAGGTGGACGTGCTCAACGAGTCGGGCAAGAAGACCGTGATCAAGACCTGGTCCCGCAGGTCGACGATCATTCCGGACATGCTGGGACACACCATTGCGGTGCACGATGGCCGCAAGCACGTCCCGGTGTTCGTCACCGAGGCCATGGTGGGCCACAAACTTGGCGAGTTCGCACCCACGCGAACCTTCAAGGGCCACATCAAGGACGACCGCAAGTCGCGTCGCCGCTGAGCGCGCACCGAGAAGAGGAACTAGACGATGAACGTGCGTGAGGAGGGTGCAGCCGTGGAAGAACTGCCGACGGCTTACGCCCGGGCTCGCTTCGTCCGGGACTCGCCGACCAAGGTGCGCCGGGTGATCGAGCTGATCAAGGGTCGCAATGCCAACGAGGCTCTTGCCGTGCTCCGGTTCGCGCCGCAGACGGCCAGCGACCCGGTGGCGAAGGTGCTCGCGAGCGCCATGGCCAACGCCGAGAACAACCTCGACCTCGATCCGGACACGCTCTGGATCAAGAACGCTTATGCCGACGAGGGCCCGACCCTCAAGCGCATCCGGCCGCGTGCCCAGGGCCGCGCTTACCGGATTCGCAAGCGGACGAGCCACATCACGGTCGAGGTCGAGTCGCGGCCGGAAGCCAAGTCCAAGAGCAAGAAGAAGGCAGGTGGCCGGTAGTGGGCCAGAAAATCAACCCGCACGGCTTCCGGCTCGGGATCACCACGGACTGGAAGTCGCGCTGGTACGCCGACAAGCAGTACTCGGAGTACGTGGCCGAGGACGTGAAGATCCGCAAGCTGCTGTCCACGGGCATGGAGCGCGCGGGTATCTCCAAGGTCGAGATCGAGCGCACCCGTGACCGGGTCAGGGTCGACATCCACACCGCGAGGCCGGGCATCGTCATCGGCCGCCGCGGTGCGGAGGCCGACCGGATTCGTGGTGCGCTGGAGAAGCTCACCGGCAAGCAGGTGCAGCTCAACATCCTTGAGGTGAAGAACCCCGAGGCCGACGCCCAGCTCGTTGCGCAGGGTGTCGCGGAGCAGCTCTCGAACCGCGTTGCCTTCCGTCGTGCGATGCGTAAGGCAATCCAGACGTCCATGCGGTCCCCGCAGGTCAAGGGCATTCGCGTGCAGTGCAGTGGTCGTCTCGGTGGCGCCGAGATGTCCAGGTCCGAGCACTACCGCGACGGCCGCGTCCCGCTGCACACGCTGCGTGCCGACATCGACTACGGCTTCTTCGAGGCTCGTACGACGTTCGGTCGCATCGGCGTGAAGGTGTGGATCTACAAGGGCGACATCGTCGGTGGCCTGAAGGGTCGCGCCGAGCGCGATGCCGCTGCCGCCGCCGACAGGGCTCCGCGCCGTGAGCGTCCTTCGCGGCGTCGTTCTGGCTCCTCGGGCACCACGCCCACGTCGACCGAGGCCGGCCGTGCCGCCGCGGCTTCGCAGGGTGGCGCCCAGAGCGACACCGAGGCCGCGACCACCCAGGCCCCGCAGGTGGCTTCTCCGGACGCCACAGAGAAAACGGAGGGCTGAGGCGTGCTCATCCCACGCAAGGTCAAGCACCGTAAGCAGCACTCGCCCAAGCGGGCCGGTGCCGCCAAGGGCGGCACCAAGGTGACCTTTGGTGAGTTCGGCATTCAGGCGCTTGAGCACAGCTACGTGACCAACCGGCAGATCGAGTCCGCGCGTATTGCCATGACAAGGCACATCAAGCGTGGCGGGAAGATCTGGATCAACATTTTCCCCGACCGGCCGCTCACCAAGAAGCCCGCGGAAACCCGCATGGGTTCCGGTAAGGGCTCGCCGGAGTGGTGGGTTGCCAACGTGAAGCCGGGTCGAGTGATGTTCGAGATGAGCTTCCCGAACGAGACAGTGGCCCGCGAGGCATTGCGCCGCGCGATCCACAAACTCCCGATGAAGTGCCGGATCGTGACGCGCGAAGGTGGTGAGTTCTGATGGCGGCCGCAGGCGTCGTGACGTCAGAGCTTCGTGAGCTCACTGCGGAGGAGCTCGTGCTCCGTCTGAAGGAAGCCAAGGAGGAGCTGTTCAACCTCCGGTTCCAGATGGCGACCGGTCAGCTCGACAACAACCGCAGGCTGCGCACGGTTCGTGCGGACATCGCCCGCATCTACACCGTGATGCGTGAGCGCGAACTCGGGCTGTCGATCGCGCCCGAGGAGAACGAGAGTGAAGGTGCGGCATGACCGAGCCGGTGCAGAAGAAGGATTCCGGTCGTAACTACCGGAAGGTCCGTGAGGGCCTCGTGGTGTCCGACAAGATGGACAAGACGATCGTCGTCGAGCTCGAGGACCGCAAGAAGCACCCGCGCTACAGCAAGGTTCTGCGCTCCACCAAGAAGGTGAAGGCTCACGACGAGCAGAACACCGCTGGTGTGGGTGACCGGGTACTGCTGATGGAGACCCGGCCGACGTCCGCCACCAAGCGTTGGCGGCTGGTCGAGATCCGCGAGAAGGCCAAGTAAGCAGGGGCTCAACCGCCCCGTTCGTTCCGCAAGGCTCGGGCGACCGAGAACCAGCGCGACATACAGGAGTTGACGTGATCCAGCAGGAGTCGCGACTACGAGTCGCCGACAACACGGGTGCCAAGGAGATCCTGACCATCCGCGTGCTCGGTGGCTCGGGGCGGCGCTACGCGGGCATCGGCGACATCATCGTCGCTACCGTCAAGGACGCCATCCCGGGCGCCAACGTGAAGCGTGGTGACGTGGTCAAGGCCGTCATCGTCCGCACAGCGAAGGAGAAGCGTCGCCCCGACGGTTCCTACATTCGCTTCGACGAGAACGCCGCGGTGCTCATCAAGACCGACAACGAGCCGCGAGGCACCCGTATCTTCGGACCGGTCGGCCGCGAACTCCGCGACCGCAAGTTCATGAAGATCATCTCGCTTGCGCCGGAGGTGCTCTAAATGAAGGTGAAGAAGGGCGACACCGTCCTCGTCATCGCCGGTAAGGACAAGGGCGCGAAGGGCAAGGTCATTCAGTCCTACCCCGAGCGTCAGCGGGTCCTCGTCGAGGGTGTCAACCGGATCAAGAAGCACACGCGCATCACACAGACGCAGCGGGGTGCCCAGTCCGGCGGCATCATCACCCAGGAGGCGCCCATCCACGTTTCGAACGTGATGGTCGTGGACTCCGACGGCAAGCCGACGCGCGTTGGCTACCGCATTGGCGAGGACGGCAAGAAGGTTCGTATCTCGCGTAGGACGGGCAAGGACATCTGATGACGACCGCAGAGAAAACGTATCCAACGCCGCGGTTGAAGACCCGATACCGCGAAGAGATCGCAGGGCAGCTCCGCGAGGAGTTCGCCTTCGCCAACCCCCACCAGATTCCCGGTGTGGTCAAGGTTGTTGTCAACATGGGCGTCGGCGACGCCGCCAAGGACAGCAAGCTGATCGAGGGCGCCGTCCGCGACCTCGCCACCATCACAGGGCAGAAGCCCGAGGTGCGCAAGGCACGCAAGTCCATCGCGCAGTTCAAGCTGCGCGAGGGCCAGCCCATCGGCGCTCGCGTGACGCTGCGTGGCGACCGCATGTGGGAATTCCTCGACCGGTTGCTGACCATCGCGCTGCCCCGTATCCGCGACTTCCGCGGGCTCTCGGACCGGCAGTTCGACGGCAAGGGCAACTACACGTTCGGCCTGACCGAGCAGTCGATGTTCCACGAGATCAACCCTGACGCCATCGACCGCCCCCGCGGAATGGATGTCACGGTCGTCACGACCGCCACCACCGACGACGAGGGCCGCGCGCTGCTTCGCAAGCTCGGCTTCCCGTTCAAGGAGAACTGAGCAGATGGCCAAGAAAGCTCTGATCGCCAAGGCGGCCCGCAAGCCGAAGTTCAAGGTGCGCGCCTACACCCGCTGCCAGCGCTGCGGCCGGCCCCACTCGGTCTACCGCAAGTTCGGCCTCTGCCGAATCTGCCTGCGGGAGATGGCGCACGCGGGCCAGCTTCCCGGCGTCAGCAAATCCAGCTGGTGAAGGCTTTTTCCGTCCCATCCACTTCGCCACAGGCCCCGTGACGGGGAACCAGGGCGAGAAAGGTTGACAGGTCACCATGACGATGACCGACCCGATCGCAGACTTCTTGACTCGTCTGCGTAACGCGAACTCGGCGTACCACGACGAGGTCGTGCTTCCTCACTCGAAGATCAAGGCGAACATCGCCGACATCCTCAAGCGCGAGGGCTACATCTCGGACTTCCGCTCCGAGCCCGGCGAGAAGCACAAGAACCTGATCGTCGAGCTCAAGTACGGCCCGAACCGTGAGCGCAGCCTCGCGGGCTTGCGCCGTATCTCCAAGCCCGGCCTTCGGGTGTACGCGAAATCGACCACTCTGCCCAGCGTCCTCGGTGGCCTTGGCGTCGCGATCATCTCGACGTCCTCCGGCCTCCAGACCGACCGGCAGTGCAAGCGCAACGGCGTGGGCGGCGAAGTCCTCGCCTACGTTTGGTGAGGAAGGGGGACTGGCATGTCACGCATCGGAAAGTTGCCGATCACCGTCCCCTCCGGGGTCGAGGTGACCATCGAAGGGCAACACGTCACAGTCAAGGGGCCCAAGGGCACCCTTGAGCACACGGTCCCGGAGCCGATCGCGCTTGAGCGCGACGAAGACGGCGTTCTGACGGTCAAGCGGCCGGACGACGAGCGGGAGAGCCGCGCGCTGCACGGCCTGACCCGCACACTGGTGAACAACCTCGTCGTCGGTGTCACCGATGGCTACGAGAAGAAGATGGAAATCCACGGGGTCGGTTACCGCGTGCAGGCCAAGGGCTCGGACCTTGAGTTCGCCCTCGGCTACAGCCACCCGGTAATGATCAAGGCTCCGGAGGGCATCACCTTCAAGGTGGAGACCCCGACCAGGTTCTCGGTGTCCGGCATCGACAAGCAGAAGGTCGGCCAGATCGCGGCGGTCATCCGCAAGTTGCGGCGCCCTGACCCCTACAAGGGCAAGGGCCTTCGCTACGAGGGCGAGCGCATCCGTCGCAAGGTCGGAAAGACGGGTAAGTGATCATGAGCGAAACGGTTACTAAGCGCAAGCCGGTCGGCAAGGACATCTCGACCCGTCGCCGTGCAGGCAAGGTTCGTCGGCACGCCCGGCTGCGCAAGAAGATCAGCGGCACCCCGGAACGCCCCAGGATGTCGGTGAAGCGTTCGTCGCGGCACATCGTCGTTCAGTTGATCGACGATCTCACCGGGCACACCCTTGCTTCCGCGTCCAGCCTTGAGGCGGACGTGCAGGCCGTCGAGGGTGACAAGAAGGCCAAGGCCGCCAAGGTTGGCGAACTGGTCGCGGCTCGCGCCAAGAACGCGGGCATCTCCAAAGCGGTGTTCGACCGGGGTGGCAACGCCTACCACGGCCGGATCGCCGCGCTGGCCGACGCCGCCCGCGAGGCGGGGTTGGAGTTCTAGGACAGTGAACATTCTCGAGAACGGAAGGAACGCCTGATGCCGGGACGTACGCGGCAATCCGGCGGCCAGGGCGGACCCGGAGGCGACCGCGAACGCGGTGGCGGCCGGGACCGCAGGGACCGTCGTGACGGTGGCCGTGGCGGGGCGGCCCAGGACAAGACCCCGCACCTCGAGCGCGTCGTAGCGATCAACCGCGTGGCCAAGGTCGTCAAGGGTGGTCGTCGCTTCAGCTTCACCGCGCTGGTCGTCGTCGGTGACGGCGACGGGCAGGTCGGTGTCGGTTACGGCAAGGCCAAGGAAGTGCCGGCCGCCATCGCCAAGGGCGTCGAGGAGGCGAAGAAGAACTTCTTCCGCGTTCCTCGTATCGCAGGCACCATCCCGCACCCGGTACAGGGTGAGGAGGCCGCTGGTGTGGTGCTGCTGCGCCCCGCCAGTGCCGGTACCGGTGTCATCGCCGGTGGCCCTGTCCGTGCGGTGCTTGAGTGCGCTGGTGTGCACGACGTGTTGTCGAAGTCGCTCGGCAGCGACAACGCGATCAACATCGTGCACGCGACGGTGCGGGCGCTGAAGGACCTGCAACGTCCGGAGGAGGTCGCGGCTCGCCGTGGCTTGCCGCTTGAGGATGTCGCGCCGGCCAGGATGCTGCGTCAGCGCGCGGGCCAGGGGGTCTGACATGACGCAGCTTAAGGTCACTCAGATCAAGAGCGCGATCGGCACGAAGCAGAACCACCGTGCCTCTCTGCGTACCCTCGGGCTGCGCAAGATTCGGCAGTCCGTGGTTCGGGATGACACGCCTCAGGTGCGCGGGCTCATCCACACCGTTAGGCACCTGGTTGTAGTGGAGGAGGTCAAGTAATGGCCATCAAGATCCACCACTTGCGACCTGCACCCGGCGCCAAGCGGGACAAGATCCGCGTCGGCCGTGGTGAGGGCTCCAAGGGTAAGACCGCCGGTAGGGGTACGAAGGGCACGAAGGCCCGGAAGAACGTTCCCGCCGGCTTCGAGGGTGGGCAGATGCCCATCCACATGCGGCTGCCGAAGCTGCGTGGTTTCAAGAACCGGTTCCGTACCGAGTACCAGCCGGTCAACGTCGGTGACATCGCCAGGGTGTTCGCCGATGGCGGCAAGGTCAGCAAGGAAGACCTCGCGGCGAATGGCCTTGTTCGCAAGGGCAAGCTCGTGAAGGTCCTCGGCAACGGCGAGGTGGAGGGCGTCAAGCTCGACATCACCGCCGACGCTTTCTCGGCAAGCGCCAAGGAGAAGCTCGAAGCCGCTGGTGGCTCCATCACCAAGCTCTGAGCATTCCCAAGCGGCGTTATGCCGTTCAGCAAAACGGCCCACCGGCCACAACCCGGTGGGCCGTTTTCGTGCGTCCCCGACATTTCATCCCACCTCGCCTCCCGTTGTCCCCAACCGCGTTTAGCCCGCGAACTGCGGTCCGGCGTGGCCCACCCGACCGCGTTTAGCCCGCGAACTGCGGGTCGGGCCTGGATGCCTTGCGGTGCCCTCATGTCAGGATGAGATGAGGAAAACGGCCTCTGGAGTACGTGGACCAGGCGGTCGACGAAGGGGTAACGGGCACCCCGATGCCGCCGCGCTGAGGCAAAAGCCGCACTATGTGAGTTGGCTTGCGGCGGGGCTGTTAGAGTCGACCACACGCTTTGGGACTGGTATGCCCCGAAGTTCCCCTGGCTTGCCCGCCAGCAACAGTGTGTCCTGCCGACCCCAGTGTCGGCCAAGCCGTTCGTCGGTTGATCACCGACGACGCCGAGGAGGTCCCCCGCGTGCTCAGCGCTTTCCGCTCGGCTCTCGCGACGCCGGACCTGCGCAAGAAGATCCTGTTCACGCTGATGATCGTGGTGGTCTACCGGATCGGCACGGTCATTCCAGCGCCCGGGGTTTCCTACCCGAACGTTCAGGCATGTCAGGCGCAGAGCCAAGACCAGAACATTTTCTCCCTGCTGAATCTCTTCAGCGGCGGGGCGCTCCTACAGTTGTCGATCTTCGCGACCGGCATCATGCCGTACATCACGGCGAGCATCATCGTTCAGCTCCTCACCGTGGTCATTCCGCGCTTCGAGGAACTGAAGAAGGAAGGGCAGGCAGGGCAGAGCAAGCTCACGCAGTACACGCGCTACCTGACGATCGCGCTCGCGGTGCTACAGGCCACCGGCGTCATCGCACTCGCGGACCGCGGTGCCCTGTTCGGTGATTGCGACCAGCCGGTCATCCCTGACAACAGCGTCTACACACTGGCGCTCACGGTTCTCACCATGACAGCGGGTACCGCGGTCATGATGTGGCTGGGTGAGTTGATCACCGAGCGGGGTGTCGGCAACGGCATGTCGTTGCTGATCTTCCTGAACATCGCGGCGCAGATCCCGGCAGAAGGTGCCAACATCCTGAACAACCAGGGTGGCCTCATCTTCTTCTTCGTCTGCCTGCTGGCACTGGCGATCATCGCGAGCGTCATCTTCGTCGAGCAGGGGCAACGTCGTATCCCGGTCCAGTACGCGAAGCGTATGGTCGGGCGCCGGATGTACGGCGGTACGTCGACCTACCTGCCGATCAAGGTCAACCAGGCCGGTGTCATCCCGGTCATCTTCGCTTCGTCGTTGCTGTACCTGCCGGATCTCATCGGCAGGCTCATCGGAGACCCGAACCAAGCATCTGGCTGGCAGCGTTTCCTGCAGACATACTTGGTGGATCAGTCGAGCTGGGTGCACATCCTGGCGTACTTCGCGCTGATCATGTTCTTCACGTACTTCTACATCACCATCACGTTCAACGTGGATGAGCGTGCGGAGGAGATGAAGAAGTTCGGCGGGTTCATTCCAGGTATCCGTCCAGGCAGGCCCACGGCCGAGTACCTGGGCTTCGTGCTCAGCCGGATCACTCTTCCGGGTTCGATTTACCTCGGCCTCGTGGCGATTCTGCCCAACTTCTTCTTGTCCATCACCGGCCAGGGGCAGAACCAGAACTTCCCCTTCGGCGGCACGGCTGTGCTGATCATGGTCGGTGTCGGTCTTGACACCGTGAAGCAGATCGAAAGCCAGCTCATGCAGCGCAACTATGAAGGGTTCCTCCGATGACGCGTGTGGTTTTGGTCGGTCCACCAGGTGCGGGTAAAGGCACGCAGGCGGCGGCGCTGTCCGAGCGCCTCGGCGTTCCCCATATCTCCACCGGTGAGCTGTTCAGGGCACACGTCGGTGAGCAGACTCCGCTGGGACAGGAAGCCAAGCGTTACCTCGATTCCGGTGACCTCGTTCCCGACTCGGTGACCAACGAAATGGTGCGAGAGCGGCTGGCGGAGCCGGACGCGAAGCGGGGTTTCCTGCTCGACGGCTTCCCCCGCAACACCAAGCAGGCCGAGGTGCTCGGCGAGATGCTGTCGGACGCCGACATGTCACTGGATGCGGCGATCGAATTGCAGGTGGCCGAGGATGTGCTGGTCGAGCGGCTTCTTTCGCGGGGGCGCTCGGACGACACGGAGGAGGTCATCCGCCGTCGGCAGCAGGTGTACCGCTCAGAGACGGCCCCGTTGCTGGAGTACTACGCGGACATCCTGGTGACCGTTGACGGCGTCGGCGATGTCGACGAGGTGTCGACGAGGGTGCTGGACGCACTCAACAAGCCCTCGTGAATCTTCGCGCTCTGCCTGTGCTGCGGTGGCTTCGCCGTGGCGGGTCCATCGAGGTCAAGACACGTGGTGAATTGGAAGCCATGCGTGAGGCGGGCCTTGTCGTCGCCCACACGTTGGCCGAGGTCACGAAGGCTGCTCAGCAGGGTGTGACCACTGCGGAACTGGACGAGCTGGCCGAGCAGTGCATTCACGATGCGGGCGCGGTGCCGTCGTTCAAGGGCTATCACGGTTTCCCCGCGTCCATCTGCGCGTCGGTGAACGAGCAGATCGTCCACGGTATTCCGTCGAGTAAGCAGGTGTTGGCGGACGGTGATCTGCTGTCCGTCGACTGCGGAGCCATCTTGACGGGCTGGCATGGAGACGCGGCGGTCACCATCGAGGTAGGCAGCGTTTCGCCCGCGGACTGTGCTTTGTCCGCCGCGACCAAATCCGCCATGTGGGCTGGTATAGAAGCAGCCCGGCCCGGTATTCGACTGACGGACATATCGCACGCGATCGAGCAGGCGGCGGAGCGCGCCGGCGCCACCGACGGCGTCGAGTACGGAATGATCGCTGAATATGGTGGCCACGGTATCGGCCGCGAGATGCACATGGATCCGTTCTTGCCCAACCTCGGAAAACCGGGGAAAGGGCCGCGTATCAACTCGGGGGCGGTCCTCGCCATCGAGCCCATGTTGACAGGCGGCGGCAGCGAAACCCTCGAACTCGACGATGGCTGGACCGTCGTCACCGCTGATCACTCTCGCGCATCACATTGGGAACACACCGTGGCCATCACTGACGACGGTCCGTGGGTGCTCACCGCTCCTGAGGGCAAGTAGCCTCGCCGTCCCCTGTCTGACATCGCATTTAGCCCGCTAAAGGCGGTGGTGACCACGGTCCGGACCGCGTTTAGCCCGCTAAATGCAGCGTGTCGGGTACGACCGTGGTTCTGTAACGGTGTTACGTGCAGGTGGTCGACCACGGTGTGTCGCAGGCCGCCTAACATGGGCGGCCCCGAATTAGGGTCCTTGACACGAGGTGCGTACACTGTTTAGTCGGCGTGCTCTTCACGTCGATTCCATGGCGCTATGAATTCCTAGGGCATTGGAGTCGAGGTGACGCGCGTGCCACTGACAAGTAGCACTCACCGCTCAACCAATCACGAAACGCGGAGGACATGGCGAAGAAAGACGGGGCCATTGAAGTCGAAGGCCGCGTAATCGAGCCGCTTCCCAACGCGATGTTTCGCGTCGAGTTGGAGAACGGCCACAAGGTCCTTGCACACATCAGTGGCAAGATGCGGCAGCACTACATCCGCATTCTGCCGGAGGACAGGGTTGTCGTAGAGCTGTCACCCTACGACTTGTCCCGTGGTCGCATCGTCTACCGCTACAAGTGATCACGGTGAGCGTGGTGACGGGCAACCGTCACCGGGGGGCGCGCAACTCAGCACGAGCAGGAAAGCAGGAGACGTGAAGGTCAAACCTAGCGTCAAGAAGATCTGCGACAAGTGCCAGATCGTCCGTCGGCACGGGCGGATCATGGTGATCTGCGACAACCTCCGGCACAAGCAGCGGCAGGGCTGATCGCCAGCACTCGTTACAGAGTGGCTTGACATCTCAATACCTCCCCGCACCTGCCGGGCCGCACCTCAGCGGCGGCCAGGTTCACCCCCGGACTCCAGGCCGGGGCCGGGACACCATCCGCGAGAGCGGGTGGGCGACAGCGAGTCGTCCCGGGATGGACGGGGAGCAGACCTGGAGAGACGACTAACGAAGGAGCATCAGCGCCAATGGCACGACTCGCTGGCGTCGACCTCCCCCGCGAAAAGCGGTTGGAGATCGCGCTTACCTACATCTACGGCGTCGGCCGTACCCGCTCCAAGGAACTCATCACCGCCACCGGCCTCAACGCGGACAGCCGCGTGCGGGACCTCAGCGATGACGACGTTGTGAAGCTGCGGGATTACATCGAAGAGAACTTCAAGGTCGAGGGTGACCTTCGCCGCGAGGTGAACGCCGACATCCGTCGCAAGATCGAGATCGGGTGCTACGAGGGTCTGCGCTGGCGTCGTGGCCTGCCCGTCCGTGGGCAGCGCACCAAGACGAACGCCCGCACCCGCAAGGGCCCGAAGAAGACGGTTGCCGGCAAGAAGAAGGCGGGCAAGAAGTGAGTGTCCGAGGCAAGAAGGTTGTGCAGCTCGGCGGCGCCTCGCAGCGTCGTGGCACGGCCTCGTGTGTGTCTCCGAAGGCGCTCTATGCCCGCCCGATGGCGCTGCGCCAGCTCTACACCGATGCCGGAACTGTGATCCGGCGCGGGCAGCGCGAAGCAGCAGCAGCCCACCAAGAGAACTCGCGTTAACGAGGAGAATCACCCAGACATGCCACCGAAGGCTCGTACTTCCGGCGCCAAGAAGGTAAGGCGCAAGGAAAAGAAAAACGTCGCTCATGGCCATGCGCACATCAAGAGCACGTTCAACAACACCATCATCTCCATCACCGACCCCAACGGCGCCGTGATCTCGTGGGCCTCTTCCGGCCACGTCGGCTTCAAGGGCTCCCGTAAGTCCACGCCGTTTGCCGCGCAGATGGCCGCTGAGAACGCCGCGCGCAAGGCCGCCGAACACGGCATGAAGAAGGTCGACGTGTTCGTGAAGGGCCCGGGCTCCGGCAGGGAGACCGCGATCCGGTCGTTGCAGGCGGCCGGCCTTGAGGTCGGCACCATCCAGGACGTGACCCCGCAGCCTCACAACGGCTGCCGCCCGCCCAAGCGGCGCCGGGTCTGAGGAACGGGGAGGAGTAAGAACACATGGCTCGCTACACCGGCCCCGCGACTCGTGTCTCGCGGCGTCTCAAAGTTGACCTCATCGGCGGCGACCAGGCTTTCGAGCGTCGCCCTTACCCGCCCGGCCAGCACGGCCGCGGCAGGGTCAAGGAGAGCGAATACCTGCTGCAGCTTCAGGAGAAGCAGAAGGCCCGGCACACGTACGGCATCCTTGAGCGCCAGTTCAAGCGCTACTACGAGGAAGCCGCCCGCCGTGCGGGCAAGACGGGTGAGAACCTGCTGCAGATCCTTGAGTCGAGGTTGGACAACGTCGTTTACCGTGCGGGTCTCGCTCGCACCCGGCGCCAGGCTCGTCAGCTCGTCAGCCACGGCCACTTCGTCGTGAATGGCCAGAAGGTCAACATCCCCAGCTTCCGGGTTTCCAAGTTCGACATCATCGATGTGCGTCCCAAGTCGATGCAGATGTTGCCGTTCGTTGCAGCGAAGGAAGCGATGGGCGAGCGGCCCATCCCGGCATGGCTGCAGGTTGTTTCCTCGACCCTCCGCATCCTCGTGCACCAGTTGCCCGAGCGCGCGCAGATCGAGGTTCCCGTGCAGGAACAGTTGATCGTCGAGTTCTACTCGAAGTGATCTGGTGGCGGCGCCCCGAGTGCGCCGCTGCTACGCCACACCTTTCGGCGTCATATGGCGGGCGTCGGCAGGAAAGGAAGTAAAGAAAGTGCTGATTTCCCAGCGACCGACTCTCGGCGAAGAGACGGTCAACGAGACCCGCTCCCGGTTCACCATCGAGCCGCTGGAGCCCGGCTTCGGCTACACGCTAGGCAACTCGCTGCGGCGTACGCTGCTGTCGTCCATTCCGGGCGCGGCGGTCACCAGCATCCGCATCGACGGTGTCCTGCACGAGTTCACCACCGTTCCCGGGGTGAAGGAGGATGTCACCGAGATCATCCTCAACCTCAAGGAACTCGTCGTCTCCTCCGAAGAGGACGAGCCGGTCACCATGTACCTGCGCAAGCAGGGCCCTGGTGAGGTCACCGCGGCTGACATCGTGCCGCCGGCCGGTGTGACCGTGCACAACCCGGATCTTCACATTGCTTCGCTGAACGGCAAAGGCAAGCTGGAGATCGAGCTCGTCGTCGAGCGAGGCCGTGGTTACGTTCCCGCCCTGCAGAACAAGCAGGCGGGAGCCGAAATCGGTCGCATCCCGGTCGACTCGATCTACTCGCCGGTCCTCAAGGTGACCTACAAGGTCGAGGCGACTCGTGTCGAGCAGCGGACCGACTTCGACAAGCTCATCCTCGACGTGGAGACCAAGCCGTCGATCACGCCGCGGGATGCTGTCGCGTCTGCCGGCAAGACGCTGGTTGAGCTGTTCGGCCTTGCCAGGGAGCTCAACGTCGACGCGGAGGGCATCGAGATCGGCCCGTCGCCGCAGGAGGCGGACACCATCGCCGCCTACGCGATGCCGATCGAGGACCTCGACCTCACGGTCCGGTCGTACAACTGCCTCAAGCGCGAGGGAATCCACACCGTCGGCGAATTGGTCTCGCGCAGCGAGGCCGACCTGCTCGACATTCGCAACTTCGGCGCCAAGTCGATCGACGAGGTCAAGATGAAGCTCGTCGGCCTCGGCCTCACGCTCAAGGACAGCCCGCCCGGGTTCGACCCGACCGCGGCAGCCTCCAGCTACGAGGGCGAGGGTTGGGGAAGCGCCGACAGCCTTTCCGACACCGGCCACGACGATGGCCAGGATTACGCAGAGACGGAGCAGTTGTAGGACCGGGATAGGCGGTCCTCAGTGGTTATCCATTGTGGACCGCCTGGTCTGACGACTGAGAAGTTGAACGAGGAGAACCGATGCCCACCCCCACCAAGGGAGCCCGTCTCGGTGGATCGCCGTCGCACGAGCGGCTGATGCTGGCGAACCTGGCCACGTCGCTGTTCGAACACGGCAAGATCACCACCACCGAGGCCAAGGCCAAGCGCGTGCGGCCACTGGCCGAGAAGATCATCACCAAGGCCAAGCGCGGTGACCTGCACAACCGGCGTCAGATCATGCGGGTCATCCGCGAC
Organism: Prauserella marina; assembly: GCF_002240355.1. GTDB lineage: Bacteria > Actinomycetota > Actinomycetes > Mycobacteriales > Pseudonocardiaceae > Prauserella_A > Prauserella_A marina. The sequence goes on from NZ_CP016353.1 coordinate 656,612, forward strand.
AAGGACGTCGTGCACAAGCTGATGGCCGAGATCGGTCCGTTCTTCGAGGACCGCAACGGTGGTTACGTTCGTATCACCAGGACTCTGCCGCGCAAGGGCGACAACGCGCCCATGGCGGTCATCGAACTGGTGTCCGAGAAGACCGTGACCTCCGAGGCCGAGGCGGCGCGGAAGACGAAGTTCGCCAAGGACAAGGCCGAGGCGGCGCCTGCCGTCGAGGAGACCAAGTCCGACGAGGCGGCTGACAGCGCGGATGCGTCGGCTGACTCCTCCGCAGAGGAGAAGCCGGAAACCGATTCGGCTGAGGAATCCGCTGACAAGAAGGACGAGTCCTGACGTCGGCTGAACACGCCAGGAACGAGCCCGCCACTCCCGTTGGGGAGGGCGGGCTCGTTCGTCTGCGCCTTGACGTGAGTTACGACGGGACTGATTTTTCCGGCTGGGCGCGACAACCAGGGCGCCGCACGGTTCAAGGCGTGCTGGAGGACGCGCTCGCCAAGCAGCCCCCAGGGGCCGCCGTTGCCCGCTCGGTCGTCGTTGCCGGGCGAACCGATGCCGGTGTACACGCGGCCCGTCAAGTGGTCCACGTCGACGTGACGCCTTTAGCGGGCGAAACGCGGTCCGGCAGAGTGCCGGTGGACGAGAATGGCATCGTCGACCTGCAACGAATGCAGCACCGCTGGAACCGCATTCTGCCCGCAGATGTCCGTGTGGTCGCCGCTGCGGTCGCACCCACTGGCTTCGACGCACGGTTCTCGGCCATCCGAAGGCACTACCGGTATCAGGTTGCCGATGCGCCATGGGGAGTCGATCCGCTGTTGCGCCGGGACACCCTCGCGTGGGGTCGTCCCCTCTCTGTCGACGCTATGAACGAGGCCGGCGCTGCCTTGATCGGCTTACACGATTTCGCGGCTTACTGTAAGCAGCGCGAAGGTGCCACGACGGTGAGAGAGCTGCAGATCTTGGTGTGCGACCGAGTAGCCGAACACCAAGTACACGTAAATGTGTCGGCAGATGCCTTTTGTCATTCGATGGTGCGAAGTTTGGTGGGTGCGCTCCTTCTGGTTGGCGATGGCCGTCGAAACGACAGTTGGCCCGCTAAAGTCCTCGAAAGCCGGGTCCGGGAGAGTGCTGTCGCACCGGCGCATGGACTTACGCTCGTCGCTGTTGACTACCCGCCGGACGCTGATCTCGCCGCACGCGCCCGACAGACGCGAAACGTGCGAATCGCTGAATCGGAGCCAGACTGACCCTTTGCTGCGCTGCGCGAACCTCATCGATGATCTTGGTATAGTCACCGGCGAGCTGCTCGGCCGTGACCACGACGCAGCGCCAACCATCTCTGACAAGTCTTCGCCGTCTCGCCTTGTCGTGACGAATGTGCTTGCGTTTGCGGTGCCATCGGCCGTCGTACTCCACTGCGACCTTGTCCTCCGCGAGCGCAAGATCGAGTCGGGCCACTTCCCGCCCTCGCTTGATGATGCGGTACTGGGGTGTCGGAGCGAACCCTTCAGCTTGCAGCACAACTCGTAACTCCGACTCGGGCAGTGACTCCGCGCGAACATCGGACAGCAAGAAGGCTTGTCGAGCGAGACGAATTCCTCGGTTCCTGCGACGGAAGAGTGCGTGCTCCAAAGCTCGGGCGGAGACCAATTTGGACCGCAGGAACGCATCAAGGTCGGGGACGGCGATACGTAGCTGGCGAACCCAACCGTGAGTCCGTGGCGAGAGCCGGAGCAGGAGGTCAAGCGCGATGCGGGCTGGTCGCGCAATGCGTACCTGTCGCCATGGCCGAGATTCCTTTCGCTTGAGATCGGTTCTTCGTACGTGAATTCCTTTGATGGGCCCAAAACGCGCCTTCTCGGGCACCACGAACTCCACCGGATCGTGTGGTCTTGCCAAAGTGACACCCATGACAGTCGCCGCTGACCGTCCAGTCAGTACGGCATCTGACGGCACGATGAGCGCGGCTCCCCGGCAACGGAGTTCGTGAGTTACCGGTAGCTGTGCTGGTGCGTAGACGTCTTGAAACAGTCTGCGGAACCGTGGGCCACGCAGTTGAGCAGCGGTGACTAGTCCTTCGGCACGTGCCAGTGAACCACGGAAGACGTCGGTGAGCTCTTCGGATCTCGTTGTCTTGGTCATGCTCGTAGGTTGGTACGCGACACCGACAATAGTTTTGTACGAGCCCGAAAATCGGTCGCCTTGTCCACAGGAGACGAGTTATCCACAGGATCAAGAGCAGCACTGCGAAGCCTCGGTCATCCAAACAGCATTTAGCCCGCTAACTGTGGTGGGTGCAGTTAGCGGGCTAAATGCTGTTCGGGGTCAGTCGCCTCGGCGGATTGGGCCGAGGATCTGCTGTTCTTTTCCTGTTGTCACAAGGCGAAGCGTGCGCCACAGGTTTCGGCCCAAAGCAACGATCTGGTCGTCCTTCAACGTCATCAGTTGCCGCATCATCTGCGGCGGAAGCCGCCAGATCCTCGCCGCCAGTTCAGCCTGCCCCGCAGGCAAACGTTGCATCAGCACCAGATCCGCAGCGTTCGCGATCGCATCAGCCTGCGGATGCAGATACGGCAACACGTACAGCGTCGTCTGCCACGGTGATCTCGGAGGAAACAGATCCTGCGGCGTTGGTCCGCCATCATGCACCACAAGCAGAGGCGCATCCTCCGTTGCCCTGGGCAGTTCGACCGGAGACAACCGACGGATCTGCACCAAAGGGGACGGCCTTCCGACCGGTTGCCCGCTTGCCGCCCTCGACAAGACATGCCACGCCGTCGGCCGCCCCGTGGCCACGACCATCCATGCCCCCACGGCCATCGCCCGCATGGCGACCTGCCGCGCGAGGTACAACCCTCCGAGCACGACGATGCGGGTGGGCGTCGACCGCAACACCGAAATGGTCAACGGCTCACCCTGCAAACCCGACCCCAACACGACCCCGCCGCGGTCACCCGATGGGCTGATCGCGTCCAACAGAGCCGGATCAACCGTGAACTCTGGGGCGACCCCGGACGTTGTGTGCGTGCCGTGCACCCGTGAGGTCACGCCGAACCTCCCAACGGCAATGTCGCGGCGAACCCCGCCGCCTGCATGCCTTGTAGCGGCGTCAGCGCGACGCCCAAACGGTCGGATATGGCGGTCAAGCGACGGTCCGCGATGTCGAGTTCATGTGGAGTGCGTGCGCTGAGCCTGACAACTCCGCGCAACCCAATTCGTTGATCTTCCTCAGAAGGGGAGATCGACATCGCCACCGTTGCCGAAAGCGCCCTGACACTCGTCAACACGTTCAGGCTGCTGGCGATCTCGCCTTTCGGCCATTCGGTGATTGCATAGCTGGCGTGACCGATTCCAGCCGCCGTGACGCCTGTCCACCGTTCCCGCAGGCCCACTCGGGAGGGCGAACCGGCGACCCGCGTCAGTTCGGCCGCAGAAGTACCGGCACGCAGCAGTTCGTCCGGTCCGAGCGGACGTGTCGCTACTCCACGGGATTCGAGGGCATTGCGTACTCGCGACATGGCTCCCAGCAGAGCACGGTGCGCACCGACCACGCCGCCACCACGCTCGCGGACCGCCGCCGCGCAGCGGCGTGGATCAAGCTTGATGGTCACCCACGTGGTTCGACGGGCCGCCGCCGGAAGAGGCCCAAGCACCTCCAGGTAGGAACTGAGCGCGGGCGAGTCGGTCGGTAGTGCCGCACTTCCCGGGTAGCAGTGCCAGATCATTTGAATGGAATCCAGTACCACGCCGCGATCCTCAAGACATGGCGCCAAGGCCGAGAGTGGCAGACTCGGTGCTCCGCCTGCTTGGGTAACCAGCGCTGGCATCGGTTCGACCAGCAACACCGCCGTCCACGTTCCATCGTGCCAGGACAGACCTACCGTCTGGTGCTCGTGATCGATTCCCTGTGCCACCACGAGGTCCGGGACGACAAGCCGCAGCAGCCTGACCCGCGCGTCGTCAGGGCCGATGACGTCGTTGTCGCGGTCCTCCGACGCGAGCGTTTCCAGCTTTGCCGGCGCAGGTGGAGTAGCGACCCGCTGGTGAGGCCGGAACGTGTACCGCGCCGTCAGGCCGGCCCACTGCGTGAACCACTGCCCGCCCCAGCGGAGAAAGGCAAGGACCACCGCGGCGGCGGCAATACCGATCGACACATACAGCAGCGAGTTGTTGATCGAGAGGAGAAGGAGACCAATCGCGAGACCGACCTCCAGCACGACGACATTCGCCACGGGCAACGGCCCGAGTTGCGTCCCGGGCAACCGTCGCCGAGCCGGTGGCGCGATCCGCGACGAGCCTCCGGACGGTGACCCACCGCCGGGGCGGAGTGGTCGGCTACCGGGTGGGCCGCCCGGACCTCTCGGGCTGTTCGGCCCGCCTCCGCGCGGCCCCTGAGGGTGTCGTGGCGGCACTGGAGGACGTCCGGGTGGAGGGCCCGTCGGACATGGAGGAGTGGTGACCGACATTCGCTCGTTCTCTTCCCCTTGATTTGCAAACGACGCTGAAATCCGGTCCTGAGAGCTGATCATTGATCGGAGTTGCCGGAAACCCAACACCGGACCGGTTCCCGCGCGGTTATCCTGCGAAACCGTACCGCGACGGAGAGAGCTGTAGGTCGAGAATGCCTTCAACACCGACAACGAAGTCACAAGTCCAGGCGTACCGGTTCGTATTGCGGCGCATGCAGTCCGCGCTTGTTCGCAAGGACGCGGTGATGTTGCACGACCCTATGCGAACGCATTCGAGGGCAACGATTGTCGGAGCTGTGCTGAGTGCACTGACCATGCTCGGTTTCGTCGTATTCGGTTTGTTCAAGCCCGCGCCAAAAGCACCCGATTCGGGGATTGTCATCGGCGAAGAGTCAGGGGCTATCTACGTTGTGTCGGGAAATCCCAAAAAGCTGGTCCCGACGTTCAACCTCGCTTCCGCCCGGCTGATGCTGATGGCGCAACAGCAGGCGGCCGGAGCCGGGGGGAACGTCGTCGAACCGATCATCGTACCCGATGAACAGCTCAAGGACATTCCTCGCGGCCGCTTGCAGGGCATCCCGAATGGTCCGGAGTTGCTGCCGACGGAGGGTCAGCTCGCCTCTTCGCACTGGGCACTGTGTGATGAGACCAAGCTCGACATGTCGCTGCCTTCTGACGTCAGAAGCGAACAGGCGGAGACGGAGAGCACGGTCTTCGCGGGTCTCGGCAATCTCGGCCAGGAGATGTCACCGAGTGAGGCCCTGCTTGTCGCAGGTGACAACGGGAAAACCTTCTTGATCTATCGTCAGGGAACCGATACCGGCGACGGCTACACGAACGCCGTAAGGGCCGAGGTCGACATCGCCGATAGTGCTGTGCGTAACGCGCTGAACCTCGATCTTCGTCAGACGCGGGAGATCTCGCGGGGTCTGCTCAACGCTATTCCTGCTGTTGGCGAGGTGAAAGCACCGATTATTCAGGGTGCTGACCTTCCACCACAGGGATTCAATGTCGATGGGCTGACTGTGGGATCGGTATTCTCGACTCAGCGAACCGACAGTGTCGACTACTTCGTTGTGACCCGGTCCGGAGTTCAACTCGTTCCGCAAGCTGTCGCGGAACTGATCAGATACAAGAACACGACAACCGAAGGTGGCCAGACGCCGAGCGTGTCACCCGACACGCTGCAGAATGTGCCAGCAGTCGATCGCAATAGCGAAGACTTTCTTGACGTTGACCATTACCCCGGGGTTGTCCCGAGGGTTTTGCAGGCGGAGCAGCGGCCCAGTGCGTGCGTTGGCTGGAGTGTGGAGAGCGAGGGCGCCGATCGTGACGCGCGAACGTCGGTGTACGTCTTGGAGGAAAACCCGGGCCCCAAGAATGACCAGGGTGAACCTCAGGTGGTGAAGATCGGTTCGCCGAGCCCGGACGGGTGGAAGGTCGACAACTTCTACATGCGGCCCGGGTATGCGGCCGCGGTGAGGGCCGCCACGACCAAGGAAACGTTCGACCGGGGCAGCATCCAGCTCATATCCGATCGTGGTTTGCGATACGGAATACCTGATGCCGTTACCGCCGAGGGGCTCGGGCTTGGCGTGAAACTGCTGAAGCCCGCGCCGGAGTCGATCATCAAGCTGCTGCCGGTGGGGTCTTCGCTGAACACTCAGGATGTGCAGCGAACTTTCGATGCGGTGCCGGTGGATCCTTCCACTGGGTCGCTCGTCGCCGACGAGCAGGCATCGGCTGAGGGAAACTGACCCGGCGGGGCCCTCTGGTTGACGCGAGCGCGTTGAGCGGAACCAAGAGAACCCGGGTGTGTTCACGCCTTGTTCCAGGGAGCCACCGGGGCGCGTTTAGCGGGCTAAACGCGCCCCGGCATGGTGCGCGCGGCAGTGCTGGACCTTGGGGGCCGTGAGACGGGAACGGCGGAGTTCTCGTCGAGGACAGGTCGCCGCCGGGGTAGCCACCCGGGTGTCCGGCTCACGTGGGCTTGCTAGGGGGCAACCGCCTTTAGCGGGCGAACTGCGGTCTGGGGAAGGGTGAAAGGGGAGCCGACGGGGATAGGCAAGACTGGTGCCTAGAAGCGCGGGCCGCCGGTACAGGCGGGCGCTCTCTTGAACCGCGTTTAGCGGGCAAAACGCGGTTCGGGGCGGCGGGCTCACTTGCTACGCGACAGAGGGTTTTGGGGGAGTTCGGTGCGGTTGCGGCGAATGGTGTGGGTGACGAACAAGGCAACCAACAGAGCCGCCAGCGCGCCACCGGAACCGGTCAACGCCACGATCATCGGCATGGAACCCCCGACGTTGCCCGGCGGCATGTCCGAAGGCAACGCAACGGTCGAAGCGTCGGCGACCCCTTCCTCCTCCGGAACCATCGCGGTCAACGCGGCCATCGGATCGATCACGCCGTACCCCACGAAGTTGTCCCTACCGCCAGGGGCGGCGGGGTGTTGCGCGGTACTGGTAATCCGGTTCATCACCTCGCGAGCCGAAAGATCCGGGTACTTCGCGCGCACGAGCACGGCAAGTCCCGTGACGTACGGAGCGGCGAAACTCGTCCCCTGAATCGGTTTCGTCTCGCCGCCCTCCACAGTCATGTTCGCCAGCCCCGTCGATCCCTCGGCTGGATCCACCGAAATGATCGCCGTGCCGGGAGCCGCGACACTGATCCAGGGCCCACGCATGCTGAAGTCCGCGACTCCGCCACTCTCGTCGATCGCCGCGACGGACAATACGTCGTCGGCGAACCACGGCGGCGTCACGACTGATCGTGGCACGAACGCGTCCGATTGGTCGTTCTGCTGACAGTCCTCTCCGATGTTGCCCGCCGCTGTCACCACCACGACGTCCTGATCGACCGCGTTCTTGACAGCGGCCTGCAATGCCTGCTCGTCGGGCGTGATTCCGCCGTTGCCGGGGCGGCAGTTATTGATCGAGATGTTCATGACGTCAACGCCCATCCGGGTGGCCTGCACGACAGCCTGCGCCAGCGTGTCGAGAGTCCCGGCCGAACCTTCCTTACCCTGGGTGCGGCCACCGTCCATTTGGGAAGTACCGGTCGGCTCGCCCGCACCATCCTGCCCCGGCTCGCCATCGCCCTGAGGCTTTTCCCGAGGTGGCTCGCCTTGAGATGATCGTTGTGTCGTACCGGAATCGTCTGGCTCGTAGTTTTGACTCGATTGTCGAATGGAGATGATCTCGGCGTCTGGCGCGACCCCCCTGAAGCCGATGTCGTGCGGTGTACTGGCCGCGATGATTCCCGCGACCTCGGTGCCGTGCCCGTCGCAGTCCTCAAGCCCGGCGCCGCCCTGCCCTTCGGCGACGTAGTCCGCGCCTGGCTTCACTCGCCCACCGAAGTAGGGGTGTCCCGCAGCGATCCCGGTGTCGATCACGGCCACCCTGAGGGGGTTTCCCTCGCCGTCCTTGCCCGCTGAGCCGACAGTGCCTTCCATGAGCTGGTGCACGTCGTCCAGCCGCAAGTACCGCTGACCCCACGGGGTATTGGGCAGATCGACATTCCGGTCGAGATCCCGCTTCACACATTCCACACTCTGCCGGTAATGCTGGTCCGGCCGCCCCGACGGTTCCGGCAGCATGCCGGGCACCACCGGTGGCGGTTCCGCATCATGGGCGAGTGCTGGAACGTGCGTGGTGCCAATCGTCAAAACACCGACCACCACGGTCAGCGCCAAGGCCGAAGCCCGTTTCACCTGCCTGCCCCCCTTGATCGCATGGCGAGGTCGCCGATCAGCCGATGTCGAGATGACGCAGTGTCGAGTAGAGGCCCATGACAGCGAGAGCCAGCGGGAGCACCGCAGCGATGCAGATTGCCTCGATGATGTCGACCGTGCGTCGCATGGGTGGCGAGAATCGCTGGCCCGGGAACACCACGCCGAGCACCAGAGCGCCGGCTGCCAGCAGGATGAGTGTGCCGAACACCCAGATCACCCGGCCCTGCGTGTCCTCGATCCACATCCAGCTCGCCAGAATGCCTGCGGCTGAAACAATTCCGGTGGTCAGTAGCGCGACCGCCTGGCTGCCATTGGCGTAGGTGCGGGCACGGAACAGTAATACCAGCGTCGCGACAACCCCGGTGATGATCCCGTAGACCTCGGGCGAGGACGACGTGACGATCGCCGAAATCGCCGTGACGAAACCACAGCCGATGAGCAGACCTGTCATGTAGTTGTGCGCGACACCGGTCTTGCGTTCGATGACGGAATAGTCCGGGTATCCATCGTCTTCCTTGAGTTCGGCGGCGGTGCCCGGAACGCGTGGCAGCGGCAACTTCGCCAGCCAGATCGCCGCCCTCGGCAGTATCGAGATCCCAGCGAGCGCCACAGCGGCCGTTCCCGCGGCGATGCCGGGCGCGGGGTGTGCGATCAGTGTGCCGACGAGAAACGCCAGTAATCCGAAGACACCGGCTGTCGCGGCCGCGATGAAAATCGTGATCCCGGTACCCATCACGACGATGCACACAGTGGCGACAACGACGACAAGCGTGCTCGCCAGCAGCAGATTCGCCCGCAGCGATACACCCGGCACGATGTGGAACCCACTGACGAAGGTCAGTGGAAGTCCTCCCGTCGCGGCGATCAGGACACCTGTCTGCTCGGCTCCATACCCTTTGGCGATGGTCGCCCCGACGGCGATGCACGCGATCGCCGCCACACCGGCGGCAATCGCAGATGGGACTGCGTTGCCGCCGAACAGCGGGCCGCCGAAGAACAATGCGAGTGCGGAAGCAAACAATGCAAGCCCGCCCGCGATGTTCCCTATCCGTTGAGCCGTTTCTTTCGTCCAGGGACGAAAGCTGTCTGACTCGGCCTCGGCGATCGCGTCGACGACGTCATCGAACAGCGGTGGCGGCGGATTTTCGTTGCGTTTGCGAAGCTGGAGCAATTCACCGTCGACAATGCCCAGTGATGCGAGTGTCCTGCTCGGATCGAGCGGTGAATCACCGAGTTTGGCGAGCGCCCAGCCGCCGTGCCGGGCTCCGCCATCAGCCGTGACCTCTTTGGCCATTTCCAGCAGCATGGGCAGAAGGTCGGCCACGGCAACTTCAGCGGGAAGCGCGACGTCGATCCGGGTTCTTGGCGCGACTACCGTGACCCTGCTGAAAACCGTCGTGCCCGTTGCCACTGTTGCCCCCTGCGCGGTGAGACTGTTGCCGGCTACTTATACCGAACCGGCTTCCCGTGAAAAAGCTCGCCCCAGGGCGAGTGACTTCCGTTCGACGACCCCTACGGTATTGGTCTTGGCCGACCATCGATGTGCCACTATGCCGGATTTCGTGAACAACTTTATTCGTTGGCGCGAAAGGTCCACTCGCTGCTGTCAGATAGCGCCGTTCGAGTGGTAAGTGTCGGCCACTAGAGCGAGTTCGTGTTGCTGGTTCGAGAATTCTGGGGACTCGCGCCGCGTGAACCGATACGGTTTCGAGCGACAGTGGCGCTCCGCTTTGGGGGTCCAGGTAACTAGAGGGGATTTCCGTGAGCACGTTGCAGTTCAAACGCTCGCCACGGCTAGCGGCTCCCCGGCCACCAGGAGGCGAGGTTCACCTCGAACCTCCGCCGGAAGTGCCACGGACGATTCCCGGAAACGTCATCATGAAGCTGATGCCGGTCGTGATGGTCGTCGCGATGCTCGGCATGATCACGTTCATGTTCACCTCGGGCGGTGCGATGGCACGCAGCCCGTTCTTCTTGATGATGCCGCTCATGATGATGATGTCCATGGTCGGCATGTTCGCCGGCGGCGGACGTGGTGGTCAGCAGAAGAAGGCGGAGATGAACGAGGATCGCAAGGACTACCTGCGGTATCTCGGGCAGATGCGCGACAGGGCAAGAGAAGCGATGATCGACCAGCGAGCGGCGCTGGAATGGGTGCATCCCGATCCGCAGAGTTTGTGGTCGCTCGCCACGAGCAGGCGCATGTGGGAACGGCGACAGGCCGACCAGGATTTTCTGCACCTCAGGGTGGGCCGCAGCTCGCACCGGCTGGCGACAAGGCTCGTTCCGCCGCAGACCGGGCCCGTTGACGAACTGGAGCCGATCGCCACTCTCGCGCTGCGCAGGTTCGTCCGCGCGCATTCGATCGTTCCCGATCTCCCCACGCAGATCGCCCTCCGCGGGTTCGCCGCGGTCGAGATGCAGGGCGACAAGGACCTGACGCGTGGGCTTACCAGGGCGCTGATTTCGCAGCTTGTCACCTTCCACAGTCCGGACGACGTCATTATCGGGATCGCCACGGCGGGCAGGGCGAAAACGGAGTGGGAGTGGGCCAAATGGTTGCCACACGTGCAACATCCGGCACTGGCGGACGGCATCGGACAGTTGCGCATGATGACGGGCTCGCTAGCCCAGCTTGAACAGTGGCTTGACGACGACTTGCGCGACCGCCAGCGGTTCTCGCGCAACGCGACACCTCCGCCGGATCAGCCCCACGTCGTGATCATCATCGACGACGCCGAAGTCACGGGCGAAGAGCAGATCCTTCTTGAGGAAGGATTGGTCGGCGTTACCCTCATCGATCTCTCCGATTCCATCGGAAATCTCGCGACGCGACGTGGGCTCCGGCTGGTCGTGGAGGAGCAGCGGCTCGGGGCCCGTAGCGCCAGCGGAATCGAATGGTTCGGCCGCCCCGATTCACTCAGCCTCGCCGAGACAGAAGCACTGGCACGCAAGGTTTCCCCATACCGGATGGGTTCCGCCGAGGCGGACGAGGGCGAGGAACAGCCCTTGCTGACGAATCCTTCGCTGATGGAACTGCTCGGAATTCCCGGTGACCCCATGACTTTCGACGTACAGGAAGCATGGCGGCCGCGACCGGTAAGGGACCGGTACCGCGTCCCGTTCGGCGTGGGCGAGCACGGTCAGCCGGTCGAGCTCGACATCAAGGAAGCCGCGATGGAGGGCATGGGGCCGCATGGTTTGTGCATCGGTGCCACGGGCTCAGGTAAATCCGAGTTTCTGCGCACTCTCGTGCTCGGGATGCTCGCCACGCACTCGTCCACGACGTTGAACTTCGTGCTCGTCGACTTCAAGGGCGGCGCGACTTTCATGGGACTGGACACCGCGCCACACGTATCCGCGGTCATCACCAACCTCGCCCACGAGGTCACGCTGGTCGACCGGATGAAGGACGCGCTGGCCGGTGAGATGAACCGGCGGCAGGAGGCCCTCAAAAACGGCGGCAACTTCAAGAACGTGTGGGAGTACGAGAAGGCGCGGGAGAATGGGGCGGACCTCGACCCACTGCCCGCATTGTTCATCGTCGTGGACGAGTTCTCCGAGCTGTTGTCGGCGAAGCCGGACTTCATCGATCTGTTCGTCGCCATCGGCAGGCTGGGCAGGTCGCTGCAGATGCACATGCTGCTGGCCTCGCAGCGCCTTGAAGAAGGCAAGCTACGTGGTCTTGATTCGCATCTTTCCTATCGCATCGGCCTCAAGACCTTCTCCGCAGCGGAGTCGAGGGCCGCCATCGGTGTTCCCGACGCGTTCGAGCTTCCTTCCGTGCCTGGAGGGGGATACCTCAAGTACGACACATCCACGCTGGTCAGGTTCAAGGCGTCATATGTATCCGGCCCCTACCGGCCGGCCGGGATCAAGGCCGCGGCACCGGGCGCGAAGGTGGTTCGCGCGGACAAGCGTCCCCAACTGTTCGTTCCCGATGTCGTCGAGCCGCCGAGGGAACGCGAACCGGTGGCCGAAATCGTCGAGCAGCCCAAGCAAGAATTCGAGGAGGCCGTCGAACCCAGTGAACTGGATGTCCTGGTCTCCCGGCTGATGGGCCAGGGCCCTCCCGCGCACGAGGTGTGGCTGGCTCCACTGAACGCACCGAACTCCCTCGATACGTTACTGCCGAATCTCAATCCCACCGTAGACCGGGGTCTTTCGCCAATCGGATTCTTCGGCAACGGCCGCCTTCAGGTCCCGCTCGGCATCGTCGACCGGCCTTACGAGCAGCGACGCGACCCACTGTGGGCCGATTTCTCCGGTGGTGCCGGACACGGTGTGATCGTCGGCGGGCCGCAGTCGGGCAAGTCGACGTTGCTGCGCACACTGATCATGTCGACGGCACTCACTCACACGCCGGAGGAAGCGCAGTTCTACTGCATAGACCTCGGTGGTGGCACACTCGCGGCGCTCGACGAGTTGCCGCATGTAGGCGGGGTTGCCGTCGCGCGAAGAGAACCGGACAAGGCTCGCCGGATCGTCGCCGAACTGACGACGCTGGTCAATGAGCGGGAAGCCAGGTTCGGTGCGATGCGGGTCGACTCGATGAACGACTTCCGCAATCGCAAACACCGAGGTGACATCACTGCCGAGCACGATCCTTTCGGCGACGCGTTCCTGATCGTCGACGGCTGGAGGGCACTGCGAGACGACTTCGACGAGCTGGAACCGCAGATCACCAAGCTGGCGGTCCAGGGATTGACCTATGGCGTGCACGTGGTCATCTCGTCCAACCGCTGGGCGGATCTTCGCCCCGCCATCAGGGACATGATCGGAACCCGGTTCGAACTGCGACTCGGCGACCCCAGCGCATCCGACATCGACCGCAGGGTCGCCGTCAACGTTCCAGCCGGCCGCCCCGGGCGTGGGTTGACCAGGGACAAGCTGCACTTCCTCGGCGGTCTTCCACGCATCGATGGTTCCAGTGACCATCAGGACTTGGGCGGCGGTGTCGCCGATGCCGTCGTCAAGATCAAGTCGGCATGGCAGGGACGGCCCGCACCCCAGGTTCGGCTACTGCCCGAGCTGATCGTCTACGACGAACTACTCGCGCAAGACCCGAAACGCGACACCAGAATGGTGCCGATCGGGGTCAACGAAGACGAACTCGCTCCCCTCTACCTCGACTTCGACGCCGACCCGCACTTCCTTGCCTACGCCGACGGCGAATCGGGCAAAACCAACCTGCTGCGGCAGATCGTGCGCGGTATCACGGCTCGCTACACGAAGAAGGAAGCCGTCATCATCCTCGTCGATTACCGGCGGACGATGCTCGGCTTCATCGAGGGTGACCAGTTGCTCGGCTACGCGGTGTCGGCGAATCAGCTCGACGGCATGGTGAAGGACGTCGCCGGATCCATGGCCAAACGCTTGCCCGGCCCCGATGTCACGCCGCAACAGCTCAAGGACCGTTCGTGGTGGAACGGGCCAGAGCTCTTCTTCGTGGTCGACGACTACGACCTCGTCGCGAGCTCGTCCAACAACCCACTGCGTCCGCTGTCGGAATACCTGGCTCAGGCAAAGGATGTCGGCCTGCACCTGGTTGTGGCTCGGCGGACCGGCGGTGCGGCCAGGAGCGGCATGGATCCGATCATCGGGAAGCTCAAGGAACTCGCGATGCCGGGGTTGATCATGAACGGCTCAAAAGACGAGGGAAACCTGCTCGGTAACGTGAAAGCCAGTCCGATGCCACCCGGACGGGGCACGCTTGTCAGCCGGAAGGCTGGTAAGCAGCTGATACAGGTCTCGTGGATCCAGCCGGAGTAGGCATTGGAGCGAGGCACGTCGGAGGTCCGCGTAAGGGATCTGCAAGAGTGACCCCCGACGGATTTTCGATGGGTGGGAGCTGCTGGTGACCTTGCGGGTGGCGGTGGACTTCGGGACATCGAGCACCTGTGTCGTTGCTTCGATGAACGGGCGCGAGCCGCAGGTCGTGGTGATCGATGGCCAGCCGCTGATGTCGTCTGCCGTGTACGCCGCGCCAGATGGGACATTGTTCGTCGGGCAGGAGGCGGAGCGGCAGGCTGCCGTGGATCCTTCTCGCTACGAACCCAATCCGAAGCGGCGCATCGACGAGGGTGAGCTGCTGCTCGGTGACACGGTGTTGCGGGTCATCGACGTTATGCATGCGGTGCTGGAGCGTGCGGTCACCGAGGCGCGCAGGCTCGCGGCGGGCGCGGAGGTGCGCCTGCTCGTGCTGACCCATCCCGCGGACTGGGGCGCTGTCCGCACCAGGCTCCTCAGGCAGGCGGCAGGCCAGCTTGCCTACGAGGTGGCGCTGGTTCCGGAACCGGTCGCCGCCGCCGTGTTCCATGCCGCGACCTTCGCACCCGCTGAAGTGAACCAGGAGCGGACCGTCGAGTTCAGCGGGCGGCCGGGCGATACCCTCGCCGTGCTCGACCTCGGCGGGGGGACCATCGACGTGAGCGTCGTACGACGTTCCGCGGGCGAAATGCGCACCGGGTTCGAGGTGCTTGCCACCAGAGGAGACCCGAGTTTCGGCGGGGCCGATATCGATCAGGCACTCCTGGAACACGTGGGTTCCCTGGTGTCGGACGCCGATACCACGGCGTGGGAGCAGCTCGTCCAAGGCAGGGAACTCGCCGACCGGCGACGCAGGCGGGTGCTGCGCCAGGACATCCGCGGGGCGAAGGAGACTCTGTCGAGACACGTCTACACCGACGTGCCCATGCCGCCGCCATTCGCCGACGCCCACTTGACGAGGGAAGACCTTGAACGCCTCGTCGCGATCCCGCTCGGGCGAGCCGTTCAACTGGCGAGCGCCACGATCGACTCGGCGGGGCTACGGCCGCAACAGCTCACCGCGATCTTCCTCGTCGGAGGGTCGAGCCGGATCCCGATGGTTTCGAGATTGGTCCACGAGCGAGTCGGCGTCGTCCCGACCACCCTTGACCAGCCGGAAACCGTGGTCGCGCGAGGCGCCTTGCGGGCAGTGCAGGTCATTCCCGACCGCACGGGCGCGCTGCCCGGCGCGACGCCGAGAGTGACGGGCCTACAGGGAGACCAGCGCACGAAGGTCGTGACCAGACCGGCGGCAACACCTCCGCTACCCAGGCAACCGGTGTCCGGGGGTTCACCACCCAGGCCGGCGACGAGGCCCGGTGCGCTCCCCGCGCGCCCTGTTCAGCAAGGACAAAGTCAGCAGGGGCAACAGGTCCGGCAGGGGCAGCCTTCTCCGCCGCGGGGCCAGCGTGCGCCGGGGCCGCCGGGCGCTCCCGGCGGTGCGACGCCCACATCGCGGGGATGGTCGCGGCAACACAAGCTCATCGCCCTGGTCGTTCTTGGCGTGGTTCTGCTGGCCGCGATCGTGACTACGCTGCTGCTCGTACTTCAGGACGACGAACCCGCACCGCCCGCGGGGAGAACATTCGCGCAGTACTCCTACAAGTTCGTCGCACCTCCCGGCTGGGCGCAGACCGGCGACAACGTCGCCGACCGGCAGGTGGTCGTCAAGCCTGACGACGCGCAGTCTCCGGCTGACGACGACCTCGTCGTCGTACAGGAATTCGTGCTGGCCTACGACGCGGGGGTCGATCGTGAGCGATTGGTCGATGCGTTGCGGGACGAGGTCGCCAAGACCCCTGAGCGGTTCAGTGGCTTCGAGGACCAGTACGCGTACGCGGGCAAGCAAACGATTCACTACGTGGAAGCCAAACCCGCGGCGAACGTCGACTGGTACGTGTTCGCGGAGGGGACCGCTCAGGTGAGTATCGGTTGTCAGGAAGCGTCGAAACCGGAGCGGGTACAAGCCGCATGCAACCAGATTGTCGGAACGCTGGAGTTCACGAATTGAATCGAGGACTCGCGTATCGCCCGATCGAGTAGTCTTTGGCTTGTTTGCGATTTCTTTCGCACATGCCGATGCTCTTTCGCCGAGCAAGCATCCCGTTTGTCAGTGCACCCAAGCGCACCCGTACGCCCCTGCCCGCCGTGGCCCCGACAGCAGTTAGCCCGCTAAACGCGGTTTGGGGTGGGGGCCCGGCTCGGGGTGGGCGGGAATGAGAGGGTGGGTGTTGGCGGGTGGCGGGGCTTTTGGAAATATTCACGGTCGCAACGAATTCCCCCTTTGTCGCGACACCGGGAACCGTGCGTGGCAATGTTCCCGTCGTACAGCCGTCGCGAACAACCCGCACCGATCGCGAACCAGAACAGAAGGGGGTAGCTGCCGATGGCAGGCGGTTTTACCGGGACACCGGAACAGTTTCAGCAGGCATACCTGGATGTCGACGAAATCAAAGGGCTCATGGTGTCGAACATGAGTACTCTCCGCGATCGCATCGAGGCCACACAGGCGGGCTGGCAGGGCGATGCCGCGAAGGCATTCAAGAATGTCATGGATTCGTTCGACGAGCGGAACCAGAAACTGAACGACACTCTGGGGAACATCGCTGAACTGCTCCAGCAATCCGGTGTTGCCTACGCGCAGGCGGAACACGAGCAGAACGCCGCGGTCAGCAACATCAGCAGCACTCTCGAAGGCCTGTGAGTTCCGCGTCTTCCCATGGCAGAAGCCGCCAAGATTCTTGATCCGAGGAGGGACCGTGCCTGACGGCATCGTCGTTGATTACCAGACCATCCACACCGCCGCCGATGACTGCAAGGTGACGGGCGGCGAGCTCAGAGGGCTGTTCGAAGACCTCAAAGGACGCCTCGCCCCGCTCGTCGACAGCTGGCAGGGTGAGGCACAAGGAGCTTGGCAGGCCGTGCAGGCCGAGTGGGACACCAATCTGGAAGATCTCGAAGCGGTGCTCGCCAAGATCGCGACCGCGCTGCCTCAGATCGCGGACGGCTACCAGTCCACGGACAAGGCCGTGCAGGGGTTCTTCTGATCCATTCCGCACAACGATGAGGGCCCGGTTCGCGCCGGGCCCTCATAATGCTGTCGACGTCAGTTCGGCGCGCCGACCTCATACTCGGGTTTGTCGTTGAGCACCCGGATCGACACGGACTTCGTCTGGCCACCGATCTCCACCGTGCACGTGAATTCGTTGCCGGTGTTGATCGCCTGTCGGCCCGGACATTCGACATTGGACACATCGTGCTCGCCGTAGCTGTCGCGAAGCACCGAGGCGACGTTGGTTTGCAGCGAATCCTGGTCGAGGACGTCGCCACCGAACAGTCCGAGTTGCCACGTCAGGATTCCCGCGCCGACGACGAGAACACCGGCGGCCGAACCTGCGATCCACCAAGTCTTGCGTCGCTTGGGCTTGCGTTCCGGTTTGCGCTCGAAAGCACCGAGACCGCCGTACTGCGACTGAAAACTACCGCCGAACGCCGGCTGCGGTCCCGTCTGCGGCTGAGGGGCGTGACCGCCCTGAGTCCCGTAATGGCCATGTCCCTGCGGTGGCGCTTGGTGTTGCGGGCCCTGCTGTCCGGGATGCCCTGGTTGCCCCTGCTGTCCGCCGTATTGCTGTCCCTGGGGAGCGCCCTGCTGTGGATGTTGTGAATGCTGTGGTGGTCCCTGTTGCGGGTACCCCTGTGCGGGGCTCGGCGGCTGCCACCATCCTTGTGGCTGGTTCGGTGGCTGTGTCATCAGGCTTCCCCTTGTGGTCGTGATCGTCGGCTTCGGTGGGCCACTACCCGCCGCTGCTCGTGATCTCGCCCATGCGGTTGTAGTAGTCGTCGATCTCCGCGTCCGTGGTGAGTGCCGTCACCTGATCCTTCGGCGGGACCTTCGGCAGGTCCTCTTCGGTGGGTGGATCCAGCACTTGGTAGTGCTCCTTGACCTCGAACTCGTGGCCATCCGCCTCGATGAGGCCGTTCATGCGGATCTCTTTGAGCTTGCCCTCCGGATCGAGTCTGACCTTGGTTTCGATGATGCCGTTCTGCATCTCCTCGGTGATCTGCGCGAGGATCCAGTCCGGCAGGATGACGACCCGCTGCTTGAGGAACTCCCGGAGCGTGACCTCGGCCGTCAGTTCGATGCTGCCGTCCTGGAAGCTTTTCGCCTGTTTCGCGGCATGTCCGTTCTTCAGCGAGCTGGAGATGGTGTCCAGCATGCGGCAGACCATCGTGTAGCCGCCCCAGAAGCAGATGTCGTACCCGCCGGACGTGTACGGCTGGGACACCCAAGGCGTCGGGGCGAGGGTTTTGTAGACCGGACCGAGATAGGTGTATTCGACGTCACTGCCCGCAGGGTGGAAGTAGTCGCGGTAGTCGGAGGAGTCCCGGTTGGAGTGGTTCTTGTAAAGCCGCGACGGAGGGCTTCCGACCTGAATGGCGGTGATCGTGCTGTCCGCCTTCTTCTCGTCGATGCGGGTGAAGGAGCGGTGGGTGCTGCGTCTCGGTTCGGTCTCGCCGAGGTCGTCCGACAGCCGTTCGAGGGTCGCCTTGAACTTGTCACTCACGTAGGCCGCCGCCGCGTCGCCGTCGGGTATGGCGGTGCCGGAGCGACCCGGTGCGCACGCGGTGACCAGGATGAGTAGCGCTCCGAGCACAGCCAGTGATCGGCGGCCAGCAGGCCGCCGTCGGGTTGTCGCCCTACTGGCCGCACCGGCCAGCCGCTGAGTCATTTCTTCCGCCCCCCGGAGAGTACGATCGCGGCACGCTGCCGGAGACCCTAGTATGCGAGAGCGGTGCGGACCCCGCCTTCACCCTTCCCAAAGTGACCGGGTATCTTCGTAAGTTGTTGTGCGCTGCGGCGCGTATGCGCTAGGCCCGCACGGACCCCACAAGCACGTTGACGACGAGGTAGACCCTTGCCCACGTACAGCCCCAAGCCCGGCGATATCACCCGTGCATGGCACGTGATCGATGCCGAGGATGTCGTGCTCGGCCGGCTCGCGACCGAGGTCGCTACGCTGCTGCGCGGCAAGCACAAGCCCACCTACGCCCCCCACGTGGACACCGGTGACTTCGTCATCATCGTCAACGCCGAGAAGGTGGCGCTCACCGGTAACAAGCGCGAGCAGAAGTTCGCGTACCGGCACAGCGGTTACCCGGGTGGCCTGCGTAAGCGCTCCTTTGGCGAACTGCTCGACACCAGGCCTGAGCGCCTGGTCGAGAAGGTCGTCAAGGGCATGCTTCCCAAGAACAAGCTCGGCCGCGCCCAGGCGAAGAAGCTCAAGGTCTACGCCGGCCCCGAGCACCCGCACGCCGCGCAGAAGCCACAGCAGCGCGAGATCACCAAGATCGCTCAGGTGACCCAGTGAGTGAGGAACAGTCTGTGACCAGCACCGAGACCGAGGCCGCAACCGACGCGGTCGTGACCAGCGAGACGCCGACGGCGCCGAAGCCGTCTCGTGCTGCGGGTGGCACCGCGCAGACGGTCGGCCGCCGCAAGGAAGCCGTCGTCCGAGTGCGCCTCGTGCCCGGCTCCGGCCAGTTCAAGCTCAACGGCAAGGCTCTTGAGCAGTACTTCCCGAACAAGGTTCACCAGCAGCTCATCCGTGAGCCGCTGGTCACCGTCGAGAAGCCGGAGTCGTTCGACGTCTTCGCGAACCTGAATGGCGGCGGCATCTCGGGCCAGGCCGGTGCGCTGCGGCTCGCGATCGCGCGTGCGCTCTCCGAGATCGACAACGAGGACCGGCCCGCGCTGAAGAAGGCAGGCTTCCTCACCCGTGACGCGCGTTCGACCGAGCGCAAGAAGTACGGCCTCAAGAAGGCCCGTAAGGCTCCGCAGTACAGCAAGCGCTGACGCGCAGCTCGCAACGCACAGAAGCGCCCTTCCGATATTACGGATGGGCGCTTCTGTGCTCTCCGGCCCCGGAACCCCCGAACCGCGTTTAGCCGGCTAAACGCGCCGCGTGCGTACCGGGCTGGGGCGTCATCGTCGTGGCCGCTAGGTTGTTCGGGTCGCTCACGCACAAGCAGCGGTGGGACGTACACGGTGCCGCACCGGTCCAACCCACCCGAACACGGAGGTCGAGGATATGGCCCGCCTTTTCGGCACCGATGGAGTGCGCGGCCTCGCCAACGCCGAACTCACCCCGGAGTTGGCGATGTCCGTGGCGGCCAGTGCCGCCAGAGTGCTCGCGGCACACGACCGCTCGCACCGGCCGGTGGCCATCGTCGGCCGCGACCCGAGGGCCAGCGGCGAGATGCTCGAAGCCGCCGTTGTCGCCGGACTCGCCTCCGCAGGTGCTGATGTGCTGCGAGTGGGTGTGTTGCCGACACCGGGCGTCGCTCACCTCGTCGGTGACCTTTCGGCCGATCTCGGCGTCATGATCTCCGCCTCACACAACCCCATGCCGGACAACGGGATCAAATTGTTCGGAGAGGGTGGTCACAAACTGCCCGACGGGATCGAGGACGAGATCGAGGCCGGTCTCGGTTCCGAGGCGCTCAGGCCGACGGGCGCGCAGATCGGCCGCGTATCCGACGTCGACGACGCGCTCGACCGCTACATCGCGCACCTCATGACCGCGACGCCGCACCCACTCGCGGGGCTCAGGGTCGTCGTCGACTGCGCGAACGGTGCCGCTTCCGTCGCCGCGCCCGAGGCATATCGCAAGGCGGGTGCCGACGTGATCGCCCTGCACGCGGAACCGGACGGCGTGAACATCAATGACGGCTGTGGCTCGACGCACCCCGAGCTGCTGAGTGCCGCCGTGGTCGAGCACGGTGCCGACCTCGGCATCGCGCACGACGGCGACGCCGACCGGTGTCTCGCCATTGACTCGTCGGGGAACCTCGTCGACGGTGACCAGATCATGGCCGTGCTGGCGGTCGCCATGGCCGACACCGGTGAACTCGTGGAGCGCACCCTCGTCGCGACCGTGATGAGCAACCTCGGCCTGCACCTCGCCATCAAGGAACACGGCATGACGTTGCGGACCACCGCCGTTGGTGACCGCTACGTGCTTGAGGAATTGCGCTCCGGTGGTTTCTCGCTCGGCGGCGAACAGTCGGGACACGTCGTTTTTCCCGCGCACGCCACCACCGGCGACGGACTGCTCACCGCGCTGCGATTGATGAGCAGGGTCGCCGAGACCGGACGGTCACTGGCCGAACTCGCGGGTGTCATGCGCAGGCTGCCCCAGGTGCTCATCAACGTGCGGGTCGCCGACAAGAACGCGGTCGCGGCCTCGCCAGCGGTGAAGGAGGCCGTCGACGCGGTGACTGCCGAACTGGGCGCCGAAGGGCGTGTCCTGTTGCGGCCGTCGGGAACAGAGCAACTGGTGCGCGTCATGGTCGAGGCGACGGCTGAGGACATCGCCCAGGCCGCGGCGGACCGGCTCGCCGGCGTGGTCGCCACTGTCTCCTGACCGCCGGAATCCCTTGCGCTGTTTGGAAACGCAAATCCTTCATCTCGGTGCGTGCTGACCTGCGCGTCGGTACATTTTGTGCGTTGGCGACGGCACCGGGTCGTTTCTCCGCGCGTCGTAACGGCGTTCGCACACGAAGAGCTTGAGGGGGAGCTGGAGTGACCACGGTACCCAGGGGCAACGGCGACGATTCGTCCAGTTCGGGTGTCAGCGCGCCGGACGGCTACACGGCCGACACCGGAAGCATGGTGAGCCAGGCGCAAGCCATCAGCGACGCGGTGGAAGAGGCGCAGCCGGAGGCCGAGAACCTTGGAGCGACCGAGGTCGCCGGGGCGGACTTCGGAATCGCCCACGCCGAGCGGGCCGCCGGCTACACGGCCGCGGTGCGGACTCTCGGCGAAGGCGCGATGGCCATGTGCGGCTCGTTGCTGGCTCTCGCGGGCTCGATCGGCGGCGCCGGTGAGCAGTACGCGTCCGCCGAAGCCGAACAGCAGTCCTCGGTGAACCAGTCGGGGAGCGGGCTGTGAGCAAGACCTGGGAAGAGACACAGGCGCTGCTGGACGACCCCTACGTTTCCGCGCAGACGAAAGAAGCATTGCTCGTCGCGTACCTGCGTGCTGGCGGTTTCAACCCCGCGGCCACGGCGTACGTCGACCAGTACAACCTCGATGGGAACTACTACGGCTACGGGCTCGCCGACGTCGATACGGTCTACGAACAGGCCGAGAGCGAGTCGGAGACGGAGGGCTACCGGGACCGGCAGGTCACGGGGCGCATCAGTGACAACCAGTCGGAACTCGACAACGCCGTGGCCCCAGGTTCCGGCAGCGGCGCCATTACGACGTCGGACGAATTGTTCGACCTCGCCGAACCGGCGCTCGAAGTGTTCGAGACCTTCATTCCCATCGACGACGAGGCACCCAGCGAGTCCAGGCACATCGACAGTCCGCTGACCTACGACGCCATCAAGAGGGCGTTCGACGAGCAGCGAGGTATCGACTTCCGGAAGTTCCTGGACGAGGCACAGCGGCTCAGGGACACGCACGACACGCTCAAGGATCTGCACAACATCACCGAATCGAACCTCAACACCCTGTACCAGGACTGGACCGGGGACGGGGCGAACGCCTCCTATCAGAAGTACAGCGAGGACATCGCTCCCAACATCGGCGATCTGCTCGAAGCACTGGAGGGTTCGGCCGACGTTATCGAGGCCGCGGTCCAAGCGGTGTACGAAGCCTGTAAGGCCAAGGCCGGCGAGGTCATCGCCATGTATCAGTCCACTGTGGGCGCCGCGATTCCGGGAACCGCGAGCAAGGTGATGACGTTGGCGCGAGGGGATTTCGACTCTCAGGACGCGGTTCTCGAAGTGGCCGCGTGGGTCGACGCGGAGACCGGCAGCAATCTCGAATCGACGCTGAGAGCCGATGACTTTGCCCTCAACGATGAGAACAAAGCGCTGGCCATCACCCAATGCAAGACCTGGATCCAGAATTCGTGGAACCCGGACCTGTACGACAACCTCTACGAGCGGTTCACCGGCGTCTGTAAGGACACGAAGGAAGCCGTCGATCGGGCGTGGGGTGACCTCAACGAATTCCTCAAGGATTACGAGAACAAATTCCCTGAGGACAGCGGTGATTACCCGCTACCGCCGCCGGAAACGCCGCAACCCGAGGACGGCGGGACCGGGCCGAGCGGTGACGCAAATGGTATCAACGGGGGCAGCCCAGGTGGTGGATCCTCACCACCCGCTGCTGAGCCAGGGGAAGGGGCGGCAGAACCGGGTTCGAATCCGGTGACCGGTGACGATCTCGACATCGATCCCGAGGCGGGCAAGCCCTGCCCGATCGACGAGGCCATCAAGGACTCCGGGCACGACCGGGGCACGTTGACCGTCGAGAAGGATGACAACACCTTCGAAATGACCGAGCCCGACGAAGACGGCAAGATGGAGGTCTTCATCGACGACGGGACGGGCGAACCGAAGGTGTACCAACTCGATTTCGGTGCCGGCGAAGACAGCGCGAGTGATCAGTTCGGGCCGGAAGGCTCCGGTGAGGAAGGCGAAGAACAGGTGTACCGCCCTGGCCCCGACCGCAAGATCCACATCGAGGACGGTGATCTCACGATCGCCGCGGAGCAGCCGGATGGACCGGAGGGGCCGACAAGGGTCACCTTCGATGACGGCACGCCGTCGCCGACGACGTACACGCTCGGAGAGAACAGGAACGAGTCAGGGCAAACGCAGGACCCCATCGCTCCGCGGGAATCCATCCGCACGATGCCGGGAGCTCCGGTTTCCGTTGCGGTGCAAGGAGAAAACGGCGACGGCGAGCCCGTCACCCCTTCGGTGGTGGACGGTGGTGGGTTCCCCGGCGCGAACGTTGGCGGTGGGCACCACGGAGCCCTTGCCGACATGAGTGAGCAGGGCGATGTGGACACCGGTGGCGACATTGTCGACGAGGGCGAGGTGCGGGATCCAGCGCAGGCGACGACGCTCTCTGCGGGGTCCGCGCAGGCGGGTATCGCCACCGCACCGGGTGGCATGGGTGATGCGCCTCCCGCGGCCCAAGGCGGTACCGGCGGCGGGGCCGGTGGCATGGGCATGATGGGTGGTTACGGCAACCAATCGGGAGACCAGGACCGCACCACCAACCCGTATCGCATCGACGGTGGCATCTTCGGCAATACGGTTGGCGGCAACCGCATCAGCGGATCGTTGCACGACGAGGACGAACGCTCGATCTGGTATGACCGGTGACCGCACGAGGACAGGAGAGCTGATGGCGCGGGGAAAAGCCGAGGCGGCCGTCTCCCGGATCAAGGCCATCGGCAGGGAGATGGCCGAACGCAGGGCGTTGAGAGAACGCAACGCGGCGAGCGTGAGGAAACGGTCCAGGGAAAGCCTTCTGGCACAGGGGAAGGTCGCCGCGAAGGCGGCCGAACACCTCGGGGAACTCGGGCGCAGGCGGAAGCAAGCAGGCGGCTGGAACACCGAGAAGTCCTTGTCGGGCAAGATCGACGTCATGGGATTCGGCGCTGAGGACGAACAACGCGAAGCCACCTTTTCCCACTATGGAACGGGAAGCGCCAGCCCGCCTCCGGCGCCGTCGCTCGAATTGCCCGAGGCGCGGCGGGAACCGCCTCAGCCGAGAAGGGCGCGACACGCCCGTCAGGAGGATCAGTTCGACGATGACGATTTCTCCAACAGCTCCTGGCTGAAATAAACGCCGTCGTCATGTAGCGGGCCGACGAGATCAAACGGCTCGTGTGCAGGGTGCTTGAGGTCGACCGGCGGTCGAGGCCGAGCTGCGGATGGGTGCGGAGCAACGCGCTCGCCTTCGGTGGCAACAACGCGGTCGTCTTGCTGCGCAAGCGGCCGTGACCACGGCGGGGAAGCCGGTGATCACGGCCTGGTCGGCGATTTCCGTCCTCGGTATCGGGAAGACGCCCTTTGCCGGTCGCGGGCGGGCGGATGTCCGGGATCGGGGTGTTGCCTGCGCCGCGCGGCTGCTGGCCTCGGGGAGGGCGAGTGGCGTCGTGTGCGGGTCGGTCGAGGAATACAGCGCCTAACCTGCCTGGCTCGAATGGCATCGGGCGCGCACGAGGGTTGCCGTCGACGGTGGTCTTGCTTCGGCGCTCGAAATCTGCCTGCGGCAGTTGTTCATCCAGACCGGCGTCGCGGTGGGCGAGCCGGCCACCGCGGAACAGTTAGCGGGCGGAATGCTGTTTGGGGGACGCTGCCGCAGGTGGTGCTGAACCCTGCCGACGTGGTCGGTGATGTGGGTGCCGCGACAGGCCCGTTCCAGGTCGCGGCCCTGCTGGGGCGCCAGGGATCGGCCGCTGACAAGCGTGGAGAACGACGGCTCGGTGGGCTGTGCGCTGCTGGGGGTGTTCAGCGAGCCGCTGGCTCCCGGTCGAGCGTGAGATGCGCCGCTTTGAGGTCGGCTTCGAGCAGGGGCCGGTATCGGTCCGTGCCGGTCAGCTCGGTGAGGAAGAAGGCGGTGAGCAGTGCGCGGACGGTGCGCTGAGTCGGCCTGTGGGGCTTGCCGTGCAGCAGTGGCTGGCTCCAGTGCATCCCTTCGGTGACCGCGAGATGAGACGACTTCGGCAGGGTCCGCAGCCGGACCGGACCGGCCCAGGCGTCGGCGATGGCGGCGGCATTGCCCTCGGCCGGCGCGACCATGTCCTCGTCGGCGACCAGGTGAAGGCCGGGTGCGGTGACGGTCTGTGCCGCGATGGTGGCCGGTGGCATCGTCTGGGCGGCGGTTATGGTCGCGACGGCCCTGATGGTGTGGGTGGGTTCACTCGCGGCGGCGAGAACGGCGGACCCCCCGCCGATGGAGTGCCCAGCCAGTCCCACCTTCGCCGGATCGACACTGATGCCGTCCGGGCCGAGGCGAACGCCGGTGACCAGGTCGAGCGCCGAGCGAAGATCCGCGGCGAAAGCGCGGTGTGACGGCAGCGGACCACGCTGAGTGGCAGGAGCCGCCGCCACGATGCCCCAGCTCGCGAGGTGGCGAAGCAGTTCGCGGTACCGACCGGGGGGCTGGAGCCAGCCGTGGCCGAAGGCGATCGCAGGCAGGTTGAGCCCCCGCGCCGGTGTGTAGACGACACCGGGGAGGCCGACGAGCGCGAGGTCGCCACGCAGCACGTCGTGCGGACCGGGGTGGGTCAGGTCCTCAAGTAACTGCTTCGGCTTGCTGGCCATGGCTGGGAGGGTATCCGAATGACCAGGCCGAGGCTGGCATACCCGGTCACCGTGCGTTGAGTGGTTCCGCGGCGCGAGCCCCAACCGCGTTTAGCCCGCGAACTGCGGTCGGGGAGGGGCGCCCCACCGCGTTTCGCCGGCAAAACGCGGTCCTGCCGTGCCGGGCGATGATGGTGACACTGTGTCGTTACCCTGGGGGACGTGTGTGGAATCGTGGGATATGTCGGGCATCGGCAGGCGCTTGACGTGGTACTTGGCGGCCTCCGCCGAATGGAGTACCGAGGGTACGACTCGGCTGGCGTGGCCGTGCTCGACGGCGCCGGCGCGCTGACCGTCGAACGCAAAGCGGGGCGCCTGGCCAACCTGGAGGCCGCACTCGACACCGCAGGCCGCGATGCCTTCGCGGGTACCGCCGGCATGGGCCACACCCGGTGGGCCACCCACGGCGCACCCGTCGACCGCAACTCCCACCCCCACCGCGACGGCAGCGAACGGGTCGCCGTCGTCCACAACGGCATCATCGAGAACTTCGCCGCGCTGCGTGCCGAACTCGAAGCCGACGGTATCGAGCTCAACAGCGACACCGACACCGAGACCACCGCACACCTGATCGCCCGCGCCTACGCCGACGGCTCCACCGCGGGGGACCTCGCCGCGAGCGTGCGCACCGTGTGTCGCAGGCTGGAAGGCGCCTTCACACTCGTCGTCACCCATGCCGACCAGCCCGACGTCATCATCGCGGCGCGCCGATCTTCCCCGCTCGTCGTCGGGGTGGGCGACGGCGAGACCTTCGTCGCCTCCGACGTCGCCGCCTTCATCGAGCACACGAGGGAGGCCATCGAACTCGGCCAGGATCAGCTCGTCGTGATCACAAGGGAAGGCTGCGAGGTCACCGACTTCTCCGGCGAGCCCGCGCAGGGCAAACCGTTCACGGTCGACTGGGACCTCTCCGCCGCCGAGAAGGGCGGCCACGAATACTTCATGCTCAAGGAGATCGAAGAGCAGCCCGACGCGCTGGCCAACACGCTTCGCGGGCACTTCGAGGCTGGCAAGATCGTGCTCGACGAGCAGCGCATCTCCGAGCAGGATCTTCGCGACGTCGACAAGGTGTTCGTCGTCGCCTGCGGCTCGGCCTACCACTCCGGGCTCGTCGCCAAGTATGCGATCGAGCACTGGTGCCGCCTCCCCGTCGAGGTCGAGCTGGCGAGCGAGTTCCGCTATCGCGACCCCGTTCTCGATCGCGACACGCTCGTCGTCGCCGTTTCGCAGTCCGGGGAGACCGCCGACACGCTGGAAGCGGTGCGGCACGCCCGCGCGCAGAAAGCGCGAGTGCTCGCGGTCTGCAATACCAACGGAGCACAGATCCCCCGCGAGTCCGACGCCGTGCTGTACACGCACGCGGGCCCGGAGATTGGCGTGGCTTCGACGAAGGCTTTCCTCGCGCAGATCGCGGCTAACTATCTGGTGGGTCTCGCGCTCGCGCAGGCGAGGGGAACCAAGTACCCGGACGAGGTCGCCAGGGAATTCGCCGAACTTGAGGCCATGCCCGCAGCAGTCCACAAGGTACTGTCTACTGTGGATCAAGTGCGGGACATGGGCCGGAAGCTCGCCGACTCGAAAGCCGTGCTGTTCCTCGGAAGGCATGTCGGCTTCCCCGTCGCACTCGAAGGTGCGCTCAAGCTGAAGGAACTCGCCTACATGCACGCGGAGGGCTTCGCCGCGGGCGAGCTCAAACACGGGCCCATCGCCCTCATCGAGGAAGGGTTGCCCGTCGTCGTCGTGATGCCTTCCCCGAAGGGGCGGGCCATGCTGCACGCGAAACTCGTCTCCAACATCAGCGAGATCCAGGCCCGCGGCGCGCGCACGATCGTGATCGCGGAGGAGGGCGACGACCGGGTCAGGCCGTTCGCCGACGAGCTCGTGGAAATCCCAGCCGTACCGACACTTCTGCAACCGCTGGTGTCGACGGTGCCGCTACAGGTACTGGCAGCCGAAATCGCCCGTACTCGTGGCTACGACGTCGACAAGCCCCGTAATCTGGCGAAGTCGGTGACGGTGGAGTAAACAGGGCCCTGTGCGGGGTATCTGGACCACTGATCACATTCGTCAGGCCGAGGAGCGGCTGCTCGCCGGCACTCTGGAGGGCGCGCTCATGCGGCGCGCCGCCCACGGTGTCGCGATCCAGGCTGCCGCCATGCTTGACGAGCACGCGGGTGCCGTCGCGGGCCGGAGTGCCGTCCTGCTCGTCGGCGCGGGAAACAACGGTGGTGATGCGCTGTGGGCCGGCGCCTTTCTCCGCAAGCGGGGGGTCGGTGTCGCCGCCGTCTTGCTCGCGCCGGAGAAGGCCCACACCCAAGGGCTTGCCGCTCTCAAGCGTTCCGGCGGCAGAGTTCTGTCCGTCGAGGAAAGTCCACAATGGATAGCAAGTGCCGACCTCGTCGTCGACGGGATCGTCGGTATCGCGGCGCGGGGACCACTCCGGCCGGACGCGGCCGCCCTGGTCGACCACATCGCGGCGCCCGTGCTGGCCGTTGACCTGCCGAGCGGAGTCGAACCGGACACCGGTGCCGTCGAAGGGCCCGCTGTGTCGGCGAACCGCACCGTGACGTTCGGAGCCCGCAAACCGGTGCACGTGCTCAATCCCGAACGGTGCGGCGACGTCGTACTGGTCGACATCGGTCTCTCCGGCGAACTCGGCGAACCGGACCTGTTTCAGCTCGACGTGGCCGATGTCGCGGCGGCCTGGCCCATGCCAGGGCCATCCGATGACAAGTACACGCAAGGAGTCACCGGAGTAGCCGCCGGATCCGCGACCTATCCCGGCGCTGCCGTGCTCGCCTCGGGCTCCGCTGTGCACGCGACCTCCGGCATGGTGCGATACGCGGGCACCTCGGCCGATGTCGTCCGCTGGCACTGGCCGGAAATCGTTGCCACCGGGTCCATCACGGACGCGGGCAAGGTGCAGGCATGGGTTGCCGGACCCGGCATCGGCACCGGGAGAGAAGGAAAGGACGTGCTCGCCGCCGCGCTCGGCAAAGGGGTTCCCGTGTGCGCGGACGCCGATGCGATCACGATCATCGCCCACCAGCCGGATGTGCTGGACGCGCGTGACCCTGGCACGCCGCTAGTTCTCACCCCGCACGACGGCGAGTTCGCCAGGTTGACGGGCTCGCCGCCCGGGCCGGACCGGGTGGGGGCAGTGCGGGCAGCGGCAGACCGGTTCAACGCCGTCGTGCTGCTCAAGGGACATTGCACGATCGTCGCCGACCCAGACGGGCGGGTACTGGTGAACGCCGCGCGTGGATCGTGGCTGGCTACGGCCGGTTCGGGTGACGTGTTGTCGGGGCTGGTCGGCGCTTTGCTCGCCGCCGGCCTCGACCCGTGGCTGGCAGCGGGTGTGGCGGCCGACGTGCATGCTCGTGCGGGGCAGCTCGGTGCTGATGGGGTGCCGGTGTCGGCCGCAGGTGTGCTGGCGGCTATTCCGGATGCCGTCCGCCAGGTCCGTGCGCTGAAACCGTGACGGGAGCCAGCTCGGGCCGTTTCGCGACGCGACCGTCCCCGGAGGACCGGCCCCTCACTCTGCGGTAGAGCCAAGGACCCGCGAATGACGCGAGCCACCGCAGCTCCGTCACTGTCGCTTGCCACGGTGTACGACGCGGCAACAGGGGAAGTGGCCGAGTCCAATCCTCGTGATCGCCGGGGAGGGAAAGCGCCTTCGCCACGGCCGAGGTGATGCGTGCGTGTCCCAGTGGGCTCACGTGCAGCCGGTCGGCGCTCCACAACCGGTCGTCGGTCGTGACCGCGTGTGGATAGGTGTCGACGACGAGTACATCATGCCGCGCCGCGGCGGCGATGATTCGCGCGTTGAGGTCGAGTACCCGGGAACGCAGTGGCGTGGCGAGCGGGGTGATCTTGCCGATGTCGGGGAAGGTCACGGTCACGACGGTCGCGCCAGCCCCGGTGAGCTCGGCGAACATGGCTTCGATGTGGCCGACGACTCGGGCGGCGTCGAAACCACCTCGGATGAGGTCGTTCATGCCTGCCATCACGGTGGCCAGGTCGGGGCGGAGCGCGAGCGCGGGTGCGAGTTGTTCCGCGTGGACCTCGGCGGCGAGCTTGCCACGCACGGCAAGGTTGGCGTAGCCAAGCCCTGGGTTGTCGCCTGCCAGCCGTTCGGCCAGCCGGTCTGCCCAGCCCCGGTAGCCGTCGAGTTCGTTGCCGTCGCCGAGACCTTCGGTCTGGCTGTCGCCGAGTGCGACGTAGCGGGCGAAAGTCATGTGTGCCTACTTCCGGTGTTGGTCCGTTCGCGCAGGAGCAGGGCGGTGTCGTGGCACCAGTCGAGGGTGAGCTGTTCGAGCCGGCAACCGGCGAGGCAGGTCAAGTAGGGGCCGACGCGTTCCCCGCTGCGCAGGAAGGTCGCTTCGTCGAGTTCGCCGCGGAGTTCGCGGAGGGTGTGTTCGTAGAAGGCGAGTTTGGTGGCGGCGGCTTCGGCGCGTTCGTCGAGTCCGCTGATGACGGGGCGGGGGTCGATGTGGTCCACGACGTGCACTTTGACGGCGAGGTCGTCGCGCAAGAGCAGCGGCTTGGCCGGGCGGTTGGCGAAGGCTTCCAGCTCGGCGAGGCCGGCGTCGGTGATGGAGAAGACCCGCTTGTCGGGGCGGCCGTGCTGAACGACGTGCCTGCCTTCGATGAGTTCGGCGGACTCCAGCTTGGTGAGTTCCGCGTAGAGCTGCTGGGGGGCGGCGTACCAGAAGTTGGCGATGCCGCGATCGAAGATCTTGGTGAGCTGGTAGCCGCTGTGCTCGCCGTCGAGCAGCGCCGCGAGCACCGCGTGCCGAAGTGCCATGCCACTCCTCATAGTCAAAAATATGACTAGTCAAGAACATGACTATAGCCGCAGGTTGGCTACCCCGTCTCCCCCCTGCCCCGACCGCAGTTCGCGGGCTAAATGCGGTTAGGGGACGGGTTGGACGGGTCGAGTTAACTAGTTGAGTGTTAGAAGCGAGCGGTTTCTCTGGTAAGAAGAGTCGTGGCGGCTGGTTTCGTCGGCACTTGCCGCTCGTCCGCCCCGGCGGCCCCGAACAGCATTTAGCGGGCTAAATGCTGTTGCCGGCGACCCGACACACCAAGGGAGCCGACACTCGTGCACGACCTTCCCACCGACCGTGACCTGCCCGGCGACATGGCGGTCGCGGTACTCAACGGTGTTCGCGACATCGTCACCGAACGCCGCCCCGTCCCAAAGCCAGGCAGGGGCGAGGTGCTCGTGCGCGTGCTCGCCGTGGGCACCTGCGGCTCCGACGTCCACTACTACGAACACGGGCACATCGGCGACTTCGTCGTCGACCGCCCCCTGATCCTCGGCCACGAACCGAGCGGCGTCGTGGCCGCGACGGGAGAGGGCGCCACGCTCCACGAACCGGGACAGCGCGTATCGCTGGAACCCGGAGTTCCCTGCTCGCGTTGCGCCCAATGCCGGGCGGGCCGCTACAACCTGTGTCCCCGCATGCGCTTCTTCGGAACCCCACCCGTCGACGGCGCCTTCGGCGAGTACGTCGTCCTCCGCGAGGAGTTCGCCTACCCGGTCCCGGACACGATCAGCGACGAAGCCGCCGCCCTGCTCGAACCGCTCTCCGTCGGTGTGTGGGGCTGCCGCAAGGCGAGGATCGCCCCCGGATCGCGGGTCCTGATCACCGGAGCCGGCCCGATCGGGCTCGTCGCGGCTCAGACCGCCCGCGCCTTCGGGGCCACGGAGGTCGTCGTCAGCGACGTGAACCCCCATCGGCTGCGGCTTGCCACGGAACTGGGCGCCACCGGCACCATCGACGTCGCGAAGACCCCACTCACCGACGCCGGTTTCGAACCGGACGTACTCCTCGAATGTTCGGGCGTCCCCAGCGCCATCGGCGAAGCGATCCGCCAGGTCGGCCGCGCGGGCAGGGTCGTGCTCATCGGCATGGGAGGCGACGAGATCCCGCTGCCGCTTTCGCACGTACAAGGCTCCGAGATCGAGGTCACCGGCACCTTCCGCTACGCCAACACCTGGCCGACCGCCCTCGCGCTGGCCGGGAGCGGGGACATCGACCTCGACCGGCTCGTCACCCATCGTTTCCCGCTCGCCGATGTCGAAAAGGCGCTGACCATCGCGGCGAAGGATCCCACCGTCATCAAGCCCGTAGTGTTGCCCAATGCCCAGAACACGCCAGCCTGACGCCGCCGTCGAGCGGAGAAGACAGGCGATTCTGCGCGCGGTCATCGAGGCGGGAGAGATCCGGATCGACGACCTCACGTCCCGCTTCTCGGTGAGCCTCATGACGATGCACAGGGATCTCGACGACCTCGCCGACCGCAGGCTGCTACGCAAGTTCAGGGGCAGGGCAGCCGCATACCCCGCGTTGACGATGGAGACGGCGAAGCGTTTCAGAGAGGGCCTTCACCTGCCATACAAAGAGGCGCTGTGTGCCATGGCCATCACGGAGGTGGCCGAGGCGCAGACGGTGTTTCTCGACGACTCGACCACGTTGTTCCCGCTCGCCCGTAGGCTGGCCGAACGGGACGGAATCACCGTCGTCACCAATTCGCTGGAGATCGCGCGGATCGTCGGCGAGGATGGCCGCGGCGAGGTGGTCGTACTCGGCGGCCGCTACACCGAATTCGACTCGTGCGTCGGTGCCGACGCACTGTCGGCGTTGCGCCGGATCCGCGCCGACGTGGGTTTCGTCTCGGCCACCGCTGTGGCGGCTTCCAGGCTGTACCACCCGGTGCGGGACTACGCGGACCTCAAGGAAGCGGTCGTCGCGGCGGCCAACAGAAATGTGCTTGTCGTCGACCATTCGAAGTTCGGCAGGACGGCCACCTACGCCTACGGCGACGTCAGCGCCTACGACGTGGTCATCACCGATGATCAGGTGCCCTCGGCCGAGATCGAGTCGCTGCGGGCGGCGGGCACCAGGGTGGTACTGGCCAGTGCGGGCATCGAGCAGGAAAGCTCAGGGATATGAACAACAACGGCGAAGTTCTGGTCGCGGGGATCGATTCGTCCACCCAGTCGACCAAGGTGATGGTGTGTGCTGCCCGCACGGGGCAGGTGGTGCGTACCGGGCGCGCGGAGCATCCGGACAGCACCGAGATCGATCCGGCCGTGTGGTGGTCGGCGCTGCGGGAAGCGACCGGGGGACTGCTCGACGGTGTGTCGGCGATCGGGGTCGCCGGACAGCAGCACGGCATGGTGACGCTCGATGACGCCGGTGACGTCGTGCGGCCCGCGCTGTTGTGGAACGACACCCGGTCAGCGAAAGCGGCCGCCGATCTGACGAGCGAACTGGGCGGCCCTCAGAAGTGGGCGGAGGCCGTGGGGTCCGTCCCGGTAGCGAGCTTCACCGTCACCAAGTTGCGGTGGATGGCCGAGAACGAACCGGAACTCGCGGACAGCGTCGCCCGGGTGCTGCTGCCGCACGATTGGCTCACCTGGCGGCTGGTCGGCGGCGAACCGGTGACCGACCGTGGCGACGCGTCAGGGACCGGCTACTTTTCGCCCGCGAAACGCGCCTACCGGACCGATATTCTCGCCACCGCTTTCGGCGGCCGTAACCCTGAGTTGCCACGGGTCCTCGGCCCAGCCGAGACCGCAGGGCACACGCCGGACGGCGTCCTCGTTTCCGCGGGCACCGGCGACAACATGGCCGCCGCGCTCGCGCTGGAACTCACCGAAGGCGACGTCGTGGTTTCCCTCGGCACGAGCGGGACGGTGTTCGGGGTGAGCGAGCGCCCCGCCGCCGATGCCACCGGCATCGTCGCCGGGTTCGCCGACGCCACCGGCCGGTTCCTTCCGCTGGCCTGCACGCTCAACGCCGCGAGGGTGCTCACCGCCACCGCCGGACTACTCGGTGTCGAACTCGCCGAACTCGACCGCCTCGCGCTGAGCGCGCAGCCCGGTGCGGATGGGCTCACCCTGCTGCCCTACCTCGACGGGGAGCGCACCCCGAACCTCCCCGAGGCCGCGGGAACACTGCTCGGGCTGCGGCGCACGAACATGAGTCAGGAGAACCTGGCCCGCGCCGCCGTCGAGGGCATGCTGTGCGGACTCGCCGCAGGGCTGGAAGCGGTCCGCGAGCACGGCACGACCGTCCGCAGGGTGCTGCTGATCGGCGGAGCCGCACAGTCGGAAGCCGTGCGTACGGTTGCCCCTTCCGTCTTCGGTGTCCCCGTCGCCGTGCCGGAACCAGCCGAGCACGTCGCGATCGGCGCCGCCCGTCAGGCGGCGTGGGCGCTCGCGGGTACCGATGAGGCGCCTGCCTGGCAGGGGAGTGTCGCGACTCGGCGAGACCCGGAAGGTGACGACCTCGAAACGGGTGAGGCCATCAGGCAACGGCACCTCGCCTCGCGCGCACTCGTCCACGAACTCTGACCGTCAGCCAGGAAAGTTGTTCCACCATGACTGAACACCACTCGCCTCGCGCCGAGGTCACGATCGACCTCGGCGCCCTAAGGCATAACGTCGCCCTCCTCGCGGGGCGAGCTTCGGCCTCGGGAGCCGAGACCATGGCGGTGGTGAAGGCCGACGCCTACGGGCACGGTGCCGTTCCGGTCGCCCGTGCGGCGATCAGCGCGGGAGCGACCTGGCTCGGCACCTGTTCGCTGGCCGAGGCGCTGGAATTGCGCAAGGCCGGTATCACCGCGCGGCTGTTCAGTTGGCTCGACACCGCTGAGGCAGACTTCGCCGGGGGAATCGAAAAGGACGTCGATCTCGCCGTGAGTTCCGAGGCCGAACTCGCCAGAATCGCCGAGGCCGCGCGGCGTACTGGCAAACGAGCGCGCGTGCACCTCAAGATCGACACCGGTCTTTCCCGCAACGGATGCCCCGCCTACGCGTGGCCCCAGCTCGTGAAGGCGGCGGCAGCACGGTCC